>CAMDJH010000175.1 GCA_945900455.1 Akkermansia muciniphila
CTTGCCTTGAGAATTGAATTTGTCGCCAGCGACTATTGAGGAATGAGAACCACGGATAAACGCCGATAGACGCAGATTCCATGCCCTTTCTATCCGCGTCAATCCGTGTTCATCCGCGGTTCTCCTCTCCTTTATCCGCGGATTTGGGCGAACCTAACGACTGCGTGTTCTCATCGTCTCCAACGCTCGCTTGGCGTTGGCATCGCCGCGATCCGCCAGGTCAATCAATTGCTTCTGATAGGCAGCCATGGCGTCTTGAGCGGCGGTGAGCTGGTCGCCGCTCAAATTGGGACTGACACGCAGCGCCTCCAACGCGACCGCACCGCCTTCGTAGTTCTTGTCCCGAATTGCGGCCACGGCCTGATCCGCCACTTGCTTCACCGGATCACTTTGCGAAACCGTCGCGGGCACAACCGCCCGAATAGATCTCTCTAAATCCACCGCATCCACTTCCTTTTTCCCACAACCCACCACGGTTAAACCGGCGATTACGATCCAACGCACGATGCATGGCGACTGGAAGAGCGCAGTGAATGATTTCATACGAAGAAGTTGCCAAGAATGAGAACGTGACCGCTCGATCTCCACGCTGCCTAGTTTCCGATTTTCCAAGTAGTCCAAGTAGTCCAAGTTTACCCTTCACTCGTTACCCGCTGAATCGGCCCAAGGATTCGCCCAGGATTCAGGGGCCGTCGCCTGTCCTGCTATTCGGAACGTTCCACAGCCGGCCCGGTCGCAAGGTGGCTTCCACATTGAACGCTTTGATCTTTATATATTCCACGTGGCCATCAATCACTCCAACCGTGGTGCCGACGTTGTGAATGCGAGTAATCCCCTCGCTGGGGGAGCTCGACGCATCATTGAAGTCGCCCGGGCTACGCTCATCCGCCTGCCATATCACGATATCGTTCGGTTTAAACTGAGAAATCTTGAATGTATTGGGACGAATCTGAAAAGCGCAGAGAGAACCGTTCATGATATAGCTCGAATATTTCTGACCTCGGGAGCGGAAAGCCGGCGTATTCGTTCGGTCGAGCGGGCACCGGAATATTTTGTACGCGGAAGCATATTTCCAAAGGACACCCGTCTGGATGTTGGTTTCGGATTTCGTAAAAGGAGGCGTGCAGAGCCAGCCGGGGACGGTGGGAATAAAATCCCAATTCGGATGCGGCACCCAATCCGTCGAATCAGTCGTATATAAAATCGTCGCCAGCATCAGCTGCTTCTGATTGTTCGAGCACGCGGTGCGGTTGCCCTGTTCCTTCGCTTTTGAAAGGGCGGGGAGCAGCATTCCGGCCAGGATCGCAATGATCGCAATCACCACCAGCAGTTCAATCAAGGTAAAACCCCAGCGACCCGATGAAACGGTCGGGGACCTAAGTGAGGCGAACGGAGTTGATGTCTTCATAACGTGAATCAGAACTCGACTGAGCGGCGGAACTTCCAGGGACCCCTCGACGCTAGCCAGAAATCGGGCTCGGTCAACTGATTCCTCACGCCGGCTCTTCCGACCTCGACCATCGGCTAAGTCCGCGCAAGACAAGGACTGCGACCCGAGGCGACCATCGAAAATGCCGACCTCAGGGCACCGGGACCTCAGTGACGGATATCGTCAAAGGCATCGAGAGGGTGCGCGATCCTCCCGTGTCGATCGCCCCATCGCTGTCAGCAGCCAGGGCGGAAAGAGGAACGGTGGCCGTCACCACGAAACTCGATCCGACGGACGGGCTAACAAGATTGACGGTCGGGGGCGTATTGACTGTGCCGGATCCATCAACGGGTAAAATGTCCCGATCGGGACATCGGATGTGTAGAAATGGCCAATCTCCAACCCCAGCGTATCGGCACCTGGAAACGGGCAATGGGACCACCGAGTCGCAGATAGAGCGCGGACGGCGTTCAGAACGGACCCGCCTCATCGGTTCCAAGACAGGTCATGATAAGAAAACAGCCTGTTTTTCAACGGAATCAGATTTTTGTCCTGCACCCCCCAGCAATTCCAATGGTTGATTGTGTTCGGCAATATCCAGTAAACCTATTGCTTGATGATCTCAATTGCGAAATGGGAGGTGATTCTCCTGTCCGGGCTGTTCCTTGTGGGTGTTCTCCGACTGCAGGGGTCTGGGGAATGGCCCGAGTGGCGCGGTCCGGGTGGCCAGGGCCATGCCCAGGGCGATCCTCTGCCGACGCGATGGGGTGAGAATCTCAACGTGACTTGGAAGGCACCGATTCCCGGGCGCGGTTGGTCTTCCCCCGTGATCGACGGGGATCAAATCTGGTTAACCACCGCGATTGAAACCAAAGCCAACCCGGACGATGTCGCCCGCCGCCTGAAAGCCAACACCGGCGACCAGCCCCTGACGCTCCTCGAAAAAGTCGAATATCGTGCAATCTGTGTCGATGCCCGTTCCGGACGCATCACGCACGACATTTTGCTATTAAGCGAACGCGAGCCCCAATGGGCCCACACGCTCAACAGCTATGCCTCACCCACCCCGGTGATCGAACCCGGACGGCTGTACGCGCATTTCGGCGCATCGGGAACAGCCTGTCTGGACACCCGCACGGGCCAGATCCTTTGGACCAACACGAGCCTCCACATCCTGCACGAGAATGGTCCGGGAGCTTCACCGATTGTGTGGGGTGATCGTTTGATATTTCAAATGGACGGTAGCGATCTGCAATACGTCGCCGCCCTCGACAAACACACGGGAACGCTCGCCTGGAAAACGGATCGAACTGGCACCATGAATAGCAATCCCCAACTGAAGAAATCGTACGCGACACCGATCGTGGTCCGGGTAAACGGCCAGGAGCAGCTATTCTCCCCCGGCGCCGATTGGCTCTACAGCTACGATCCGGCCTCCGGCCGCGAGTTGTGGAGGTTGAAATATGGCAATCTCGGCTTCTCCCTCGCGGCCCGGCCGGTTACCGGCCATGGCATGATCTACCTCAGCACCGGTTTCATGCGACCGGAGATGCTCGCGATTCGATATGACGGCGGCAAGGACCCGGAGATCGTTTGGCGTTATACCAAAGGGGTGCCGACCATGGCGTCACCATTGCTGGTCGGAAATGAACTCTATTTCGTGTCGGATTCCGGGGGGATGCTCACGTGTCTCGACGCCCACACCGGTGCTGAACATTATCGCGAACGCCTGGGTGGAGAGCACAACGCCTCTCTCCTGTATGCGGACGGAAAGATCCACGTCCCCAGTCGGGACGGCGTCACCGCCGTGATCGGGTCGGGGAAATCGTTTCAACTCATCGCGAAGAACGAACTCGCGGGCCGAATTATGGCTTCCGAAGCGGTCTCGCATGGAGCGCTCTTCATTCGTACCGACAGCGCACTGTACCGGTTGGAAGAAAGGAGCAAGAATGCACAATAGCCCCGTCGAAACCCGATTCGGAGTGGGTAGTCGGTCCGACCGGCGTCAACCGGCAATCATCGGCTTCGACGGCCGTGCCCGTCGCACCGCCCCATCGACGGGTGCCCTCTTGATGCTGGCCCTGTTGGTCTCACTCGCAACGTCCGGTACCGGTGAAGGAAAAGACAACACCACAAACCAGCTTGCGGCGAACCGGATGCCCCTCGCGCCGCCGTATCACCTGAACTTTGAGTCGATTGTACGACTCGCTTACGCCAAGAACCCGACGGTCAGGGCCTCGCGCGAAGAGATGAAAGCCGCGAAACACGGGCTGTCGGAATTTCGGGCTAATTTGAGCCGGCTCGAGCCATTCGTGGAAACTCGGTCCGATCTCTCGGATTTTCCCTATCGCCGCGGAGCGTTTGGCAACACCTTCGAGAGTGTTGTAGGAGTGAAAAAGGAGACATTCGAAGGGATGGTGCTCGGCACCGAAGTGGGTGCATCCCATTCCCGCTTTGACTTTGCCGAATCCCTCCCCGGGCAGAATTCGGTGGAATCCGGTGCCGGCGCGCTGGTCCGGACGCGCTTCGAGATGCCATTTTTTGGATCCCGCCGCCGTCAAGATCGGATCATCGCCCAGGCCTTTCAGGAATCGACGGCGCGCAACGCCCAATTGAATTATTTGAAGAGCTATCGGTCGATCGTCGAGAACGCGCTGAGTTACTACAACCTGGTTGTTTACTACCGGCGACTCGTCGATATCTATAGCAAGTCGGCATCGGACTATTTGCAGTTGATGCGTGATGAGCGGGTGGATGCGCCGGACCGGCAGCGCATCGAATCCGTCAGAGCCACCGCCGAATCCAATCGCAACATCTACACAGCTCGCGAGAAAGAGTACTTAACCATTCTGCTCTCCTACCTCGCCATCAATGGCTTCGAGCCGGTGTCCATCGAAATCGCGGAATACGGACTGAGTCCATTCGTCGAGCAAGCCAGAACGGCGCAGGGGCTCCAGGATCTCATTGAGCGTGCGCGATCCAACAACCCGACCTTTCGCGTTCTTGACGACGCGATTCGCAACACCGAGCTGCAACACAAGCAAGCCGTCCGGGGCAAGTACGACGTGACGACTTTTGTCGAAGGAACTCTTTTTCCGATTGGATCGGAAACATTCGACAATCGCCTGGAGGGCTGGACCGTGGGCGGTGGTGTCAATGTTCGGCTGAACGATCGACGCGTGCTGACCGCAACCCGCAAGAAGACCGAGGCGCAAATCCGGCAATTCAAGGCCGAAATCGAGGCGGAAGAAATCAGTACTCGGCGCAAAATTGTGAGCACCGCCGAAGCAACCTGGAGCAACCATGAGAATCGAAAGCAGTTGCTGGAAGCCCGCCAGAATAAGCTGAAAGAATTCACAGATCGATTGAGTGAATACTTCGGGAGTGAGATCAACATCGACCAATTGATGAGCACGCGCTCGGATCTAACTTCCAACGAAGCGAACCTGGCAAGTAATATGTACAATACCGCAGATCGCGAAGCGACGTTGACCCTGGCCATTGGCCAGATTTTTGAAATGGTTGGCCTCAAAGTTGGGAGTGAGGAACCCGCGGAATGAAACACTTCCAAATTGGAGACTCTGCCGAATCCCCCGAGTCTTAGTGGCAATGACTCGTGTCGCTGCCGGCCGCAGAAAGGTTGGGACTGACGAAGGGAATGCCAAGTTCCAGGCCGCGGAGAATCAGCAATCCGGCCATCACCAAGACCGCGGCACGTGGGATGCGACCCATCGGGAAGCGGAATGGAAGCGGGACACCCTGGCCGGCCAGGTGAATGCTCAACATCATCGGCCAAGTCCCGAGGCCAAAGCACACCATGTAGATCGCACCGGACACGGGATGTCCGGTGGCGGTGGCTCCGGCGGCTGCGATATAGACCAAGCCGCAGGGGAGCAGGCCGTTGAGCCCGCCCATCACGGCCTGTGCGGACAGCGAGTTCCGGTCCAACAGACCGCGCATACCGTTCCTCAGCAGTACGACCCATTTCCCAATCGGCGCGGTCAGCGAAACTCTCGCTCCAGCCAGCACACTAGCGAGCAAACCCACTCCCAGCGCAATCGAGAGCCAGCCCTGAAAACCGGCCGGAATGAAGACGCGCCCCAGAAATCCCAAGGCCAGTCCGAGCAGACAGTAGGATGCCACGCGCCCCAGGTGGTAGAACAGACGGCCGGTAGCCTCGCGCACCGTCATCGGCCGCACTCGGGCCTTCGCCAGCGCCAGCACCAAGGGACCACACATGGCCGCGCAATGGAGGCTGCCAGCGAGTCCGAGGAGGAAAGCAGTCCAAAGTTCCATGCTATTTCACCGAAGTTGCCGAGGCGTTGAGGTCGCGCTGCGCAGCTGGAATGATGAAGGTTTTCTCCAGAAAATACTCCTTCGATGCGACACTCCACGTCACCCGCATTTTCCAAGGGCCGACCTGAAGCGCCCGAACGTTTAGGCGCTGCGTTCCATGCGCCGCGATCGTCAATGGAACCTCGCAATCGAGGGCGGCGTCCGCAGCCCGGTAAAACTGGATCCGGCCCGTCGGATGTTGCGCAATATGCGCGGCGGGCAGACGCAGGATGACTTCGCCCGTGGTTGGCTCGTATTGAAAAGCCAATTCGCTGTGCACGGCGGCCGTGCGGTTCACGCGGTCCAACTGCTCTTGGAATCGAATCTCTTGCTCGTAGTAGTCCGGGCGAACCAGATCCAGGTTCTGCCGCACAGCAAAGGCCATCCAGGCAATCAGCGCGGAGACAAACATGGCAAACCACCCGATGATGGCGTACGGCCAAAGATTAAGAGATGGATTGGAGGAAGGAGAGGTCATGGAAGTCGCTGGCGCGGTCCCACGAAGCCGGTTACTACCGTTTCGAGGAGTTTTCCGCGCGAAAATACACCGAGCTTGAGTTTCGTGCTGCCGCCGGTAAGTGCCCCGGGCTCGAGTTCAATCAACACCGAGGTCTGCGCCAAAGTTTCCTTCGGCACGATAAAGGTGCCTGCGCCCATCAGGCGGACGGTGCCAGCGCGATTGAGCAGCTTGAGTTCGATTGGAAGATCCCGCTCCGTCTTGTTGATAACCTTGATCGTGTATATGTTCTGGATGGTGCCAGCGGGAGTCTGCTGAAAGAGCGCACCCGGCGCGCGTAGTAGCGTAGTGCCGACCTCGGCGCGCGTGAAGACGAGAAATAGGAACAGGGAAATGAGCGCTGCGAGAACAACCGCGTAAAGCTGCATGCGCGCAGTAAATCGCTGGCGCTCACCCCGCTCGATGTTGTTCAGCGACGCGAAGCGGATGAGACCCCGTGGACGGTTGACCTTGTCCATGATGGCATCACAGGCATCGATACAGGCGGTGCAATTCACGCACTCCATTTGCGTGCCATTTCGGATATCGATCCCCGTGGGGCAGACCGCGACGCATTGCCGGCAGGCAATGCAGTCTCCGAGACCTGCGGTGGCACGATCGTCATGGGATTGATCACGGTGAATTGGGCCGCGTTTTTCGCCTCGTTTGCGGTCGTAGGCGACGACCATCGAGTTTTCATCCAGGATGGCCGATTGGAAACGGCCGTAGGGGCAAATAAACGTACAGGCTTGCTCCCGAAAGCGGGCAAAGATTCCATAGAAGAGCAAGGTGAAGAGCACCATGAACGTGAGTCCAATCCGATGCTTCGCCGGGTCATCAAACTGGATAGCCAGCAATTGCTCGCTGCCAATGATGTAGGCGAGAAGGGTGTTGCCGACAGCAAACGAGAGCCCAAGGAACACCCCATGCTTCAGTGCCTTCTTGAATAGTTTCTGCTGCGTCCACGGAGCCTCATCCAGGGCGCGCTGTTCATGGGCGTCACCTTCAATCAGGTTTTCGATTTTACGAAAGACCATTTCCATCATGACGGTCTGGGGGCAGGCCCAACCACACCAGAGTCTTCCGAAGGCGGTTGTGAAGATAATGATGCCGGTGATGAACACGAGCATCGCGACGGCGAAGAGAAAGGCATCCTGCGGCCAGAAAATCTGGCCGAGGATTGAAAACCGCCGTTCGATGATATTGATCAAAAGCAGAGGGTTGCCATGAATGCGAATCCACGGCCCGGCAAACATCACCACGATGAGCAGGGCCGCAAACCCCACGCGGCGGCGATGCCATTTCCCGGCGGGCTTCTTTGGGTAAAGCCAACGGCGCCTGCCATCCTTGTCCGCCGTCGCCAAGTGGTCGCGGAAGTCGTCCCAGTTAATGTCCTGGGCGACGCCGGATTGGGTCTGATCCGGCTCCGGATCCTTGGCAGGAGCAATCATTCGAACGGATTGGGGCCGGTGTCCTTCGGGGCTTGGTCTTCGCGCGGCTTGGGATTCGGGGGCGATGTCCCACGCAGGGTGAAGATGTAGCTGGCAACCGATTGGATTTCGCTCGGCTTAAGCACTCCACGCCAGGTCAACATCCCCTTCTCCGGCACTCCAGTGATGATCGTCTTTACGGTGTCCACATAATTGGACCCATGCCCCCAATAGTCATCGCAAAGGTTCGGGCCCACCTGCCCGCCGCCATCGGGCCGATGGCACGGCGCGCAACTAGTCGTGTACGTCTGCAAACCCTGCGCCAAAACATCCGGGTCCTTCGACGGCGTGAGGGAAGTCAAGTTGGCCTCAAATTTCCCGATGGCATCGGACTTGATCTTCTCCCCGATGGCCCATTCCTTATCGAACGCTGAAATCTGTAAGTCGCCCTTCCGAAAGACGTGATAGTAGGCCATGTAAAACACCGCGAATGCGATGCTGAGGTAAAACAACCACACCCACCAGCGCGGGAGGTTGTTGTCCAGTTCCTTGATGCCGTCGGCCTCGTGGTCGAGCAGCAGGGGGTCGCGAGGTTGATCATTCATGACGGGGCACTTCCTGGGTCGGTGTGGCGGGCTGACCCTCATCGAGTGGCAGCGCGCCCATGAAATTAAGAAACGATTTCTTGAGGAGACAAGCGCGGATCAATGCCACGCTAAAGACGAGGAAGAAAAGGCAGACGGAGATAGCTCCGTAGAGGCCGATTCCGCCAATTTCACGAAGGACATTTTGGATCATAAGTGCTTTCAGTTCTTTCCGGCCGAGGGCGCGGGCACGGCTGGGGTTGCCTTAATATCCGTGCCGAGGCGCTGGAGATAAGCGATGAGCGCGATGATTTCGGTGTCAGACGGCGCGTTGCTGATGGAACCTTGGGCCAGGTTCGCGACCACCTTGCCGGCCTGTATACGGAGCTCACTCTGTGCATCCCCCTTCTCGAAGCCCGGTTTGTAGGGCACGCCGGCCCGGCGCAACGCAGCCAGACGGGCGGGCAGCGACTGGACATCGAACTTCTGCGTCAATAACCACGGGTAGCGCGGCATAAGCGAACCCGGCGAGGTAAGACGGGGGTCGTCCATGTGGTTGTAGTGCCAGGCGTCGGGATACTTCGCCCCGATGCGATGCAGATCGGGTCCGGTCCGCTTGGAACCCCAGAGGAACGGATGGTCGTAGATGAATTCACCCGCCTTGGAATATTCGCCATAGCGCTCGGTCTCGCTGCGGAAGGGCCGGATCATTTGGGAATGACAGCCCACGCACCCTTCCCGGATGTAAATATCGCGCCCGATCACCTCCAACGGTGAGTAGGGCTTCACGCTGGCAATGGTCGGCACGTTTTCCTTGATGAGATACATCGGAATGACCTCGACCGCGCCGCCAATGAGGATCGCCACCAGTGTGAGGGCCGTGAACAGCAACGGCTTCGCCTCGAGCCACCGATGGCCCCAGGGACCCGTGCCGTGGGCGGCATCCATCTGATTGCTTCGCGGCGGCGCCTGCACTTCCTGCTCCGGTTGGAACTGCCCGCTCCGGGCTGTCCGCCAGAGGTTGTAGGTCATGAAACACGCGCCGACGATGTAGAACGCCCCCCCCAAGGCACGCAGCCGGTACATCGGGATCAGTTGCAGCACCGTCTCGAGGAAGTTCGGATACTGCAGGAAGCCTTCCTTGGTGAATTGCTTCCACATCAACCCCTGCGCGACCCCGCTCCAATACATGGGAACGACGTAAAACATCATCCCCAGCAGGGACACCCAAAAGTGCCAGTTCGCCAGCTTTACCGACCAAAGCCTCGTGTTGTAGAGCCTTGGAATGAGCCAGTACAGCATACTGAACGTCATAAAACCGTTCCAACCGAGCGCGCCCGTGTGGACGTGGGCGATGGTCCAGTCGGTGTAATGCGACAGCGCGTTCACCGATTTGATGGCGAGCATGGGCCCTTCGAGCGTTGCCATTCCGTAGGCGGTGAGTGCAACGACCATGAACTTGAGCATGGGGTCCTCGCGCACCTTGTCCCAAACGCCGCGCAGCGTGAGCAGCCCGTTCAACATGCCACCCCAACTCGGCGCAATGAGCATCACGCTAAACACCATGCCCAGTGATTGCGCCCAATCGGGGAGCGCAGTGTAGAGGAGATGATGCGGCCCGGCCCAGATGTATATGAAGATGAGGCCCCAGAAATGAATGATGGATAACCGATAGCTAAACACCGGCCGGCCCGCGGCTTTGGGCAGAAAGTAATACATCAGTCCCAGGTAAGGCGTGGTAAGGAAGAACGCCACGGCGTTGTGCCCGTACCACCACTGCATCAACGCATCCTGCACCCCCGCGTAGATCGAGTAGCTCTTGAAGAGACCCGCCGGCACCGCCAGCGAGTTTCCGAGATGCAACACCGCCACCGTGATGGCCGTGGCGATATAAAACCAGATGGCCACATAGATATGCTTCTCGCGGCGACGGAGAATCGTACCGATGAGGTTCACCGTGAAGGCAACCCAAACCACCGTGATGGCAATGTCGATGGGCCATTCCAGCTCCGCGTATTCTTTGCTGGACGTCAGCCCCAGGGGGAGTGTCACCGCCGCGCTGACGATGATTGCCTGCCACCCCCAGAAATTTAACCAACTGAGGAAGTCTGAAAACATCCGCGCCTTGCACAGCCGTTGGAGCGAATAGTAAATGCCCATGAACATGCCGTTGCCCACAAAGGCGAAAATGACCGCGTTGGTGTGCAGCGGACGCAGCCGCCCGAACGTTGTGTATTGAAGGTTCAGGTTCAACTCCGGCCAGAAGAGCTGGCAGGCGATGAGCAATCCCGCACTGAACCCCACAAGGCCCCAAAGGACCGTGGCGATGGCGAAAGCACGAACAACCCGATTGTCGTAGCGGAAGGTTTCAACGTTCATGGATGAATAAATGTTTTCATGCCGGAGAATTCGAACCGGCGAGGCTCGGTGAGACTGCACGCGTATTGCTCTTCACTGACTCAAAATTGCCAACCGGGTCTGCCGATACTGCGGGGACGTCGGCAACCGTGCCAGGAACGCCCACTCCGAACTCGGCCGGCGCCCCCCCCGGGCGCCCGCTGTCCTCCATCAGTATTCGCATCGACGGCGTGCTTGTGTCTTCGTACTGCCCCGAGCGGACCGCCCAGATGAATCCCATTAGAAAGGTCGTCGCTACCGCCAGACTGACGAAAATGAGGAGCACGAGAACACTCATCGAATGGCCTCCTCCGGTACTGGCATTAAACGGCTGGAATCGACACCGGTGGAGCGGGGCCGCGACAATGAGCCGGCGGCCGGGACTGCAACCGTCTCCCGGAGCGCTTGATCGGCCCCTCCATTCGCCCTGCCGTCCGGCGCGAAAAACGAGCGCCGCACTCCCAGATGCTGTCGCGCCATCCAACCCGTCGCGCCAAGGGTGAACGCCACCACGGTTGCCGAACTCAGCGGCATCAGGATGGCACAAACCACGGGCGACAATAATCCCGCCGCGGCAATCGAAATTCCCACCACGTTATAAAGGCCTGACACGACAAATCCGGCGCGCACGACCCATGCGGACGAGCGAGCAAATTCAAGGACCTCCGCAAGTCTGGGAAGATGCGCCGCATCGAGAATGACGTCACTCGCAGGCGAAAACGTCCCCACCTTTTCCACCACCGCAACACCAACATCGGCCTGCTTGAGTGCACCCGCATCGTTCAAACCGTCGCCAACCATCATAACTTTCCGATGGGACGCCTGCAGTTCGCGAATGACGTTGAGCTTATCCAACGGGCTTTGATTGAACTCCACCCGCGCCTCCGGCCCGAGCAACGAGCGAAAACGTTCGGCCTCGCGCGAATTGTCACCGCTCAGGAGGACGAGTTCATAGGTTCCTCGAAGGCGCTGGACGAGAGCGCTCACTTCCGGCCGAAGTGCGCTCTCCAGCACAAAGCAACCCCGGTACTTTCCATCCATGGAGACGTGGACCGTGCTGCCGTTTGGGACGGTGCCGGCCGAGTGCAGCAGCGACGGCTTTTTCTCAGCGGAGACACCCTTCCCCGCTTCCGTCCGGGAAGCGGCGGCCCGTGGCGCTGACCGCCCTGCTTCTACGCCTCCATCCAATCCCAACCATTCCTCCGATCCCATCCGAATTGGCTGTCCGTCAATCTCCCCTCCCATTCCACGCCCCGATGCTTCAACAAAGGATTGCACCGTCATGCGAGTCTCCCCCGCTCGCACCGTCTCGCAAAGCCGAACGGCCAACGGATGGGTCGAGTGCCGCGCGAGCGAGTATACCTTGCATTGGTCGACTTCGCTCAACGCCTGGCCCTGCCACACCACCGACCCGGCTCCCGGCACGGTCAAGGTTCCCGTTTTATCGAGCACAATCGTCGTCAACGCCGCCATGCGCTCGGTGACTTGGGCATTGCGAAGAAATACATTTCAGGCCGCCAGCCAACGCTGGGCCGAACCCAGCGTCAACGGCGCCGCGAGCGCCAGCGCGCACGGGCACGCCACAATGAGCACCGCCGTAAACACCTTCAGGGCGACGCCCGCGTCGATCCTCATCCAGCTGCCCGCCGACAACACCGCGACTCCAACCACCAGCAATGTGAACCGGCGGCTATAGCGATTGGTCAACGAGTCAAGCTCTCCATCCCTCTTCTTTTGGAAAGCTTCATTGTTCCAGAGCGACGTCAGATAACTTTCCGACACCGGCTTTACGGTTTCGACTTCGATCGCCCCGCCCACTTGACGTCCGCCAGCGAACAGCTTGTCGCCGGAGCAGCGTGTCACCGGCTCCGCCTCACCCGTGACAAAGCTGTAATCGACGAGCGCGGCGTTCGAGAGGAGCTGCGCATCCGCCGGAACGAGTTCGCCATGTCGAATGAGGAGCCTGTCCCCCACGGCGAGTTGTGAAATTGCCACCGACTCTTCGCCCCGCGGGGTGCTCCGCACGACGGCCAGCGGGAAAAAACCTTTGTAGTCTCGATCAAACGCGAGCCGATCAAACGTCTTCCGCTGAAACACGCGGCCGCAGAGGAGAAATAAGATCAGTCCGGTGAGCGAATCGCAGTAGCCCTCACCCCGCCCGGATGCCACGGCAAAGACGCTCTGGCCGTAAATCGCCGCCAACCCAAGAGCGATGGGAACATCCAGCGTGAGCACGCGCTGCTTGCAACTGAACCAGGCCGCCCGCCAGAAGTCCGCGGCACTGTATAGGAGAACGGGTAATGCGAGAGCCAAACTCAGCCAGCCAGCGAGGACTTTGAACCAAAGGCCGCTTGCGCTATCGAGACCCAGGTAGCTCGGAAGAGCCAATAGCATGATGTTGCCGAAGCCAAAGCCCGCGACCCCGACTTGCAACCATTGCCGCTCGCGCCAGCGCGACGCCTTCCCGCCTTCGCCCCGGTCGAGGGCCCCAAACGTGAGCATCGGCTCATACCCCAACGATGCCAGCAGCGCGGCGATTTCACTGAGCTTTATCCGCGCCGGCTCAAACGTAATGCTCACGTCGCGCCGGGCGAAATTCACCCGCGATTCGCCGATGCCCTCACGTAAGCGAAACAGATTCTCCAAGAGCCACACACAGGCGACGCAATGTATGGCCGGCAAATGCAGGGTCACCTTGGCTTGATGCGCATCCGCGAAATCCAGCAACTTGTCCTGTACCGTCAGGTCATCCAGGAAAGCCCACTGGGGCTGCGCCGTTGTCTGCCCCACGCGGGCGCCGGGCATGGCCGCCAATTCATAAAATTGCCCCAATCCACTCTCCGTGAGCAGCGCGAACACGGTCTGGCACCCCGAACAACAGAACGTCCGGCCACCCTCACGGACGGCCCCACTGGCACAGCACTCGCCGCAGTGCAAGCAGCGCGATTCCTCCGGAACCGCGCCGGACG
>CAMDJH010000176.1 GCA_945900455.1 Akkermansia muciniphila
GCTGTGGAGGGACTTAACAACAAGATTCGAGTGACGACCAGACGAGCCTACGGCTTTCGGACCTATCGCGCTCTGGAAGTAGCTCTATATCACAATCTTGGAAAACTACCCGAACCGCCACCCACCCACAGATTCTGCTGAGGAGGCGATTTTAGAGTCATACAGTACAGAGTTGGCCGCTAGCGATAGACGTTAGGCACTATTCGCGCAACGAATAGTTTTCAAACGATCTATGAACACGGATAAGAGCCACAAATCAAATCGATTAGTATACCCGTCACAGGGTGTCGAATCTCGCCACGAAAAGTTCCGCCCGGCTGCCCCGTCGCGTTCGGTCCTGCATACCCATTTATCACTCACGCGATGCCTAGCAATCGCGCTCACGGAGAGTCGTCGTCCTTCCGCCGTCGGGGCCGGACTCTCGCCTATTTCGGCAACCACTTCTCCCAGTTCTTTGCGTAGGCATCGACATTCGATTTGTCGACCGCTTCCAACGGGCTGATGTCCCGGACCATTGCGGGATTTTTCTTAAAGTGAACCTTGTTCAGCAGTAGTTCCACCGAATGATAGCCCCATTGATAACACTGCTGCGCGAGCAGCATCTGCACATGGCCGCTTCGGACATAGCTTAACTGGGCCGGAAGGGCATCGACGGAAATACATTTCACGGAGCCGGGCGGCCATTTTAGGGCATTCTCCGTGAACAATGGCCAACCACCGATCATCGCCCAACCCGTGATATCCGGATTGGATTGCATCACCTGCTCGACCCGTGCTGCGGCGTCCTGCGGCGTCTCTCGATGATAATAGATGTCGCGGATTTGGATTCCAGGATGCTTGCGGGCTTCCTTGCGGACTCCCGCCGCGCGCTTCTGAAGGTTGGGAGCGTTTTGATTGCCGGCGAGGATGGCCACCACCCCCTTGCCGCCCATCACCTGCGCCAGCTCAATCATTACTCGCTCGCCGCATTGTTCATCGTCGACGCCGTAGGTCACAAATCTCTTGGATGCCGGGGCATCGGAATCAAACGTTGCCACCGGCACCCCATTTTTCACCGCACTGTTAATCGCATCCGTAACTTTGTTGGCGTCCGAACAGGAAATGGCAATTCCATCTGCACCCGCCAGAACCAACTGCTCAACCGCTTCCGCCTGCTTCTGGGCGTCTTCGTCGTTCGGCGTCCGCCAATCGATCCGAATCTTCAGCCCATACTTGATGCCGAGTTCACGGGCGGCCGCTTCCGCCCCCACCCGAGCGACTTGAAAGACGGCATTGCCTTGGGACTTAGCGACCAGCCCAAACGTGTAGGACTTGTCCGCGGCGTGGAGCGCCACGTTGACAACCACCGTGAAGGCGGTAGCAAGAAGGATGCGGCGTGAGAGGGGTATCATGATGGGGGATGGGGTGAACTAGGTAAATCGGGAGAGCCGCGCGGATGGATCCGGAAATCAGTCGATGAAGGTGCAGATGTATTCGCAAATGCCTTTCCTTACTTCGATGTCAAAGCCGGATTTTGCCGGAACATCAAAGCGGGAGCCGGCTCCCTGTGTTTTCACATCCGTCGAGCCGTCCGGTTTCACCAGGCATTCGCCGGCGACGATTTCCATGCGCTCAGCCTTGTCGGTGCCGAAATGGAAGGCACCCGGGTAAATCAACCCGAGCGTCTTTTTTGTCCCGTCGGGGAGGAGAATGGAATGCGAGACAACCTTGCCGTCGAAGTACACGTTGGCCTTCGCCACGGCGGTCACATTCTGAAACTGGGTCGGTGTGGACACGCCCGGAAGTGTCCGAACAGAAGCCCGGGAGTCAAGCGCGCCGGTGAGAGGCCACCGTTTCTCGCTCAAATTCGCCCGTTGCCTCGCCGAGAGCCGGACCCTACATTTACGGGCGTCGGCCAAAAGCGATGAAGCACCATCTCGACTTCGAGAAACCCATCGTCGAGCTCCAGCGAAAGCTCGACGACCTCAGGGCACACCCTGAAATGCACTCCCTCGGAATCAGTTTCGAGGAGGAAATCCGTCTGATCGAACGGAAGCTGCACGAAACGAAGCGGCAGGTTTTCTCCAACCTCAGTCCCTGGCAACGGGTCCAACTGGCTCGCCACCCCAAACGCCCTTACACCCTCGATTACCTGCGATCGGTGTTCACCGATTTTTCGGAACTGCATGGAGACCGACACTTCGCCGATGACCGCGCTGTCGTCGGCGGTTTCGCCCGGCTCGGCGGCGATCGTGTCATGGTGCTGGGGACTCAAAAAGGTCGGGATACCAAGGAAAACATCCTGCGCAATTTTGGCTCCGCCCACCCGGAAGGCTACCGGAAAGCACTCCGCCTGATGAAGCTTGCCGACAAGTTTGGAATTCCCATTATCACTCTGATTGACACCGCCGGCGCCTATCCCGGGATTGGTGCCGAGGAACGGCACATCGGAGAAGCCATCGCGGTCAATCTGCGGGAGATGATGTTGCTGGAGGTACCGACGATTGCGGCGGTCATCGGGGAGGGAGGCTCTGGAGGAGCTCTCGGTATTGGTGTGGCCGACCGAGTGCTGGTATTGGAGAACGCCTACTACTCGGTGATCAGCCCGGAAGGGTGCGCCTCGATTCTTTGGAAAGATCGCGCCGCCGCCGCCAAAGCCGCCGCCGCCCTGCGGATCACCGCCCGAGATCTGCTGGAGCTCGGACTCGTCGATGACGTCGTCCCGGAACCCATCGGTGGGGCTCACACCGACCCGGCGGGAGCCTCGGTGATGCTGCAAAAGCGGTTACGCCACCACCTTGCCGAAATTCGCACCTTGTCCGTCGCCGACCGACAGCGGTTGCGATACGACAAATTCCGCGCGTTTGGGCGGGTTCAGGAACCGCTGACAGCCTGAACCTGCGGATCGATGTCATGTTGCCACCGCTGACTTTTCGACCTCTCTTCAAGGAACGGATCTGGGGAGGACGCCGACTAGCCGAGGTATTTGGCAAGGCTCTTCCGCCGGGTTTATTGATCGGAGAGTCGTGGGAGATCACCGATCGTCCGGAAGGCGTGAGTGTCGTCGCCGAGGGTCCTTTTGCGGGTCGGAATCTTTCGTGGTTGATGAGTCACTACGGCGCGGAACTGCTCGGCCGTCGGGTGGCTCCCGACGAGCGGTTTCCCTGGTTGTGCAAAATCCTGGATGCGCGGGAGGATCTTTCCCTCCAGGTACATCCTCCGGCGGCGATGGCTCGGGAGCGAGGGGGCGAGCCTAAGACCGAAATGTGGTATGTGGCCGAGGCCGACCCGAATGCTCGGATGTACGTCGGCCTCCGTCGTGGAATGACGCGTGAGCAATTTGAACGGCAAACCCGCGACGGCACCGTTGCAACTTGCTTTCATTATCACCCCGTCCACGCGGGTGATGTCATGTTTGTTCCCAGCGGGCGCGTGCATGCCATCGGGGCCGGGCAGGTGATTTTTGAGATTCAGCAAAACTCTGACACCACCTATCGGGTATTCGACTGGAACCGAAAAGGTCTGGATGGCCGACCTCGGGACCTGCATCTCGACCCGGCGTTTGCCGCCATCGACTTCGCGGATTGGGAACCCGATCTCGTTCGATCCAATTACGAGGCGATTCCCGGCGGCAGAAGGCGTCCCCTCGTGCGGGACAACATCTTCGATGTGGATCACCACGAAGGGGAGCCCGGTTTGGATCGACAGCTCTCGACAGGCGGCCAGCCACACGTGCTGGCGGTAACTCGTGGAAAACTGTCGATCCGGTCCGGTGGAGTCGAGACCCTTCTCCCGGCGGGCGGCTTCTGCCTGCTGCCGGCGGTTTGCGGGGAGGTGATTCTTTCGAGCGTCGAACCAGCGGGATGGTTGCAAGTGACACCTCCTCATTTCACCTCTTGATACCGCTGGAACCTTTCAACCGGTAAAAGCGACGTTCCAATGCGGCGAGACCACGAAGACGAATCGGAAGTGCCTCCGTCGGAGAATCAACTTCCCGAGTTTGTGGAGAACTCCCCGTTCCTTCGCCTGCTGGTGTTTGAGAAGACGTTTCGCAAGGCCATGGCACTGCTCCTCCTATTGGCAGTCGCGGTCCCCTTGTTTCTTTTCAAGATCTGGAAGACATCCCCCCCGGATTTTAAGCCCGCCGTAAAGGTGAGCGGGTTGGATCTGGTGCAGGTTTGGTCGCTCCGCAGGGCGGCGGAAAAACACGTGACCAAACACGAACTGTTGGAAGCGGTTGCCGCCTGGAAAATGGCCGTCGGCAACAATCCTGGGAACCCCGATTCATCGCGCGGCCTGCTGCGAACGCTTCGGGATTGGGAACCCATACCGTGGGATCAACTAAACCTGGCTCGCGTGCAAGTATTCTGGCTCCTTCGATTGACCCGGACCAACGCTGCCGATCTGACGCTGGCGAGCGAAGTCTTCGCCCACTTTCGACTGGATGAATACGTCGTTGGAATGATCGGCCCACTTTCGGAGCGAATCACCGATCCTCAAGTCCGTCTGTTCTTGCCGGCCTTATTTCGGCAAAATGAAATGGAGCAATTCGCACGGGTGCTGGCCAAGAATTCTTCCCTAACCAACGATCCGGAGCTCCGTTTGTACCAGGCCGCCTGGCAGGCCGGGTGGGGTCCCTCGGGAACCGCCGGTGCCGGGCAGCGAATCTTGGACGCTGGAATGACGGATCCCAAGACCGCCATGCTCGCGCACCGCCTCGAACTGGCCGTCAGTCACCATCTCGCGCAATTGGACCGGTACGCCCAATCACTCCAAGCACTGCAGATTGGCGGGAGCGATCGGGTCTCCGACCATGCTCGGTTCTGGGAGTCTCTGGCCCGTGCCGGCCGAAAGGAGGAAGCCCGCGAGTTGTTCAAAAAATTCAATCTACCTCCCAGTCTGCCGGCGGACTCCTTGCTGGAAGCAGGCGCTCTCGTAGCTCTCGGATTGCACGACGATGCCCTCAGCCTGTTGGAGCGGCATCGCCGTCTTTTCCCCACCGCGCCGGAGCTTTGGTCCGCCTGCGCGGACTTGTTAATCCTTTTGAAACGCTGGGAAGATCTGCGCACCCTCGCCGTCGATCTTCGGCGAACCACACCCCTGCATGATCAGACAGCCGGTTACACCTTCTATCTGGAGGGGGTTTGCGCGGTCAATCAGGGTCGCCTCGAGGCCGCCGAAAAGGCCTTCCGACAGATTTCGGAGGTTCCGTTTTCGAACCTTGCGCTGAGTTATCAAACCGCGATAGGGCTCAACCAACTTGGCCAACCCGCGGCAGCCCGGAAGCTGTTGGAAGTTCTGGAGAGCGCATTGGGCGGGAAGCTGGATTACTGGCGGCAGGTGTTCCAATCCGCCTTTCTAGCCCGCGACGCCGAGGCGATGCTTCGGGCAGCCGAGAACGCTTGGCGGATTGCCCCCAATCACATCGTTGCCGTCAACAATCTGGCCGCGTCACTCCTCATTCTACGCAAGCGACCGGGGCAATCCGTGCAATTGACACTCAAATGCCTCAGTGCAGCTCCCCGCGATCCCGGAGTGATCATAAACCACGCGCTGGCACTGCTCCAAAACCATCGAGTTGATGAAGGGGAGCTGCTGCTCGGGACGTTGCCGCGGGTGGGTCTCACGCCCCTTCTCATGACGGTGGTTAATCTCGGCTGGTTGGAAGTTCACCTCCAGCGCAACCGCGCCGCCGAGGCACTCGCGGCGTACCACTTGCTCGATCCGCAACACTTGCTGCCGCCGCAGAAGAAATGGGCCGACGATCAGGCGGCGCACCTCAAAGTCCCTGATCCGCGGATAGGAATCTGAAACTGAGAATTGAATTGGTCGCCACCAACTATTGGGGAATGAGAACCACGGATAAACGCCGATAGACGCAGATTCCATGCCCTTTCTATCCGCGTCAATCCGTGTTCATCCGCGGTTCTCCTTTCCTTTATCCGCGGATTTGGGAAAGTGGCCAGCCCTTGACGAAGGCCTCCGGCTCCCCTGAAGTGTGGCCATTTTTTGGCCCCCTCAGGCTTTCCTTCGTCGGAAACTTTGTCGGAAACTTTGTTCATCCGGAAAAGACCCGACAAAGTAGCGGCAAAGCGCGCTCAGAAACGTCCAACCTCCAAGCCTCGGGTAACTGCGGGCTCCCCAAAACCGGCGATGAAAAAACCCTACGGCCGTCAGCGATCGAACGGCAGCAGCAGACGCGTCAGGATGTAATCCAAGATCAGGATCAGCACGAGAGCGTTCACCACGGCCTTCGTAACGCTGCGCCCGATGCCGCGTGGCCCGCCAACGGTGGTCAATCCCTGGTGACACGCGACCACACCCGTCACGAGGGCGAACAACACCGACTTCAATAGTCCGTGGATAATGTCCCAGGGCCGTACAACGTCCCGCAGGTTTCCAAAAAACGCGGAAAACGGCACCCCAATCTCCTGATTGCCGGCGGCGACCAACGCTCCGCCGAACCAGCCGACCAGATTTGAAAAAATCACCAGGCACGGGAGCGCCAGAGTGATTGCCAGCACTCGCGGCAGCACGAGATAGTGCACAGGGCTGAGATTCATTGTGTGGAGCGCATCAATCTCCTGGTACACCTTCATGGATCCCAGCTCGGCCGCCATCGCCGACCCGATTCGTCCGGCGATCAGAATGGACATCATCACGGGAGCCAACTCCTTGCACATCGCCAAGCCCACGAGCCCGCCCAGGGATGATCCGAGCCCGCGTTGGACCAACACTGGACCGGTCTGCAGGGACAAGACACCCCCGATGAACACGGACAGAATGCAGGCCATGAGCAGGCTGGCATTGCCAATCTCGAACAATTGCTCAAACACCTTGCGGCGCTCCCGCCATGCGCGGGGCAGCGACCGAATCGTCGCGCAAAAAAGGAGCAGAATTTCGCCCAGATCTTGAAACATGCTGAACCGGATTGAAGCAGGAAGCCGTGACGTCGGATACTATTGAGCGGATCGAAGTACGCGTTAGCGATCTGTCCACCCTGCCGGAACCCTCAAACGGGCCGGCGATAGATCGGTTTGCGGACAATCTCGGCAGCAAAGGTCCGCCCGCGGATCTCAATCTCCAAATGAGTGCCAGGCTCAGCGAGTACCGGTGGCACGTAACCCATCCCAATGCCAACTTGGAGAGACGGACTTTGCGTTCCACTCACGACG
This sequence comes from Akkermansia muciniphila, assembly GCA_945900455.1. Taxonomy (GTDB): domain Bacteria; phylum Verrucomicrobiota; class Verrucomicrobiia; order Limisphaerales; family UBA9464; genus SIBK01. The sequence goes on from CAMDJH010000176.1 coordinate 7,155, forward strand.
GACCCGACGACTTTGCCCGCGGAATGGATTGGGTATCCCGGTCGCGGAGGAGCCGATTTGTCTGCCATTCGGAACGCAACGCATTTTCGTGGAACACCATTGGCCTTTTGATCGGCAAGAACCTCACGGCCATAAAAATGTCCCTTGTCGAAGGAAACGAACGCCCCGAGCCCCGCCTCCAACGGCGATGTATTTTCGTCCAGTTCGTGACCGTACAGGGGGTAACAAACCTCCGTGCGCAAGGTGTCCCGGGCACCCAACCCACACGGCTGCAGGCATCCGATATGGCCGACCGCCAGCGAACGGTTCCAGATTTCTTCGACGACCGCCGCCGGAGCGATGATTTCAAATCCATCTTCACCGGTATAACCCGTGCGGGCCGCCCATACCGTGGTCCCCGAAAAACTCCACGCTCCGATCTGATTCTTTTGGAGCCCGGTTGCCGGCACTCCCCGGGTCCCGTCCTGCGAACTCCCCACCAGCAGTTGCCCCACGAACTCCACCACCCGCGGCCCCTGGATCGCCAAAGCCCCCAGTGTCGCCGACGCATTCTCGAAGCGCACTCCGGCCGACTGGGGAAAGGCCCCCAGCCGGGCGGACAACCAGGCCACGTCCGCTTCAATCCGAGATGCATTGACGATCAGGAGAAATCGATCCGAACTCAGGCGGTAGACGTACAGGTCATCCACCGTCCCTCCCCGCTCATTGCACAATTGCGAATAGTGTCCAAGACCGATCGTCAGCTTGCGGATGTCATTCGTCAGCGTGACATTCAAAAAGGCGGCGGCGGCGGGTCCTTCGAAGAAGAGTTCGCCCATGTGGCAAATATCAAAAATCCCGGCGGCACGGCGGACGCAACGATGTTCGTCGACGATGGTGGTGTACTGTACGGGCATTTCCCACCCACCGAATTCAATCAAACGGCCCCCAAGTCGCTGATGGGCGCCGAACAGCGGAGTGCGTTGCAACATGACCTGTGAAAATGAACCCGGATGCCGCCGGGATCAACGGGCAAACTCGGGAACCCGCAGTTGGAGACCGGTCCCAGAATCACCCCATGTGAGCGACTCGACCGATTTTTGGCGTGCCTTTAACCCGCGTGTCTGGCTCTCTCGTGACGAACGCCTGACTCGATACCCCAACATTTCCCATGGCCAAAGGACTCTCCCTCCACCTCGGTTTGAATCACGTCGATCCCAAGCGCTATGACGGCTGGGATGGAGCCCTCACCGCCTGTCATTCCGACGCCACCGACATGCGGAAATTGGCCGACAGCCGGGGTTTCACCAGCCGTCTGCTGCTCTCCGCCGAGGCCACCAGCAAGGCCCTGGCGTCTGAATTCGCTGCCGCCGCCCCCCAACTCAAGAAGGGAGATATTTTTTTCCTCAGCTACTCGGGCCATGGCGGCCAGCAGCCCGATACGAATGGGGATGAACCCGATGCAAAGGATGAAACGTGGGTTTTGTATGACCGCGAGTTCCTCGACGATGAACTCCAGGCGCAATTCGCAAAATTTGCCGCCGGAGTTCGAGTCATCGTCCTGTCCGATAGCTGCCATAGCGGCACCGTCACCCGGTCTATCCCGATCTATCAAACGATCGCCGGGCAGGCAGGACTTCCCGCCGGCATCCGCTTCCGCGCCATTCCGGAGGCAGTCAGCCGGAAAGTCTGGAAACAGAATCGGGCCGAGTTTGAACAGATTCAAAAGGCACTTCCCCTTGGGGATGCCCTTCCGGTCCGGGCGAGTGTCATTCTCATCTCGGGCTGCCAGGATAACCAACTTTCACTCGACGGCCAGCGCAACGGGTTGTTCACCGAGAAGCTCCGAAAAGTGTGGAGACAGGGAAAATTCAGCGACAGCTACAAGGTGTTGCGCAACGAGATCGCGGCCACCATGCCTCCGACGCAAACTCCGAACTATCTTCGGACCGGTGCGAAGGATGAAATCTTCGCTCGGCAGCCGGCGTTTGTTATCTAGATTACCGGCTGTTTTTCCCCCACTGTCGATACGTATACCGATGAAAACCCAACACGGCCCGACCCCGCGTTCCCGTAGGTCTTTCCTGCAGGCCGCCGGCGGCATCACCGCATTGCTGGCTGCCGGGCGCCCACCAGCATTGTTGGCCGCCGATTCGCCCGCCGGCCGACTCCGTGTCGCAGTCATTGGCCTCGGTCGCGGACTGGATCACATCGCCACATTTCTAAAGGTTCCGAATGTCGAGATCACCCACGTCTGCGACGTTGATGAACGGCGAATCGCCACGGCTGTCCGGACCATTCACGACCGGGCTGGCTACGATCCCAAGGGGGTTCGTGACTTCCGCAGGATTCTCGAAGACGCCAGTGTGGATGCCGTATCGATCGCCACCCCCAATTTCTGGCATGCGCCCGCGACCATCCTGGCGTGCAGCGCTGGAAAACACGTCTACGTGGAAAAGCCGGGCAGCCACAACATTCATGAGGCGGACCTGATGGTGGCCGCCGCCCGCAAACACAAGCGCCATGTCCAGATGGGGAACCAACGCCGGAGCCGGCCCGAGGTGATCGAGGCAATCGCCCGCCTTCATGGTGGGGAGATCGGACCGGTCCGCTTCGCGCGATCCTGGTACGACGCCGCCCGTCCTGGCATCGGACGGGGCAAGCCGGCCCCGATTCCCGAGTGGCTGGACTACGATCTGTGGCAGGGGCCCATTGCTCCACGGCCGTATCTCAACAACCTAGTTCACTACAACTGGCATTGGCGCTGGCATTGGGGCGGCGGTGAAATGGCCAACAACGGTATTCACGCGCTCGACGTTGCCCGATGGGGACTCGGCGTTCGTTATCCAAAACGTATCACGTATACCGGTGGCCGGTACCACTTTCTCGATGATCAGGAAACCCCCGATACCGGGGTGGCCACCTATGATTTCGGACACTGCGGCGCAAGCTGGGACTGTTCGAGCTGCGTGCCAAGGCCTCAGGAAAAACACCCGTTCGTTTCCTTCTATGGTGACGGCGGGATGCTCGAAATCGACAGCGGATCCAGCTTTCGAATCACCGATCTCAAGGGTACTGAACGGCTCTCAATCAAGGGCCGGTCGGGTGACCTTCCCCATTTCACCAACTTCGCCGACGCCATTCGCCTCGGTGTCCCGCTGAACTCCGAAATTGCCGAGGGACAGATCAGCACCCGACTTTGTCACCTGGGAAATATCGCGTACCGTACCGACACCGTGCTGCAAACCGACCCGGCCACGGGAGTGATCCTCCGGCCGACCCGGGCAATGAAAAAGCTTCAATCCCGAGAGTATCGCCGCGGTTGGGAGCCCCGGGTGTAAGGCTCGTGACGGCGAAGAGGTTCAACGGATGCTGAACGCGCAACGTGGTGAGCAATTCAGTTGATCGGGCGGTCAAGGTCGTGCGCGATCCGGCAGGCGACGTGATTGTCACCGGCAACACCGATGACAGCATGAACCCGAATGGCTCGCTCACTATCAAGTATTCCGGCGCGAATGGATCGGTGATCTGGCAAAACCGCAGGAGCGATGGAGCCGTAGCTGGTTCGCTGGCGGTGGACGGCAGCGGCAACGCGGTTGTCACGGGGTATTCCTCCAGCGGCAGCTATACAGCCAAGTACGCGTCGGCGGACGGCGGGCTGCTCTGGGAGAAACGCTACCCTGGAGATGGCGCGAGCAGTCTCGCCCTCGGCCCCAACGGAATGGTGGCCGTTGCCGGCACTTCCTCCGGCGAGTACGCCACCGTTATTTACCGAGAGACCCTGCCTCCGGTCTCCGTCGCGCTGGTTCCCAACGGCGTCCGCCTTCGCTTCACTGGCGTGCCCGGCGAAAGTTACGTCATCGAGCGTTCTCTTAACGTCACCGGCCCGTGGAGCACCCTTGCCACGCCCACCGCGCCCATCGGCGGCGACATCGAATACATCGACACCCACGGGCCAGTGGACACTGCCTACTACCGCACGGTGCAACCGTGATGCATCCTATGAAGGCGCCATGTTCCCTTTGGCTGTTGATGGGCACCGCCCTGGCCCTAGCCTCGCCGGCGGAGGCCCGGGAAGGCCTCCGGAAATGGGTTCAGTTCTTGGTATCAGCCACTCGTCTGCCTAGCCCAAATGCTTTAAGGCCAGGCAAAGTAAACAAAACCAAGAACTAACCTCTTTAGATTTAGGGCTGGCGCTCAACCGTCACCGCGCAGCGCCAATGTGCTGCCAGGGCCTGCGACGCCTTACCGTAACCTTGACAGGTAAGGCGTGATCATTGAACGTTTTCCCCATGACAATGCTGACATTGACTGCGAAGCGGCAGGCGACGTTTCCGAAGGAAACTTGCGAGGCACTCGGCCTGAAGCCAGGGGATGTGATCGAGCTTGAATCTCGCAATGAAGGCGGGACCCGAGTCTGGGTGTTGCGGCCGCCACCGACCCGCACCCGCGATTGGATCGGTTGCCTCGGGTCGCGAGCCAGGAAAGTAGCCGACCATTCGCTCCTGGCGATCCGTGAGAGCATTGCCGTCGGGCGAAAAGGCGGCGCGTGAAGGCCGGATTGGACACCTCAGTGGTGCTGCGCCTGCTGCTGGGGCAACCGGCAGATCAAGCGGCACGGGCGGTGGGGTTGCTAGATGAACTGTCGCGAAGGGGTCATCGCGCCGTGGTTTCAGACTTGGTGGTCGCTGAGGCGTATTTCGCATTGCAGCACCATTACGATGTCTCGAAGCACGAGGCCCTGATGGGGCTGCGACGGTTGTTCGCTGACGGTGAAATCAAGCCGCTAGGAGCCGTCGCCGAGGTGTTGGCGGTCAATGGACTGGCTTCGGTAAAACCGGGTTTTGTAGACCGGCTGATTCATGAAGCTTACGCCAGCGTGGCCGATGAGATGGTCAGTTTCGAGAAGGCGGCAGGGAAGCTCAAGTCCGTCCGGGTGCTGTAACCCGTTGACTCGATTGGCTCGCCTCAAGCCGTTTGACCGCATTGTCGCGCGTCACCGCGCAGTGCTGATCGATAGCCTCAGGAGCGGCTCATACCAATGCACGCCTTCACCCTGGTCATCCAGGAGAATGAGCCACGTTTGCGGGCAGCTGCCGACGACATCCTTTTTCTCTTAGTTCCTTGCGATGTTTTGCGGCCGATCATCCTGGAGACACATTATTGAGCCTGTCACTTTTTGTCAAGTCGGCGGCAAACACGACGCGGGACCACTGATAGCGGGGTTGGGCGGCTAGTGGATCCACGGGCCCGAAGTAGGGTGAACAACACGACTTACCGTAGTCTTCGGATACCACCGACCAAAACAGGTCACTGTCTATGATTTGATCGAAATCGTGGGTCTTGAGGACGGCCCCATTAATGCTCCCGTCGCCCCAGAAAATATCCATGATAAGCGTCCACTGATTGACGTTTAGGCCGCCACCATTCGGCGCAATGTCGTGGGTCATCTTCAGCCCCAGGCTCTGGAACGGTGGGACATCGAAATTCGAAGTGTAGGGAATGAGAAGGATCTTTCCGGGATTGCCATCGATCGAGGGGATGCCGGCGAAGTCCCCGATGCCGGTCGTGCCAAATTGATAGACCGAGGCCACCGAGTTATCGAGGTAGGCAAGGTCTGCGCCAAAGGTGGCCGCCAAATTGGCGTGTTCGAAGTCCCATTGCCCGGTAATCTTGTTGGCTGCACGCGTCGACACGATCGCGACACAGAACACGATCAATGATCCTGCCAGTATTGAGCGGCAGGACATTTCGCTAAACTGCAAGGCGAGCGGGTTTAAGGGCTTTTTCATAATAGGCTTGGAGGTGCAAATCTACACATCGACGATCAGAGGGCGCCTACGTCTTTTTTCCCGGGAACGCAAGCGTGATTTTTTAAGGAACGAGAAGGGGCCAAAAAAGGGTCCCGGCTATTGGAAACTCTTGCCGCGTTCAATCAGTTGCCCAACGTGTGACGACACCCCATCTCCAAATGCTTGGCGATCTCGTCCAGCGTCATCACCGTCTCCTGCCTCATGACCCCTATCGTGCGTGACCCCCATCGAGCTTCGTCTCACTCGGTCGCCGCGCGCATGAGGGCGAAAAAATCGGGTCCACGCTTCACCTCGACCGGAATCGCATCCGCCGCGTTGGCATGCTGCACACAGTCGGTCGGTAATTCCTTGAGGAACGCTGAGGGGTGACAGGGCATCAATTGGCCGTATTTCCGGCGGGATTCACAGTGACTGATGCGCAACGTTTCCTGAGCCCGGGTAATGGCGACGTAAAACAATCGTCGCTCCTCGTCGACCGTTCCCTCCAATTTTGAGCGCGAATGCGGCAGCAGCCCATCCTCGACGCCGACGATGTGAACCCGTGGAAATTCCAACCCTTTTGCGGCGTGCATGGTGATGAGGGTCACCAATTCGCCCTCATTCTCTTTCTCCTCCTCCCTCTCCTGATCGAGCGTGAGGTCCTCGAGAAATTCGTTCATGCGCTCCATCGGCGATCCCTCGTAGG
>CAMDJH010000177.1 GCA_945900455.1 Akkermansia muciniphila
GCCAATATGACGGGAATACTGAAGTCTACGTCATGCCTTCGGACGGGGGCATTCCGAGGCGCTTGACCTATACCGCCACGCTGGATCGCGACGATGTGTCCGACCGCATGGGCCCCAATAACATCGTGATGACCTGGCGGGATAATGCAACCGTCGTGTACCGATCAAGACGAACCCAGTGGAACCCGTTCAAGGGACATCTCCTGCTCGCGCGGACAACCGGCGGCATCCCGGAAGAACTTCCCTTGCCCCGGGGCGGTTGGTGTTCGTATTCGCCCGACGGACAAAAGCTGGCCTATAACCGGGTGTTCCGTGAGTTCCGGACATGGAAGCGGTATCGGGGTGGGCAGGCCGATGAGATTTGGATCTACGATTTCAAGGCGAAAACAACGGAAAAGATCTCCAGCGACCCGGCTCAGGACATTTTCCCCATGTGGCGCGGTGACCGGATCTATTTTGTCTCCGAGCGGGACGAGAACCACAAGGCCAACTTGTTCGTCTATGATCTAACATCAAAGCAGACTCGCCCGCTGACGCGATTTACGGAATTCGATCTTAAGTTTCCTTCCCTCGGCGATTCGGACATCGTGTTCGAAAATGGCGGATATATTTTCCTCTTTGATCTCACCACCGAACAGGCCACCCGGGTGCCCATCGAGATTCGGGAGGATTTCGCCAGCGGGCGCGGCGGACTGCGGGATGTCGGCAAGGAACTGACCACCGTTGATGTCGCACCCGACGGGAGTCGAGTGGTATTCGGCGCTCGAGGCGATGTGTTTAATGTTCCGGCGAAACAGGGTTTCACTCGCAATCTGACCCGATCTCCAGGAATTCACGAGCGCAACGCCGTATGGTCGCCAAATGGCCGCTGGATTGCTTATGTCGCCGACATGACGGGCGAAGACGAGATCTATATTCGCCTCCAGGATGGTTCCGATGAACCCACCCGTCTGACGGACGGTGCCGATACCTATAAGTATCAGCTCCGATGGTCACCGGACTCCCAACGCATCCTATGGTCAGACAAGAAAAACCGGCTGCAATTTGTTGCGATCGCCTCCCGGCAGGTCACGCTTGTCGCCACCTCCAAAGAGTGGGAGATCATCGACTTCACTTGGGCTCCGGACAGCCAATGGATTGCCTTTCATCAACCCGAACCCCGCCGATTTGGACGGATTCAACTCTACTCCCTGGTCAGCAAAGCGACAACCCCTGCGACCGACGGATGGTCCGAAGTGAGCGGACCCGCATTCAGCTCCGACGGCAAGTTGCTCTTCTTTGTTTCCGCTCGGACTTTCAATCCCACGTATAGCCAGACTGAATGGAATCATTCCTATGGCGACATGCAAAATCTGTATTTAGTCACCCTGGCTCGCGACACGCGATCTCCCATCGCGCCGAAAAACGACGAGGTAAAGATAAAGGCGGAGCCGAATCCTGGAACCAACACGTCCATGCCCGGCGATTTCACTGCCATCGGAGTTACAAACGCACCGAGTGGAACCAAGACCAACGAAGGCCCCGTGCGAGTACGGGTCGATCCTGAGGGGCTCATCGATCGGATCGCAGCACTGCTGACGCAAGCGGGAGGCTACAGCGAACTCACCTCGGTTGGCGACAAACTCTATTACCTGCGCAAGGGAAAACTATGGCTTTATGAACTCGAAAAGCAGAAGGAAACTGAACTGGGCGAATTCGGCCGCTATGTCATTTCCGCTGATCAGAAGAAGATGCTCGTTTCTGGTGGAGGCAGCTATTCCGTGGTGGATCTCCCCACCGGAAAAATTGACATTAGCAGCCGTTTGGATCTGAGCGACGCCAAGGTGCAGCTGGATCGCGCGGCAGAATGGAACCAGATCTTCCGCGAGTGTTGGCGGCAAATGCGCGACTTTTTTTATGATCCGAATCTGCATGGAGTGGACTGGAGCACAATCCGTCAACGATACGAGCCGTTGTTGGAGCACGTGCATCATCGGACCGATTTGACGTACCTGATCGGGGAGATGATTGGCGAGCTCAATGCGGGCCACGCCTATGTGGGCGGCGGCGACTATCCCAAGCCTCGCCGGATCAACCTCGGTCTTCTCGGCGCCCGCTTGGAGCTGGATTCCGCAACCGGTTTCGTGCGCATTGCAGAAATCCTCCGAGGCCACAATTGGGACAAATCCTATCGGTCTCCATTGACTGAAATCGGAGTCAACGTGCGTCGAGGCGACTACCTGCTCGCGGTGAATGGCCGGCCGGTGAGCCAAGCGAACGATTTCAATGCCCTGATGATTGATACGGCTCAGAAGCAGATCCGGTTGAGGGTGAATTCAATTCCATCGGAAGCGGGTGCCCGCGAGGAAACCGTCATGCCCACCGACAACGAACAGCCGCTCTATTATCTAAATTGGGTGCTCAAGAACATTGAGACGGTAGAGAAGACGTCGGACGGCCGAATTGGATACGTGCATGTTCCGGACATGAGTGTTCACGGCCTCAATGAATTCGCCAAATTCTACTATCCGCAGTTGCATAAAGAGGCTCTGGTGCTCGATTGCCGCGGGAATGGCGGCGGCAACGTTTCCCCGATGATTATCGAACGCCTCCGCCGTGAGCCCTCCATGTGGACTCTCGCCCGAAATGGAAGTGTCCACGTGGATCCGAGCGGACAAATGCTAGGCCCGAAAGTGCTGCTGCTGGATCAGTTTAGCGCAAGCGACGGCGACATCGTCGCCTACCGATTCAAGGCTCATAAATTGGGCCCCGTGATCGGCCAGCGAAGCTGGGGCGGGGTTGTTGGAATCCGCGGCACTTTGCCACTGCTGGACGGTGGTTACCTCAATCGGCCCGAGTTTTCCCGCTTCTCCCTCGACGGTCGCGAATGGATTATGGAGGGATACGGGGTCGACCCCGATATCGAAGTGGACAACGATCCTGCGCGCGAATACGCCGGTGTTGATGACCAGTTGACTCGGGCCATTGTGGAGCTGAAGACGGCGCTCAGCCGTAACCCGGTACAGATCCCGACTCCACCGGCCTATCCAGACAAGCGAAAGTAGCCACGCCGCATGCTGCCGCCGAAACACTGGCAACCGGAGAGAGTCCTCCGGCTCTTCTTCACCATTCTATTTGGGTTTGGTGCAGCGGGACTGCTGATTCAATTAGTAGTCCTGATGTATAGTAGAAGAGGCATCGAGCCGCCGCAGGCTCTGTTGCTTTGCCTTGGATCGCTCGCGCTTCATGGAGTTGCCATTCCCGCCCTAATACTCTTTGTCAGGGGCCACGGATTCACGGTCTTGTCTGCCTTTGGGATACTGGGGACCCGCCCGTGGCGGGCCCTCGTTCTCGGCACCCTTCTCGCGGTCGGGATGCTTCCGGTCGGGTACACTCTGCTCAGCGCCGTGCGGGCTGCCCTCGACGCACTGGGATACCCGGCCGATGCCCAGGATCACGTTAAACTGCTGCTCGGGTCAAAGTCTCCGCTCATCCGCGGTTATCTTTTCGCCTTCGCCGTAATCATCGCGCCTTGTGTCGAGGAAGCCCTCTTTCGCGGTGTGTTATATCCGTTCATCCGTGATCTGGGCTACCCACGGTTGGCCTTCTGGGGCACTGCGATATTGTTCGGTCTCATTCACCTGAATCGCGCCGCTTTTCTGCCCCTGACACTTTTCGGATTTGCCCTGTCATGGCTCTATCAACGCACCGGCAACCTGCTGGCGCCGGTCACGGCTCACGCGCTATTCAATCTCGCCCCCTTTGTCGTGCTCGCCTCCGGAATTGATCTCAAGTAAAGGAGCCACCACGCATCGCCCGTCAGCGTTGGTTCCCCGGTGCAATATCCAGTAAGAAGTGGATCTCATTGCGGAGACGGCTCAGCCTATTTCGAATCGCCGGCGCGAAATGGCTTAAATACAAAAAACTCTGGTAACAGTCGCCGCGCAATGTCCAGGGGAGGTTCACCGCTCCGATAGGGAACAAACATTGAAACCAACTCGACACCGCTCATGTGGCGGCTACTCGGAAGCCAACCGTATTCTTCGGGGAGTTCCGCAAGGCGTGACGAAAAGTTCATCCGTACCGGTTCACCGTTTCGCCATACCCCCCACAATTGCAACATCTTCAATTCCGGTTTGGCATTCGGTTGCTCGAACTGAAACACGAGCCATTTCAAGGGATGCCCGGAGATCGATATCTCCACCGTGCTGACGTCTCCGACGGGCCTCCACCCCTGCCCCGGCATGCACGCGTCGGGACGATGATGCAACGCTGTCCGGCTGGCCGGGGATGGTTTCCAAAACAAGTGGTACGCACCGGCAAAACCCAACGGCGCAAGGGCGTTGGTGATCCGCAGCGACTCCCCAGAATTCGCTCTAAGCTGATTCCACGCACTCTCGTCAAATGGCACCTTTTCCAGACCGGTTCCAACACCCGCGCTTGTGCGGTCGGTAAACTGCGGAGCGAGCTGCGGTTTCGCCAGCATTCGCAATACCGCGTACCAGGAGTGCACCACCGTGAGCATCAGAATTCCAGTCACCAGCAGCGGTCGCATGTCGGGAATCCGGTGCCAATGCAGATTCGCGAATTTGGAAACAGCGAGCTCCAGCCCGGGCTCAGGCCAGCTGCCTTGGGAGCCCCTCCGGGCAAGGAACTGCGCGATCAGCCAGATCAAAGCATAGAGGGAATACATGGCGATATTGCCCACGAGATCGTGCCGATGATGCATCGCCGCTTCTCCGCTCTTCTCCATAATCCAACATAAGGTGAACGTCCGGGCCATGTTGCTGCTCAACGCTAGCAGCACGGTGAGAATCACCAGCATCCATCGGCGTGCCACGCTTAGCATTGCGAGTTCCCCGACCGCAAGGCACACCATCAAACCCGACTGCAGCGACCGGATTCCGCTGCATGCTTCGACAATCCCCACCGGGCCGTTCGAAAGGTGCAACACGGCGCCATCCGTCCGCACCGGCACTCCACACCATAACAACGCCTCGGAAACAACCTGCGAAACACCAATCATCATCTGCTGAACGAGCGGATGTTCGACCCGCGCCGGCCACGGCACCGCCGTGAGGAAAAACAAAAACGGAAAAAGCACCTGCTTCAGTAACCGCCTCCCGCCCAGCCAATAGGCACCGGCCAGTGTGATTCCAACCGTTGCCAGATTGATCGCCCACAGAACAAGACCGGATTGATGGTATTCGGAACGGGTGACTTCCAACGGAAAGATTAAGAGCCCCGCCGCTGCCAGCAGCCAAGGGCTCGGACGCCACTCTCCCGCCCGTGCGGCCCCTATTTCCGCCCAAAAATCGGCCGGTTGCGATTGCACTCGTCGCCAGAGAAAAAAGAGCGCCAAGGGTGGAACAACCCAACCGTAGGAGTAGCTGGCATTGTCTCTCCAAAAAACGCTGTCGATCCCCAGGCTCCAGCCCCAAAGCACCAGTAGGAGCGCACCATAAAAATACTGGAGGCTGCGGATCGCTGGATCGCCAACGACACGGATTTCCTTGAATTCAACAGCTTCGGACATGAAAGGCAGAGTCTGGGTGTTTTTCAGCCTCGCGGTCAAACACCGCAATGGGGTACGCAGCAATCTGACAAATCCGACGACCCATCGAATGTTCGGTCAAACATCGGCTGCGGGCGGCTCCGGAGGAATTCCACCGGACGCATCGTCGGCCGGCATCTCATCTTCCGTTTCACTAATGACTGGCGCGATCGCTTGGAGCCGATCCCTGGCATCCAAATCGATCAATTTGACGCCCATCGCATTGCGACCGGTTTCACGAATTGCCTTCGCGCCGGTTCGCACCATTTGCCCGGCGACCGTAATCAGCATAATCTCGTCTGAGTCGTGCACCGTGAGGGCACCAATCACATCGCCGGTCTTGTCTCCGGTTTTCATGGTGATGATCCCTTTGCCTCCCCGGGTTTGCGGGCGATACTCTTCGAAGCTTGTGCGCTTGCCGATCCCATTTTCACTGGCAACGAGCAACGTGGCTTTGGAATCGACGACTGCTACCGCCACAACGGAATCGTTGGGTTCGAGCTCGATTCCCCGGACGCCGCCTGCGGAACGGCCCACGGAGCGCACCTGTTCTTCCTTGAACCGAATGCTCATACCCTGCCGTGTAATCAACACCACTTCATCGGTTCCTTGGGTCAATTTGACCTCGACCAAGCCGTCCTCGGCATCGAGCAAAATCGCGATGATGCCACCGGACCGGACGTGTTGAAAATCGATGAGCGAGGTCCGTTTTACGGTGCCCTGGCGGGTGACAAAGAATAATTCGTGCGTTTGCTGCCAGGTAAGGTCCTCCTTGTTCGGGCCATATTTGCCAACCACGCGCACAAGCGCCTGGGTCTTTTCGTCCGCCTGCAGTTCGAGAATGTTGGCAATGCTGCGCCCCTTGGAAGCCCGGCCGAGGTCCGGGACCTCATGCACGCGCTCGACATAGACTCGACCGAGGTTTGTGAAAAACATGAGGTAATCGTGAGTACTCGCCGTGAACAAGTGTTCAATGAAGTCACTGTCCTCCTCCGCTTCCGCTTCGCGGGTCGACATTCCGATGACTCCCTTCCCTCCGCGTTTCTGAGCCCGGTAGCTCGATACATTGGTGCGCTTGATCAGGCCGTTGTGTGACAACGTGACGATGACCCCCTCGTTGGCGATTAGATCCTCGAGAGCCATCTCCCCTTCATCGGGAACAATTTCTGTTCGCCGCGGCCGGCCGTGTTTGATCCGGATTTCGATCAATTCCTGCTTGATGATGGCCATCACTCGGGATTCCTTGGCGAGGATGTCCAGCAAATCGCGGATCTTCTCGATTAATCCCGAATACTCTCCCCGGACCTTGTCAATTTCCAGACCCGTGAGCTGATACAACCGCAGTTCCAGGATGGCATCAACCTGCCGTTCGGTCAGCGCATAGCGACCGTGGTTGAGGCGAGCTTCACTCCGGATCAGAATCCCCCAGCGTTCTACCTGGGACTGCACCCATTCAAAGGCCATCAGTTTGATTTTCGCCTCTTCCCGATTCTTGGAATTTCGGATGATCCGGATGAATTCGTCGAGGTTCGATAGAGCACAGATATACCCTTCCAATATCTCCGCCCGTTCCTCGGCTTTCCGCAGCTCAAACCGAGTCCGGCGCAACACAACCTCCCGCCGATGATCGATATAGGCTGCGATCAATTCCTTGGTGTTGAGGATTTTCGGCCGGCCGTGATCGATCGCCAGCGAGTTAACGCTGAAGGAGGATTCGAGTTGAGTATGTTTGTATAGGTTATTGACGACAACTTTGGAGAGGGCATCGCGCTTCAATTCAAGCACCAGGCGGCAGTTTTCATCGGATTCATTGCGAACGGTCGAAATTTCCGTAATGATCTTCTCGTTCACCAAGGCGGCGACCTGCTCTTCGAGCGATGCGCGGTTTACGTTGAAGGGAATCTCGGTGATGACGATCTGTTCCCGCCCGCCCTTGATTTCCTCAATGTTGACGCGGCCCCGGACCTTGAGGCTGCCTCTTCCGGTGGCGAAGTAGTTTCGGATTCCCTCCGTGCCGCATAGAATACCACCCGTCGGAAAATCGGGCCCCTTGATAAATTTCCCCAACTGGACCGCCGTAATGTCGGGGTTGTCGATCTGAGCACAGATACCATCAATGACTTCGCCCAGGTTATGAGGAGCCATGTTGGTCGCCATGCCCACGGCAATTCCCGTTCCCCCATTGACAATGAGGTTCGGAAAGGCTGCAGGAAAGACACTGGGCTCGGTAAGTCGCTCGTCGTAGTTTGGAACAAAGTCGACCGTATCCTTGTCCATGTCCGCCATTAGCAGGGCACCCAGGTGGGTTAGCCGCGCCTCGGTATACCGCATGGCCGCCGGAGGATCGCTCTCGACAGAACCAAAGTTCCCCTTGCCGTCGATGAGCTTCTCGCTCATGACCCAAGGCTGAGCCATGTGGACGAGTGTCGGATAGATGACCGCTTCACCGTGCGGGTGGTAATTACCCGACGTATCGCCGCAAATCTTCGCGCACTTCATGTGCTTGCGGCCCGGGAAGAGAGACAACTGCTCCATCGCATACAATATCCGCCGTTGCGAAGGCTTGAGCCCGTCGCGAACGTCGGGCAGTGCCCGTGAGATGATCACGGACATGGAGTAGTCCAGAAACGATGCCTTGATCTCCTCGGCGACGTTTATCTTGGTTATCTTCTCACCTACGGAATAGGCACCTCCGCTGGGAGCTACCGTTGGGGGTAGCGGTGGGGTTGGGGTGGGATTTTCGGTTTCGTCAGGCATGATGCGGTCGGATCAAAAAGGGGTTGGCTCGTGTTAAACGTCCAAATTTCTCACGTTTAACGCATTGTCTTCAATAAACTGGCGTCGAGGTTCCACCTCGTCGCCCATCAGTCGGGTAAACATTTCCTCCGCTTCCACCGCATCGGTGAGATCAATCCGCAGCAGCTTGCGTTTAACCGGGTTCATCGTGGTCTCGAAAAGCTCTTTTGCGTCCATTTCGCCCAACCCTTTGAATCGGTATATCTGAATGCCCTTCTTTCCGACCGCCTTGACGGATGCCAGGATTTCGGGAATCGCGAAAAGTGGCGTCACGGTCGCCTTGTCGCCCTCGCCTTCGGTCAGTTCAAACAACGGTTTATCCTGCGCCGAGTAGTGCGCAATATCGAGGCCCTTCACAGAAAGTTTGCCCAGCAAATCGGCAATGGCTTTGGATTCAAGGTGCAGATCCTTATGCGTGCCCCGGCGGATTGGCCCCGCTCTCCGGTCTATTTTCTCCCTCGTCTCCTCGTCACCAAACAGGTCCGCATGCGTCAACTTGAAAGCTTCAAATTCCGGGTTGGTGACAAAATAGTGCAACGTCTCATCGTTGCCGTCCCTGATTTTCACAAGGTGCTGCGGCAAAGAGCCATCTGTGCCGCGTTTCTCGACGTAGTCTCCAAAATCTCCGCCCTGCCGGCGAATATAAACCGCATGTTTGTCAAGCGACTCCAACAGGCCGAGAATCTCCTCGAGCTGCTTCGGGTCGAACTCCCGGCCATCCGACAAATTTTTGAGCCGTACTTCCTCGCTCCCATTCTGCAATAGGATGCGATTCATTTGCGCATCGTCGTCCACATAGTCGGTCCGCTTCTTTCGAGTGACCGAATATAATGGCGGCTGGGCGATATAGACGAATCCCTGCTTCACGAGCTGCGGCATCTGACGGTAAAAGAACGTGAGCAACAGCGTCCGGATGTGGGAACCATCCACGTCGGCGTCCGTCATGATAATAATCTTGTGATACCGCAACCGTTCCAAATTGAAGGCGCCCTCGCCTTCCCCGTCTCCAATCCCGGTGCCAATGGCCGTGATCATTGTCCGGATTTCGGTGTTCTGCAGAACTCGATCCAGACGGGCCTTCTCGACATTAATCAGCTTGCCGCGCAACGGCAGAATCGCTTGAAACTTGCGGTCCCGCCCCTGCTTGGCAGAGCCACCGGCGGAGTCGCCCTCGACAATGTATAGCTCGGTGTTTGCCGGATCACGATCGGAACAATCCGCCAGCTTGCCCGGCAATCCTCCGCCCGACAGCGAGGTTTTGCGCACCGCTTCACGCGCCTTCCGAGCCGCTTCCCGGGCGCGGGCGGCGTTCAACGACTTATCCACAATCCGCTTTCCGATCTGCGGATTGTCGTCGAAATAGTTCATCAACCCCTCGTACGCCGCCGATCCGACCACACTGTCGACTTCGGGCGACAAGAGCTTCACCTTCGTCTGCGACTCGAATTTCGGATCGCTGTGCTTCACGGAAATCACCGCGGTCAACCCTTCCCGGACGTCGTCGCCGGTAATCTGCGGATCCTTTTCCTTCAACAAGTTGTTGGTCTTCGCATACTGATTGATCGACCGCGTCAGCGCCGACCGGAAGCCGATCAGATGCGTGCCTCCGTCGGGATTGTGAATGGTGTTGGTATAGCAAAGGACCTGCTCGTTATAGCTTGTGTTATACTGCAAAACGATTTCCGCATGAATCTCGATATCCTTATCGTCATTGCGCAACTTTGTTTCTCTGCGGAAGGCAATGACCTTCGGATGCAACGGCTCCTTGCTCTTGTTCAGTTGCTTGACAAATTCCTCGGTGCCGTCCTTGTAAAAAAACAATTCCGGCTTCGACTCCGGCTGACGTTCATCGAGGAAGATGATTTCAAGGCCGGAATTGAGGAACGCCAATTCACGAAGACGCTGGGTGATGCGGTCGGACTTGAACTCCGTGGTTTCACGGAAGATCTCTGGATCGGGAAGAAACGTGATCAAGGTCCCCGTCCCTTGCGCCGTACCGATCACTTCCAACTTCTTGACGGTCTTCCCGCGCTCAAACTCCATGTGGTGAACCTTGCCATCGCGGCACACTTCCACCTCGAACCATTCCGCGACCGCATTGACACACTTGGCTCCGACCCCGTGCGTGCCTCCTGAGAATTTGTACCCGCCCTGACCGTACTTGCCGCCTGAATGGAGCGTCGTCAACACCATCTCGACGCCGGGGATGCCGTACTGCGGATGAATGTCGATCGGGATGCCGCGGCCATTGTCGCGAATTGAGATCGATCCATCGACGTGGATATTGACGTTGATCCGCGTGCAGTGGCCTGCCAGATGTTCGTCGACGGAATTGTCCAGAACCTCGGATACGCAGTGATGGAGAGCCCGTTCATCCGTTCCCCCAATGTACATCCCGGGCTTTTTTCGGACCGCTTCTAACCCCTCCAACTTACCCAATTTTGAGGCATTGTAGGATAAATCGGGACCTTCGGATTCTGTGGACATAAATTCGGCGGAAACCAGCGTCAGAAACCGACGGAAACCCCGTCCGAAACCGACGCGTGAGTAAGGTAGGAAACCATACCCCGCGGCACAACGGATTTCTGGAAAAAACCCAACCTGTTTGAGCAAATGCGGCCACCCATGCCAATCGGGGGAGCCACAACGCGCCTGATACCGCTCCGAGATGTTTGCCGACTTGGAAAAAGAGTGGCACTGGCAAGGCGGAAACCTGCCCCACGGGCTGCGAAACGGGAACAGCTGGACGAAAAAGGCCTGCCGGAACTCCGGCAGGCCCAAGAAAACACAACAACTAACTCTCAGCCAAAAAGCCGTTCAGCAGAACGGCTATTTCTTGACTGTTGTATTCTCGGACATCCACTTCCCATCGACCAATGAATCCTTTGCCGGCACATTCAGTGGGATGGCTGCATCCAGGTACTTCACCGGAGCACTCCTGATCAGCGAACCCACCCATCGATGGATTTCAGCATGGCCATCGGAAAAAGAGAACCCGCAGGCGCCGTTGTGGTAGTTTGCCGGCATATCAATGATGTTTCCTGACGTTGCACCCGGCTCAATCATCTGAACGGCGAAGGCCGCGTCATTGATACTGTCCGGATGCTCCTCAATAAACACCCAGGTTTTAGAAGCATTCACAATGCCGCTCTCCTTCGCGTACGTACGATACTTGTCCGCGGGCAGCCACCCTCCGAAGTCAAAAACTTGGCTCATCGAGATACTCCGGATGCGCGGAGTGCCGCGTTTTCCTCCAATCTTGCCCTGGGCGGCCCGGTCCGAGGGGCACTTAAAAATCGAGTAGTCGTTCACGTACTTGAACAGCGGACCATTGGAAATGATCGTTCGGTTCGAGCTCGAAACACTCCCATAATCGAGGCCCCCCGTAATCCAGATGGGTCGCTTGTATCCGTCCGCAACGTCCAGCGACGCCACCAAGACGTCATTGAAGTCACTCGCATACAACTTCCAGCCCAGCATCAACTGCTTGTTATTGTTCATGCAGAGGATGCCCTGAGCCTTGGCCTTGGCCTTGCCAAGTGCCGGCAACAGCATGCCCGCCAGAATCGCGATAATCGCGATGACAACAAGCAGTTCGATCAGGGTGAACCCGCGACTTCGGGTCCAGGAGGATTCACTACGCGGTTGAGAAGAATTCATACGATTTAGTGAGAGAACGAAGCCAATAAACTCAACAGTATGGGTCTTGTCAAACTGTTCCTGGCTCCCATTACAAGGACAGGGCAGACGTCGTTTAGGGTGTCCTCGATGGGTCGCCTTCGATGATCCGGTAGATCTGAGAGTTCGCCGGCCGATCAAGGAAAAGTCCCGACTCCGGATGCCGACCGGGCAATTCCTGTACGAGGCGAAACGGTCCCTCCGGTCCGGGAGCCGACCAGACCTGATACCGTTGATCGATCCGACCTGGCCAGCTCAAGCGAACCAAGCTGGAAGAAATGGGTGAAAGTTGGGCAAGAAACGGCTCTTCATCCCGGGTTGGATCCGTGCCCATGAGCAGTTCGTGCAAATTGTCGCTGCCGTCGCCGTCGAAATCTCCGGACGGGCCTTCGCTTAGGGAACTGAAGTACCCCTTTTCCCAATCATCCGGCAGCCCGTCTCCATCCGTGTCGGCAATTGTCACCCCACGCAGGGAAAATTCAACCCGCTCGACGCGGCCTGCCGCCCCCGGCCATTCATCGGTCACCGCGACAGTCCAGTTCCCCGCGGTACTCTCGAAAAAATGGTGAGTAGACCAGAACGATTGTTCATCCGGCACCCGCTCCATCGCCATACTCTGTCGTTGCAGAATGCTGATCGTGCCCCGCGGGGATTGGACCGTGACACGCAGATCCGCCCGGCTGGGATGGCTCCAGCGGATCCGCACCCCGACGTGCTCACACTGAAGCGTGTTGGTGATCGCAAATTCGTACCGCGCGGCATCGAGCGCCACCTGGGCTGTCGCCTCCGGATGATCCTTCAGCCAGAGGCGCAACGCTTCCCCATGCACCTGATCCACAAGGACCGCAGGAATGGGCGAAAACTCTGTCCCACTCATGTAGCGAAAATAACTGGGAGCACCCGTGGTCAATCGGCTGTCCCCTCCCTCGTTATTGACCACAACGACAAACCCCGCCCCGCCCGCCGCCGCATTTGCGATCTTGTCTTCAAAGGTGTTTCCACCGCGCAAAACCACCGCGGCGCTTCCCTGGAAGTCGCTCCCCGCCGGTGCCCCTCCGACTCCAAAGTCTTTCAAGCTTAGGACCGGCGTGGGCGAATCCGGATGAAGTCCCAGCCCGCCGGTCGCGGGAATTCGCCGCAACATATCGGGAACGTCAATCCCGGCGATCGTCACGGCGAGGGCGTCGTCAGGAATCTCCAGGCGATTGGTTGCAACAAACCGGAACGACTCGAGGGCTGGACGAGACTTCCAGGCAAGCGCAGCGCGGATCGCAATGGCGGCGTCCGGAATTCCAAAACCAACATTATGGCTGACAGGCAATCCGGCGAAATTGGACCGCAAGTCCGGGTCGGAAAGATCGAAATGCCGGCACGAGAGAAGCAGCGCTTGCTGAACATCGCGGAGCGTCAGATCCGGCCGCACCGCAAGCATGAGAGCAACGACACCCGCAACCTGTGGGCTCGCTGCCGAGGTACCGGAAAAAGCAGTGGCACCCACGCAATAGTCGGCGAGCTCTCCGTCCCCGAAACGATTGATTCCATTCCGGCCGACCCGGTCGGTAGTAAACACTCCCCGCTCC
>CAMDJH010000178.1 GCA_945900455.1 Akkermansia muciniphila
GAAGGTAGCGGACGCCGCGCTGCGGCGTCCCAGCGTCGTTCAGGCGCGGCACGAACCGCGCAGCGGCCCTGTCCCGCCCGCTGGAAGCGGGCGGGGTTGTCGCAGCGCGACAACCTCTACCAACCACTTCGGGATGCACCGTCTGGACCGAGGAATGCGGTGCTAGAAATCGAACGGGTCAATATTATCTTTGGTGAATCGGAAGGGTTCACCGAGGAGGATGTTGTCCCCCACAATTCTGAATTCTCCAAGGGTTCCGGCCCGCAGCGAAGTTGCCCCCGGTTTAAGTTCTCCCCGAACCACAGCGACTGCGGCCTGCACGGTCAGATAGCCAAGATCCACAGTCTTCCAAAGGATGACCGTGTCGGTGACACCTTCCTTGACGTACCGCTTGTTTTCGCTGGGAAGACCGAGGCCAATGACCCGAACCTTGCCAATCTTGCCGGCTTGCTTGACCGCCTCCGCCGTGCCGGGCACCGCCGGTGAACAAATCGCCATGATTAAACCCAGGCGCGGATAGGCCCCGAGCAGGGTCGTTGCTTCAGCCTGGGCCTTGTCCTTCAGATCATCGCAGGGCCGCAGGGCAACCATCTTCATTCCGGGATATTTTGCGAGCCGGCGGGTCTCAATGTGTCGCTGCCATTCGATCATATTTTGAGCCGTCAAGGAGGCCGTGATGATGGCAAACTCTCCCTCTCCATTGAGCAAACGAGCCGCCTCGTCCATGAGCGCATTGCCGATCCCCTCCGGGGTGGCTTGGTTGACAAAAAACTCCCGAGCATCCGGCTGGGCATCGGCATCAAAGGTCACCACGCGCACTCCTTTCTCGCGGGCTCGCCGAAGAGCGGTGGAAATGCCGTCCCGATTCTCACACGCGACGGCAATCACATCGACACCCAGCGTCACCCAATTCTCGACAATTTCGTTTTGCCGCGCGGGATCGGGCGTGGTTGGGCCGTCGTAAATGAGTTCGATCCCGAGCTCGCGAGCCGCTCGATCGGCACCTTGTTTGCACGAGACGAAATAGCCATTGCCCTTGCTTTTGGGGAGTAAGGCGACGGTGATTTTCTTCTGCGCCGGCGAAGCAGCTGCCGTGACCGGACCGCCTTCCGGAGTTTTGCCGCAGCCGGCCAGGGCGGCGGTCAGCAGGCAAAGTGCGAGGGGAACGAGGATGTTCATGATTGGAGAATGCGGAAGAATAGACCCTGGGCAGACCCGTCTGGCGAGCTTGATCGCCACAAAGCACACGTGATTTGCGGTCGACGAATTGTGGGATGCGTCTACCATGAGGTCATGTCGCGCGCGCCATCGGCATCCGGTTCATTGTGATATGACCAGTTTTGGGAGTTGGTTTTATCGCGTGGTACTCACCCTCGTATTCGTCGCCTTCCTGTTGGGCGCGGGGCTGAAATATGTGCCGTTGATCAAGTCAAACCAGGCCCGACGTGCTGAATTGCAACGAAAGCTCGAACTTCGCAACGGCCTCGCGGCAACAAATCGAATGCTCGAAATCCGAAATCAAGCGTTAAAGAACGACCCAAAAGCCGTTGAACGAACCGCCCGCGAAGTGCTTGGATATGCACGTCCGGACGAAAAAGTTGTCCGCTTTGAAGAACCCCGAAAATGAAGCTGTTCCATTGCTTTCTGCCCGCGTTTATCGGCATTTTTGCGCTGACCCTGACCGCGACCGCTCAGCCCATCCGCGGAACCTGGGATCCAGTTTGCGGCCTGCCCGCTCTGGATTTGACGGGGAATGGCAATCCCGGAGATTACCGGTTATCCGGCGTTGATGATCTGAAAGCCGGCAATTGGGAATCGCTGTTGGACCTGACGCTCGGCAGCGACCCGACCCGCTGGCACGACATGAGCGGCCATGCCAAGGGCCGTCGATTCTACCGGTTGGAGAAACTACAGATCCGCCCCCCGCGAATTCCGGTCGCAAATTTTCGTCTGATCGATCACCTGGGCGTTGCCCGCGAACTATATCGCGAGGGCGACGCCGCGGTGATCGTGCTCGTCTTTGGGGACAACGCGGAAATACAGGCTCATTGGCCTGCGATCAAATCACTCGCGGAGAAGCATCAACCGAATGGAGCCGTCTTCTGGATCGTCAATCCGCGTGATTCCCGAGACCAGATCACCACTCTGGCGCAGACCCAGTCCATCACGCTGCCGATACTTCACGACCGTAGCCAGGCGCTCTCACGGGCCTTCGGCTGCGCCTACGCGTTTGAAGTTGTGGCCCTCGACAACAGCGATCTCTCCGCATTTTACCAGGGAGCATTGGAGCATTCCCATGAAACGACGGCCGGCACGATTCGACGGACGTATCTCGCCGATGCATTGGATAGCTTTTTTGCAGGCAAGCCGCCCGTGATTTCACGCGCGGTTCCCGCGGAGGCTCCGATGCCACTGCGGGACTGGGGGACGCTCGACTACAGCCGCGATATTGCTCCCGTCCTAATCGACAAGTGCGTGCGATGCCACAGTCCGGGCAATATCGGATCGTATGCGATGACGAATCATCAGGCGATCGCCTCCCGCTCCGCCAAGATTCGCCGGGATCTGCTGACGGGCGACATGCCGCCCTGGCATGCCGACCCACGCTACGCGGCGCTCGGGAACGATTTTTCGCTCGCCCCCGCAGATCTCGACAAATTGGTCGCGTGGCTGGACGCGGGTGCGCAGCGGGGAGATGGACCCGATATCCTGGAAACCACTCCGCCGCCCGTTCCCAACGATTGGGAGCTGGGAACGCCGGATTACATCATCGACATCCCCGAGCAGAAGGTGCCGGCGACGGGCACGGTGAGGTATCGATACCTATTCATAAACAGCCCGTTCACGACGAATCTCTGGCTGCGTGCGGCCGTGCTGAAGCCAGGCAATCGGGCAGTGGTCCATCACGGTCTGATCTTTGCCGGAACCACTTTTCAGGACCTACTTGACATTGCGGGCGGACTGAATGGCTATTTTGCGGCGTATGTACCCGGACTGGACCCCGTGGAATTTCCCGCCTCAACCGGCAAGCTCTTGAAGGCAGACTCCTCGTTTGCGGTCCAAATGCACTACACGGTAAATGGAACAGCGACGACCGACCGGTCCCAATTGGGCCTGTACTTCTCCCGCGGAGTTCCGACTCACGAATTGAAAACGAAGGCGGGTAACAACACGGACTTCGTCATCGATCCCAAATCTCGCAACAATCGGGTGACTGCTACCAACACGTTCACGACCGCTACCTGGCTCTATGAAGTGGGCCCGCACATGCATTTCCGGGGTCAGGATATGCAATTCGAAGCAGAATTCCCGAATGGAAACCGCGAGGTTCTGGTCAGCGTTCCCGCGTATCGATTCAATTGGCAGACGCTCTACCGACTGGCGGAGCCCCGACTCCTTCCCGCCGGAACGATCGTCCGTATCACGGGTGGATTCGACAATACCCAGTGGAATCCCAATAATCCCGATCCGAGCGCCACGGTGAGGTTCGGTGAACAGAGCTGGGAAGAGATGTTTATCGGCTACATGAATGTGGCCGAGGCCCGCTGAAGCTGAGTGTCGGCAACGAAGCCATTAGACTGCGACCTCGACTTGCTGTGTCTCGATAGTTAGCGGCAACCCGCGTTCCGCCCGAACTTCCAGACAGGCAGCGATCGCTCCGCGGATGTTGGCAAGAGCTTCATCACGGGTCTCTCCCTGGCTGACGCAACCGGGGATGGCCGGGCATTCAACGATCCACACACCGTCCTCATCCCGCTCAAGAGTTGCCACAAACTTCATGCCGCCACCGTACTCTCCCTTCGCGTCTTTGGAAAGCCGTCCGTTTTGCTTCAATTTTACCGCACGCGCGATCATTTGCCTATTGCCACTCGGCCGGAGCTCGGCATCCTCCGGCCCTCTTTATGCTAAAAGCTGGAATCGTCGGTCTCCCCAATGTGGGCAAATCGACTCTCTTTAACGCAGTCACCCGCACCCGCAAGGCGCAGGCGGCGAATTACCCGTTCTGCACCATCGACCCCAATGTGGGTGTAGTCACTGTTCCAGACGATCGACTCGAAGTCCTGCAAAAGATCGCCAAGACATCGGTGGTGATCCCGGCGGTCATCGAATTCGTGGATATCGCCGGACTCGTCAAAGGTGCTGCCCAAGGCGAAGGGTTGGGTAACAAGTTCCTCAGCCACATCCGCGAAGTGGATGCCATGGTTCAAGTCGTCCGTTGTTTCGAGGATCCTGATATCCATCACGTGACCGGCAGCGTGGATCCTGTGCGCGACATTGAAACGATCAACACCGAACTTGTCCTCGCGGATCTCGAGGCCGTGAAAAAGCGCCTCCAAAGTGTCGCCAAGGACGCAAAGCGAGGCGACAAAACCGCCATCATCGAAGAGGCAATCCTGAAGAAGCTGGAAACGCACCTGGACGCCGGGAAACCCGCCCTGACGCTGCAACTCACTCCCGAGGAGCGCGCGGTCTCGCGTCTATTCTGGATGATGACCGACAAGCCCACGATTTTTGCCTGCAACGTCAAGGAGGGAGACCTCGCGACGGCGGATGCGAATCCGTTCGTTGTCACGGTTCGGGAATACGCGACCCACCATCTCGCCTGTGAAGCCGTCGTCATCAGCGCACAGATTGAAAGCGATCTGGTTGATTTAACGGCCGAGGAGGCCAAGTCGTTCTTGGGTGAACTCGGCGTCAAGGAATCCGGTGTCGGCGGGCTCATTCGTTCAACCTATCATCTGCTCGGCCTGCGGACCTATTTCACTGCGGGCGAAAAGGAGGTCCGCGCCTGGACCATTCACGCGGGCGACACCGCCCCGAAAGCCGCGGGTGTGATTCACAGTGATTTCGAGCGGGGGTTCATCAAGGCGGAAACGGTCGCCTACAAGGATCTGGTGAATTGCGGATCCGTCGCGGCCGCTCGGGAAAAAGGTCTCTATCGGATGGAAGGTAAGGAATATGTGGTGAAGGACGGCGATGTGCTGCTGTTCAAGTTCAACGTGTAGGGCGTGCCCAAATCCGCGGATAAGGAGAGGAGAACCGCGGATGAACACGGATTGACGCGGATAGAAAGGGCATGAAATCTGCGTCCATCGGCGTTTATCCGTGGTTCTCATTCCTCAAAAGCACAGTAGAGAGCATTTTCTCTCATTTTCAGATTCCTATCCGCGGATCAGGGGCGCGGAAGCGGTATTGAACTCCACGGCGACTCACGATAGCCTGCCAAGCCGAATCCATGAAATTGCTGCTTCCTCGCCTTTGCGCACTCACCATCGCAACCTGGGTCGTCTCCGGTTGCACCACCGCCCCGCATCCCGTTGGGACGGGTCCCAGCTTCAAAGGGCCTGCTGGCCTGCAGCTGTACAGCTTGCGGGGGCACTTCACTCGAAATGTCCCGTCCACCCTGGATATCGTAAAAGGCTACGGAATTCATGAAGTTGAACTCGGCGGGACGTACGGACAAACGCCGGAGCAATTCCGCAAGGAGCTGGTCTCCCGGGGATTGATTCCCATCGCCGCTCATTTTCCGTTTATTCGACTGCGGGATGACCCGGAGGGAGTCGTCCGCGAGGCTCAGGCGCTGGGGTTGAAGTATGCCGGGTGCGCGTGGATTCCACATCAGGGAGCCTTTGATGCACCGCAGGCGCGCACCGCGGTGGGTGTTTTTAATCATGCGGGCGAGGTGTTTGCGAAGTATGGAATCAAGTGCTTTTACCATTGTCATGGCTACGAGTTTGAACCCGGCGCCGCCGGCCCGAATACGACCGCCATGGATATTTTGATTAAGGAAACCAACCCTCGAAATGTCGTGTTCGAAATGGATGTCCTCTGGGTCGCACACCCGGGTGAGGCGCCGGAAAAATGGCTCGCCAAATACCCGGGCCGCTGGGAACTGATGCACCTGAAGGATTACCGCCGCGGACTGCCCACCGGAATCCATACCGGGAAAACCGACCCCAACAACGATGTGGTGCTTGGAACCGGCCAATTGAACTGGCCCGTCATTCTGGCCGCCGCCCGCCGGGTGGGCATAAAGCACTATTTCATCGAGGACGAATCGGCCGATGCCGTCAATCAGGTGCCGCAAAGCCTCCGCTATCTCGAACAGGTCCGCTGGTAATTCGAACGTCTGGCCCCCTGTGAAAGCCCCCTTGAACCGGAGATCGTTCCTCGCCGGCGCCGCGACCACGGCCGCCACGCTGGCTGCCGCCGGGTGTGTCAGCCCGCCGAAAGCTCAGTTCCCGATCACCGACACGCACACCCATTTTTACGATCCAACCCGACCTCAGGGAGTGCCATGGCCGGGCAAGGACGATCCCATTCTCTACCGCCCGGTGCTGCCGGCGGAATATCGGAGGCTGGCGGAACCTCTCGGCATCACCGGCACGGTGGTCGTCGAAGCAAGCTCATGGATTGAAGACAATCAGTGGGTCTTGGATCTTGCCGCCCGGGACCGTTTCATCGTGGGACTGGTTGGCCATCTGAATCCGGGACAACCCGACTTCGGAATGCAGTTGGATCGATTTGCCCGGAATCCGCTTTTCCGAGGAATTCGCACCGGATTATGGGATGCAAAAGTCGAGGTCGCCAAACCGGAGTTCATCCGCGATCTTGAACAGCTCGCCGAACGTAACCTCGCCCTCGACCTGCTCATCGGACCGGATCAACTCAAGACCGCCGCCCTCGTCGGCAAAAAGGTTCCCGGTCTCCGCATTGTCGTGGACCACTGTGCGAACGTGCCGATTGACAGCCGGCAACCCCCCAACGCGTGGATCGAGGGGATCGTCGCCTGCCACTACCAGCCAAACATCAATCTCAAGGTGTCTGCACTGGTGGAAGGTACCGGGCGGACGGATGGCACCGCACCCGCATCGGTGGACTACTACCGGCGTGTGCTCGACGCCGTCTGGGGGGCATTTGGAGAAGACCGCGTCCTTTACGGCAGCAACTGGCCGGTGAGCGCTCGCTTTGCCTCGCTGGCGACCGTGCATCAAATTGTCCGGGAATACTTCGGGTCCAAGGGGTCGACCGCCGCGAAGAAGTATTTTCACACGAATGCGAAGCGGATTTACCGATTTGCCAGTCCGTGAACAGCGGGAGGCTTCAGAGATTCAATAGCGGCCTGCGCACGGGGAATCATTTGCAGACTTCCGTTTTGTGCCGTCGAGAATAGAATCACGCTAATGAAAGCCTTCCGAACGACGAAACCAGTCCCTGGCCGCAGCGGATTTACCCTGATTGAGCTGTTGGTCGTTATTGCCATCATTGCGATTCTCGCCGGGATGCTTCTCCCCGCACTCGGTCGGGCAAAATTGAAGGCTCAGGGAATTCAATGCCTCAACAACATGAAGCAGCTACAGTTGGCGTTTCACCTGTATGCCGATGATTATCGGGGTAATTACTTTCCCAACACCTATGGTGGCGACGGTTGGATTAAGGGGAGTGTGGATCAGGACGGCAACAATCCGTCGAATTGGGATGTCAACACGCTCTTAGATCCCAAAACAGCCGTTCTGGGTCCCTATACGAAATCGCCCGGGATCTACCACTGCCCCGGCGACTGGGTCACGCTCAAACGCGCCGGTGCAACCTACCGGCGCATCCGCAGTGTCGCCGCGAGCCAGGCCGTCGGCACTTGGTCCGACAACACACCGACGAAGGGGTACTGGCTGGACAGCGCCGATGTGGGTGGCAATAAGAATCCCGGGGGTAAATGGCGTGTATTTGCTCGTGACTCGGATGTCCAGAAATCCTCGCAAACCTGGGTATTCATCGACGAACATCCCGCCAGCATTAACGATGGCGGGTTCGGATTTCGCATGTCGGACACGCCGGCACAGACGGCCAGCCAAGGTTGGGTCGACTTCCCCGCCGGTTTCCACGGTGGATCTGCCGCGCTCTCCTTCATTGACGGCCACGGTGAACTGCACAAGTGGATCGAAAAACCTCGGGCCGGTAAAAGGGGATTCGATGCCAAAGTGGTGGACTATGCCACCCTGGATGACGGTAAGTTCGCGAACAACCGGGATATTTGGTGGATGAATGAGAGGACGTCGACGTACGACAACGGCACGGATCCCTTCTGACGATCCGCTCCGAAGTGCCTAGCCACTTCAAACCGGGCACGCTACCGTCCCCGGATGTTCCCGCGCTTAGGTGGATTAACTCTCCTGCTTCTATCTGCGGTCGCTAGACTCGGTGCCGTGGATCTTCCCGGTGCACAGCGCGATGGTTCCGTGCTGCTCCCAAATCAATGGTCTCTCCGTCCAACCGGGAAGCAAATCCCCCTGGGCGACTTTCCGGTCAATATCGCGATCCACCCGGAGGGCCGATTTGCCGTCGTTCTCCATGCGGGCTGGGGCACCCATGAACTGATCGCACTCAGCCTGCCGGAAGGACGCCCGGTGGCTCGTCTCGCGGTGGATGAGGCGTTCTACGGTTTGACGTTTTCACCGGATGGTCGTCGTGTTTTCACCAGTGGCGCCGGAGCCGAAGTCATCCGGTCCTGGGCGTTTCAAAACGGGCTCTTCTCCGATCCTCAAACGATCCCGCTACGGCCGGTATCGGAGCGCGGCGTTCCTGCTGGCATGAGCATCGCCTCCGACGGCTCTTGTCTGTGGGTAACCGAGCTGTTTGCCGAAAACGTCATCCAAGTTCCACTCACGCCGAAAGCGGCACCGCTCCGTTTCTTTCTCGGGGACACGCCACCATCGATTCCTTCGACGCCACGACCGTTGTCCGCCAATCCGGACCTGGCCGCCGTCGAAAAACGACAGGCGGCGCTGCAAGATGCCATTGCCGGAACTTCCGCGTTTCCCTATTTCTGCCTCCCCGACCCACTCCGATCTCGAGTTTACGTAAGTCTGTGGGGCAAATCTCAGGTGGCCGTGGTGGATGTGGCCTCCGGCCGGATTACCGCCCGCTGGGGCACCGGCGATCACCCCAACGAAATGCTGCTTTCGCGCTCCGGAAAATTACTTTACGTGGCCAACGCAAACCATAACACGGTCAGCGTCTTGGACAGTTCGACGGGCGAATCCATCGAAACGCTCTCGACCGCCATGCATCCAGCCGATCCGCCGGGTACCACCCCCAATTCGCTCTGCCTGTCGCCGGATGAATCCCTACTCTTTGTCGCCAACGCCGGAAACAACAACGTCGCCGTCTTTGACCTGGGAAAGCCGGGCCAAAGCCGCCCATTGGGTTTTATTCCCACCGGCTGGTACCCCACATCCGTCCGCATGACACCGGACGGTCTTACCTTGCTGGTGGCGAATGGAAAAGGGCTGTTGTCTCACGCCAACCGGCATGGCCCGCAGCCCGGCCGAGAAGCTCCCTCCAGTCTCCGCGAATATATCGGCGGACTGATGCAGGGAACGTTGAGCATCATTTCAATCCCCGCCCGCGGGGAACCCTTGGAAGAGGCCATGAAAAAACACTCAGACCAGGCTTTCAAATGCAGGCCGATCCCAACCCGCCCGCTCGCTCCCGCGCGGCGGGGTAGACAGAACCCAATTCCAGCGGTCGTCGGCGGCCCCAGCCCAATCCGTCACGTTATCTATATCATCAAGGAAAACCGAACCTATGATCAGGTGCTCGGCGACATGCCGGAGGGGAATGGTGACGCCAACCTGTGCTTGTTTCCTGAAGCGATCACTCCGAATCATCATCAGCTCGCTCGTGAGTTTGTGCTTCTCGACAACTTCTATGTGGATGGGGAGGTGAGTGCCGACGGCCATGAATGGACCGTGGGGGCCTATGCATCGGATTTCGTCGAAAAGACGTGGCCGCTAAACTATGGACACGGCACCCGAGGCAAATTTCCTTACCCGAGCGAAGGGCGGTTTCCGATAGCGCGCGCCGGCGGCGGATACCTCTGGGACAAGGCCGCCGAAGCCGGGGTCACCTACCGCAGTTATGGTCAGTTCCTCGCCGCTGGCAAGACGCCCGATATCGCCGCCACCAGCCGGGTGCCAGCACTGGAGGGCCATTTCGATCCGTGGTTCCGCCCATGGGACATGGACTACCCGGATGTCCAACGCGCCGATCGGTTTCTTTCGGAGATTCGCAGGTTTGAAAAAGAGGGCAGCATGCCGCGACTGCAAATTGTGCGCCTGCCCAATGACCATACGTATGGGACCACCGCCGGCAAACCATCCCCCAGAGCCATGGTTGCCGACAATGATCTCGCGCTCGGCCGGCTGGTTGAGGGGGTCTCACGCTCCCGATTCTGGCCGACCACCGCGATTTTTGTGGTCGAGGACGACGCTCAAAATGGTCCGGATCACGTGGATGCCCATCGCAGCATTGCCTACGCAATCAGCCCTTACGTGAAGCGGCATTTCCGGGATTCCACCATGTATTCGACCTGCTCCACCCTACGCACGATCGAACTCATCCTCGGGCTGCGCCCCATGTCACAATACGACGCCCGCGCCAATCCCATGTATAACACCTTTCAACCGCGTCCAGACAATCGACCGTATCGCTGCCTGCCCGTTTCCCAGGATCGGACGGAAAAGAACCTGGCCTCGGCATGGGGATCCGTCCTTTCGTTGGCGATGGATTTTTCCAAAGAAGATGCCGCGGATGATCTCCAATTGAACGAGGTTATCTGGCGATCGGTAAAGGGTGCAAAATCGCCGATGCCGCCCCCACGTCGGGCCGCCTTTGTTCTGTTAGGGGACGCGGACAACGACTAAGGGAAAACCGATTCGAGCGCCCCGACATACTTGGCGACGGTGTGGAGGCGCCCGTCACGGCGAGTTCAAAAACTCCTGAATCATCCTCGAAGCAATCTGATCGGTGGCCATGTTACCCGCATTGACTCCGCCCAGTGCTCCCAAATTACACACTGCGACCACTGCGAAATCACGGGCGGGTGCCATCCAGAGAACGCTGTACCACTGCGTGTTTGAGCCGGAGTGGTGCAGAACCCGACCGGCTCCGCCCCAAGACCGATCCAGCACCATCCAACCGTGCGCGTAGTCGCTGTTATTCGGCAAGGGGGTATGCAAGCGCTGCACGGACACCTTCGCCAGGATCGGCGAATCACGCCGTTCGCCCAGGAGGTGAAATGCCGCGAACCGCGCGAGATCCAGGACGCTGCAATTAACCGTGCCGGCGGGACCGATTGCAACCGGGTTGTCAGCACCCAACCCCGGTGGCACGGGCTTGGGATTGCCATCACTCATTTGATGGCCCCAGGGTTGATCCATGAGCCCGGGAGTTGCCGGGGGGCCAAAACTCCCCGAAGTCATGCCCAGCGGAAGAAATACACGTTCGGTGAGTAATTCCTCCCACGGCTGTCCCATCACGGTTTCCAGCATGTGCCCTGCCACCGCAAAACCGGCATTCGAATATTCGTAGCGGGTCCCCGGCTCGGAAGACGGCGGCAATACGGTCAATCGCTCCAACAACAATCTCCGAGCGGCGGTCGGAGCTCCGGAGAAATTCCACAACATCCCCCAAATTCCGTTGGACTGCAGGTCGGCGGGCGCACCGCCGCGGTTGGCGGTCAGTTGATCCAAGGTCACCGCCCGCCACGCCGGATTCATGGCGGCCGAGAGATCAGGAAAGACTTCACCGAGCGTGGAATCCCAACGAATCCTTCCCTCGTCCACCAGTATCGCGGCGAGGGTCGCCGTCATCGACTTGGTCAAAGACCCTTGGTGCCATCGATCGTTCAACGCAATCGGCGTGTTGGTGAATCCCCATCGACGGACACCCACAGCCCCAATCCCCACCAAACGATTGGAGCGAACCACCGCGCAGGCCAGGGCGGGAACATTATTTTCCCGACGGATTGTCTCGATGATCGCGTCCACCGAGCGCGCACCATTTGTTTCCAGAAAGAAGGAGGGGGACGATTTCACAACCCTCACCGGCACCGGCGCCGGCACCGGGCGCCGAACGGCGCAACTTGGGACGATCAGAATAAGAACCATCAAGAGAATCCAACCCTGCGGAGGCAACGGACTCGATCGCATCATACCAGGACAATGCCGGACGCCCGCACAATCTCAAGGCAACAGCCATCCCGCTTGGGGTCAGTCAATGGTATTGTGCTATTTTCGGGCAAGGTGTTGCTGGAGATACTTGCCGGTGATCGACGCGTGAACGCCGGCAACCTGTTCTGGAGTTCCTTCGGTCACAATCCTCCCTCCGGCCTCGCCTCCTTCTGGGCCCAGATCAATCACCCAGTCCGCTTCGGCGATCAGGTCCATGTTGTGTTCAATCACCACCACCGTGTGGCCAGCATCGACCAACCGCTGAATCATTTCAACCAACCGGCTTACGTCTTGGAAGTGAAGTCCGATGGTCGGTTCTTCGAGAACAAACAAGTCCCGTTTTTCCTTGGTCTGACTTCCATCCGAGGGACGTGGGAGAGCATCAGGGGGGGCCCGCAGGCCACTCAACAGGTGGGTCACGAGGCGGACCCGTTGCGCCTCCCCTCCACTCAGGGTTGGGCTGGTCTGCCCGAGGCGGAGGTATCCCAAGCCGGTGTCACGCAATGCTTCGAGGGGCCTACGGAGGGAGGGGAGCGATGAGAAGAACTCGATGGCCTCTGCCACGCTGAGATCGAGCACCTGGGCAACCGATTTTCCCCGGTAGGTGATTTCCAGGGTCGTTGGATTGAAACGCGCCCCGTTGCAAGTCTCGCACTTTACATGAGCCACCGGCAGAAAATTCATTTCCAGCTTGATGACTCCGGCCCCTTCGCAGCGCGCACACCGTCCCTGGGAACTGTTGAAACTGAACCGACTGGGAGAAAATCCTCGAACGCGGGCCTCCGGAGTCTGGGCGAACAATTCGCGAATTTGGTCAAAAAAACCAACGTAAGTCGCAGGGGTAGACCGAGGGGTCCGCCCGATGGGAGCTTGGTCCACTTCATGAACGGCCTTCAACGGACCGGCACCCGATAGGTGCCCCCTCGCAGGATCCCCTGCTTCCGCGATCGTGGAATTCTTCTTGGCGCGGCCCTGATTACGTCCAGTTTTCAGTATTTCGGCGGTAACTTCCGGGACCAAGCACTCCTTCACCACGGTGCTCTTACCGGATCCACTGACACCAGTCACAACAACAAAACGCCCCAGCGGAATGCGAAGATCCACCGCCTTGAGGTTATTCTTGTAGGCTCCTGACAAGACTAGCCAACTGTCCGAAGTCTTGCGTACGGATTCCCGGGCGCGACTTCCATGGGGACGCCCTACGGCGCGGCGCGCGCCGCGGCGTGGAAACTGCCGGCGTTCTCGAAGCGCCATTCCGGTTAGCGAATCCGGATGCCGAATCAATTGCGCCAACGTCCCGGCGGCCACGACCTGACCTCCATTGATTCCGGCACCGGGGCCCAGATCGAGGATCCAATCCGCCTGGCGCATGGTTTCCTCGTCGTGCTCAACGACTACCAGTGAATTTCCGCGTTCCCGCAATTTGCGAAGTGCGGCTAGCAACTGCTGATTATCCCGGCAATGCAAGCCGATGGTCGGCTCATCCAGCACATAGAGAACTCCGCTGAGATTGGATCCCAATTGGGCAGAAAGCC
>CAMDJH010000179.1 GCA_945900455.1 Akkermansia muciniphila
ACGCTGCGTCACCTCGCCCTCGGTATCGGTAAAAAGGAACACGATATGCACGTCTTAAAGCGACTCGACATCGATATCTTCCGTCAACACGCCCCCAAAGGCCGCAAGGTCCTCTATGTCTGGGACAAGGCCTGCATCGATTTTCATGCTTGGCACCGTTGGAAGCAGGCTCACGGTTTGTACTTCGTCAGCCTGGAGAAGGAGAATATGAAACTGGCCGTCACGGGAATCCCGGCTTGGGACCGAGCCGATCCCGTGAACGCGGGCATCCAATCTCCAGTTTCGCCGACCGACTTGACTGGGACGCCGCCACGCCACGTCTCAGGGTGTTATACGCCACACTTTGATTTCCAATCTTGGACACCGTTCCGCCTCGCCAAGCAACTCGGCCCGCAGGATCGTGATCGCGTGAATAATTACCTCGACAGCATTCGCGAAGTCGAGCGCCGCATCGAAAAGGCCGCGTTAGCCGTCGCCGAAAACGAGCTGCCCGACCTCTCTCGCCCCACCGGTGTCCCCGCCAGTTACGCCGAGCACGCACGACTGATGTTTGAGCTGCAACTCCTCGCCATGCAGGGCGATGTCACCCGCGTGATCACCTTCCATTCCAGCTCGCTCGCGAGATCAGCAACCGCACCTATCCCGAGATCGGTATCAGCGATCCCCATCACCCGCTTGTTAATCGGAAGAACTATGGACGAATCAAAACCCGCACCTTCAGCTTCGGGATGATTTTCGACATGAATTCAAAGTGTTTGTCAAAGGTGATAACTTCCGCGCCATAGGCAACGGCTACAGCTGCAATCAACAGATCAAGAGGTGGCACGATCAACCCGCCATCCAGGCATGTCTGGCCGTATTGCTCTGCGGTTTGCCACATCAGAGCTGGAGTCCGAAGCATTGGCACGGAACTGAGAAGAGTATCTGCCTTCTGGCGATCAGCTTTGCGTTCACCGCGCATGACCTCAAAGCGGACAGGCTCACAAAGCATGGCATTCCTGGATGCAAGATAGGGTGCGATAAGTTGCTTGATTGGTTGCGGCGTTTTCGCCCGCATGAAGTCGATCCAGAGGACTGAATCCGCCAGAATCATGATGCGACGGTCCAAGCCTGCTTCTTTTCAGCGCCCTTGGCTCCTGCGGTACTCCACTCGCCAGTCATGAACCTGTCCAGCACCTCACGGCGGCGTGAAAGTTGCAGACTACTCGACAAGAATTTCAACACCGCAGCATCTCGGCGTTTTTCCCCAGAGATCCGCATGACGTCCTTCAGGTCTTTCGCTTTGATATCGAGGGTTACTTTCATGCGTGAATTTTGCCTCATCTGAATAGCTAGGCAAGTCAGGAGATGGCCGATGTCAGTTTTGGCAGCCAAGTGACGTTGATGAATACCTCGCTCATGCTTTGCCGTTTTGCCGTCATTCTTATCTTTTCTACCGCCTCCTTGTTGGCGTATGACTAATCGCGGAGCGTCAAAAAGCGAACTCCTATCAATAATAATTCCTCGATCGGATTCCCGTTGACCCGATTGACGGCCAGCCGTTGCGCTACCGCAAGACGGCACGCGGCTACTGCATCTACAGCATTGGCACCAATCTTCAGGACGACGGCGGCCTCGAAGCGTCAGCCGACTTTCACAAAAAGTGACAGGTTCAATTGGATGATCAGATATTGAACCTGTCCCTTCTTTTCCAGGCGAGATTCTCGACATAGGCACCCGGAACCGCCACCGGCGTATTGGTCACCACTTCGAAGCGGCCGGCTCCCAGGTTGTGCAGCAGCGCGTTGGTGCCGTAGCTGTAGCCCCTGTTACTCGCGATGGCCACATCCACCCAACCATCGCCATCGTAGTCCGCGCAAGTGACGACGTATCCGGGGGCATTCTTTCGGTTGGTCACCGCATCCAGGGCGGCGTCCTTGAACCACCATTGGTATGTAACCGGCGGATGGGTCGAAGTGGCGGATACCGTGAACTGGGCGGTCGCGCCCAGGCTCACCGTGATGTTCGCGGGATGTGTCTTGATCAGCGGCTGGGCGACGGCCCAGTGGCAGGACGCCAGCAGCACGACGCTGGCGATGAGTTTTTGGAAGTTCCACCCTGAGGTGAGTTTCCTTGGACTTGCTGCATTCATAGAACCTAGCCGAGAACGGGTTAAGCGCGCTCAAGCGGATGACCCTTCCTATTATTATTCCGATGGCGGACATGCCTAGCCGAAGAGCAATCTGCCCCATGCGTGCCATGCGTGCCACCGTCTATTTTGGCAATTGGCAGGCGAATCTTGCCATCGATCGCGCTCGATCGGGAATTGTCGGGCCGATTGAATTCGTCCCGTTGCTTCATTGTACCATCGACTAAATCGCTGGCTCGCCCGGAAGCGGTGACGCCGCTACGATTGAGCCGTGGCCGACCAACGACGCAGACTGATTCTGTTCGCGCGCTTTCCCGTAGCCGGGAAGGTGAAGACTCGGCTCATCCCTGCGCTCGGAGCGGATGGCGCAGCCGCGCTGCATCGGCGGCTCGTTCTTCGCACGCTCCGTACCGCTTACTCCCTGTGTCAGTCGCAGAGCGTGGAACTCGAAATCCGTTTTGCCGGTGACGATGCGAATCGGATGCAGCATTGGCTCGGCGACGGCTGGCTCTGCCGCCCGCAGTGCGAGGGCGATCTCGGCCAGCGCATGGCCGGCGCATTCGTCGACAGCTTTCGCGAAGCGTCGCCTGCGACCGTCATTATCGGGAGCGATTGCCCGGCGTTGACGCCCCAAGTGCTTGCCTCCGCGTTCGAGTCGTTGAAGACGAATCCAGTGGTGTTCGGCCCGGCGACCGACGGCGGTTATTACCTCATCGGCTTGACGCAGCCCGTGCCCGAACTTTTCCAAGGTGTTGCGTGGGGAACTGAAACTGTCCTCGCGCAATCTCTGGAAACTCTGACCCGCTTGGGCAGCAAGCCCGTGCTGCTCCAACCGATCGGTGATCTCGACCGGCCGGAGGACGTGACTGCGTGGAAACGACTCGTTGAATCAGAGGAATATGACTTGAACCGAATTTCCGTCATCATTCCCGCGTTGAACGAAGCGGCGCATATCGCTCCCGCGCTTCAAACGGTGCGCCAATGTTCGCCTTACGAAATCATCGTCGTGGATGGCGGAAGTGCGGATCAGACTTGTGCCGTCGCCCAGAGTCTTGGCGCAACGGTGATCCACTCGAAACGCGGTCGCGCCCGGCAGATGAATGCCGGAGCGGCGCGAGCCACAGGCAATGTCCTGCTTTTTTTGCACGCCGACACCGTATTGCCGGAGAACTGGATGCGCGTCGTGACGGACACGTTGGGAAAACCGGGAGTCGTGGCCGGCTCATTTGGGTTTCGTGTCGCCGAGAATTTTCCTGGTCGATGGCTGATGGAGTGGACTACCAACTTGCGCTCGCGCTGGTTTCAGAATCCTTACGGCGACCAGACGCAGTTTCTGCGGCGAGCTCTATTCGAGGAACTCGGCGGCTTCGCTGATTTGCCCATCATGGAGGATTACGAATTGAACCAGCGATTGCGGCGGCGCGGGCGCGTGGCCACGTCTGCGGCGGCAGCCATAACGTCGGGACGACGCTGGAAAAAGCTCGGCCTCATCCGAACCACTCTCATTAACACAATGATAATCGCCGGCTTTCACCTCGGTGTGTGCCCGCACAAACTCGGTCGACTCTATCGCAAGTGAGCCGCACTGTCCAGATGAACCTGTCACTTTTTCCTTTTCGCCGTCAGGCGCTGTGCGGCGATGACAGTTTCAAGCAAGGGCAAGTGGGCGATGTCTTTGGGCCGTCCGATGGCGCGTTTGCTGGCGGCAATGCGATCCAGTCCGAGCACCTTAACGGGAATCCCGCACCAGTGAATCGAGGGGCTGCGGCGATATTCAACGGCAAACGATTCAAGTCCGGTGGTCTTGTAAACAAAGTTAACCAGCGTGTTGTCGCTGAGTTCGACCACCGTGTTGGCGATCATGCTTCCGCCTTGAGCCAGGGCCAGATTGATCATCCGCATGTAGCTTCGAGCGGGCAGATCCACCCAAAGATCGGTGTCCAGGGTCGTGGCCGGCACCCCTTGCAAGATCGCCCCGGACATCCCGATCACGAGAAACCGAATGCCTTCCGCTCCGAGCGAGTGAACAAGCCGTGCGAGCGGAGGAATCCCTCGTGCAGCGCCCAGCGTTCGTCGGGCGTCGCCGCCAGTGACCGAGCCACGAGCCACCGTTCGTCGGCGGACAGATGGGGAAGCTGCCGGAGGGTTTCGGCGAGCCGGGCGATCTTTCGGTGTCTTGCTTCGCTTCTCATTCGGCACGCCGAACTCTAGGGGGCCGCCGGCTTGGCGGCAACGGCGGATCTCAATCAGCCCCATTTCGCAGTTTTCATTTGCTCCTTCGGCAGGTTTTTTCGACCTTGCTTTCAACTTTCAGCTCTGACCCTATGGCATCGTTTCCCTCAGAACAGCGGACGGAGCCAGCACACGACACACTCCGCATCGACCGCTTGCGCAGCGACCTGATCCACATCACGGTCAATCTCTTCGCCGTCGTTATTTCTTGTAGGGGTTGAAGTTCAGCGGGGCACCGAAGGGCACGCTGTCTTTTTGCAGGGATACTTGCAGTTCCCTGGCTTCCAGCCGATTGATGACGATTTGCGCCATGTGATTCAGGAGTTTGTATCCCAAGTGATGATCGCGCTCACATTCGTCGTGAAACCGCGAACGGTAGAGCACTATGGTGCGCGTTGGTTGGACGGCTCATGGGGGGAATCAGACCAAGGTGGCATTAACCGGCCGTCTTGACCTCAATTATGTCGTGCGGCACGGCTTCCCGATGGCCGGCGGCGGTGACGCCGATGTAGCGAGCCCTCTTGCGCAATTCCGGCAGAGTTGGGGTTCCCAGATAGCCCATGCCGGACTGGATCCCACCGATGAGTTGAGTGAGAATTGTATCCACCGAACCCGATGCTTCTTTCAAAGCCTCAACGCCCTCAGCCGCCGCTTTGTGCGCGGAATCTTTGACGTGGCCATACCGCGCGGCCGACCCTGCTTTCATGGCAGCACTGCTCCCCATGCCTCGATACTGTTTGTAGACCTTGCCGTTAATTTCCAAAATCTGGCCGGGAGCCTCCGGGCAGCCGGCGAGGAGACCCCCGCAGACCACCGCGTTGGCCAGGGTGAGGGCCTTGACGATATCGCCGGACTTGGTGATCCCGCCGTCCGCAAGAATTGTCACTCGCCGGGCGGATGCCGCCCGGCTGGCCACGTAAAGGGCCGTGAGTTGGGGGATGCCCACGCCCGCGACGATGCGGGTGGTGCAAATCGATCCGGGTCCTTGCCCGACTTTGATCACGTTGGCCCCGGAATCAGCGAGGAAGGCCACTCCGGCCGCCGAGGTAACGTTGCCGGCGATGATCGGGAGCAGCGGAAATGCGTCGCGCAAGAGGCGCACGGCATTTCCAACTCCAGCACTGTGGCCGTGGGCCGTCGAGATCGCGACGCAGTCGACACCGCGGTCGACCAATGCTCCCACATGGCTGGTGAAACGGTCTCGGTCGATTTGTCCATTTGCCAACCGCGGTGGGGACACCGCTACCCCGCAAAGCAGGCGAAAACGCGAATCGCGGGCCGGCTTCAACTGGGCGCCGCGCTCCTGTGTGATTCGTTCGATGTCGGACATGGTGAAAAGGCCTCGGAGGTGATCCTCATCGTCGACGACTAGGAGTTTGTGAATCCCAGGGTGATCCGTGAAGAAGCGATCCGCCCGGGCGATGGGGTCGGCACCCAGCTCGCGTTCGTGGATCGTTTGCACCTGGGACCGCGGGGTCAAGGCCTCCGCAACTTTGCGTTTGGCGTAGCGTGGTTTCGCGACATGTCCGGGAAGTAGCCCCAGCAGTTTGTTGCCTGAGTCCACAACGGGAAATGTGCTGAACGAAAATCGCTTCTCCTCGATCATCCGCAGGACATCGCCAATCAGCTGATCGGGCGAAACTTTGATCGGCTCCTGGATGAGACCATGGACGTGGTATTTTACCCGGCTGACCTCGGATAGTTGGTCCTTTTCGGCCATGTTGTAGTGGATCAGACCGAGGCCGCCGTTCAGCGCCATCGCAATCGCCATGCGCGATTCCGTCACCGTATCCATGTCCGCCGAGATGACTGGGATGTGCAGTTCGAGGCCCTCCGCTAGGGCAGTGTCGAGTTGGGTTTCTCGCGGGAGAATATCGGTGTAAAGCGTGGCCAGCGTGACGTCATCGTACGTCAGTGCCTGGCTGCGATTGTTTTGAAAGAAAGAATCCGCGGGCTGATAGAACAGTTCGTCGAGATCCGCGGGCGATTGGGCGGCTGCCATGACCCAAAATGGGCGACCTCCCCGTAAACTGGCAAGCGGGGAAAGGAGAAGTTTTTGCCGACACACCGCGATCAGGGTCAATTTACACCCGATTGACCACTCTGCGAGAGACTGTTATCAAGTGTCCGCCGATGAAGAAAAAACCCTCAAAACTAACGCCGCGGTACCGTCGGATCCTCCTGAAGTTGAGCGGGGAAGCTTTGGGCAATGCGGAAGGCTCCGGGATCTGCCCCGAGGCAGTGCACGACATGGCGAGCCAGGTGTCGGCAGTGCGGAAACTGGGGGTGGAGGTGGTGATCGTGGTCGGCGGAGGCAATATTTTCCGCGGTCTGCAAGGCAGCAAACGGGGAATTGAGAGAGCGACAGGGGACTACATGGGCATGTTGGCCACGGTGATCAACGCCCTCGCCTTGCAGGACGCACTTGAAAAACAGGGCGTTCCAACGCGTGTCCAGAGCGCTATTCCTATGTCACAGGTTGCCGAGCCGTTCATTCGCCGCCGGGCCGTCCGCCACCTGGAAAAGGGCCGAGTCGTCATTTTTGCCGCAGGAACCGGGAACCCTTACTTCTCAACCGACACCGCCGCCGCGTTGCGAGCCAATGAAATGGGGGTGGATGTCATCCTGAAAGCGACCAAAGTGGACGGCGTGTATGACAAGGATCCAAAGCAATTTCCGGATGCGAAACGCTACGCCAACGTCAGTCACCTCGAGGCGCTCGAGAAACAACTCAAGGTGATGGACGCCTCCGCCTTCGCACTATGCCTGGAAAACAAGATGCCCATCGTCGTTTTTGACTTTTTTGTTCCGGAGAACCTGCTCCGAGTTGTCCTTGGAAAAAATGTCGGCACGTCCGTGTCGACCTGAATGCACCCGTGTCCGGTTCGGCACCGGAGCACCCGTTTGCTCACTTTGTCCTGTTCCATTGGTATTGGAGGTATTTATGACAATCGACGATGTATTATTAGAGACGGAAGAGAAGATGCTTAAAACCGAGGAGCATGTGGTTCATCAGTTCCACGGTGTGCGCACGGGAAAGGCGTCCCCAAGCTTGGTGGAAAACGTCATGATCGAAGCCTACGGCTCGCACATGAGGCTCAAGGAACTCGCGACAATCACGGCGCCAGAAGCACGCATGCTGGTCGTTCAGCCCTTTGACCAAGCCAACATCAAGGCGGTCGAAAAAGGAATACAAGGGGCTGGACTCGGTCTCAACCCGACGGTGCAGGGACGGTTTCTCCGGATAGTTCTGCCCGATCTTAGCACCGAGCGACGTCACGAGTTCGTCAAGATCTGCAAGCGGATGTCTGAGGAAGGGCGGGTCGCTATTCGCAATGAACGGCGTCAGGCGCTCGAAGCCTTGAAAAAGGTTAAGAACGATGGAGGAGTTTCGGAGGATGAGGTGAAAACAACCGAGGCGGAAATTCAAAAATTGACGGATCAATACATCCTGAGACTGGATCAACACCTCGCCGTCAAGGAGAAGGAAATTCTGACGGTTTGACCTGTTGCCTCGTCGTCGACGTCGGGCTCCCTTCGGAACCCGCCGGGTGGAATCTCCGGTGCGTCCGATTGAAGATCACCACATCGGCGTACTTCACGCCGCAACCCCCGAAAATATCGAGGGCGCTTCCGATCGTAAGATCGATTCGCCCGTTGCTGAGAACCTCGACTGTTTCCAGGTCGGCCAGACATCGCGCACCGCCCGCGTACGTCGTGGGCAGCGAAGACCATTGAACAAGACCACGCAGCAGTTCGGTTTCCATTCCCCCGCAAAGCCCTTCGACGTCGGCAGCATGGATCAAGAACTCGGAACAAGACTTGGCAAGCTGACCTAATGTTTCCGGACCCACGATGAGGTCCGTAAATTTTTGCCACCGGTCGGTGACGACGTAATACCTCTGTTCCCGGCGGCGGCAACTGAGATCCAGGACGAGGCGGTCGCGCCCAACCGCCGTTACCAGCCGCTGGAGTCGTTCGGAATCGAGCCGTCCCTCACGAAACACCCAGGAGGTGACGATCACTTTCGATGCCCCGGCATCGAGCCAGGTGCGGGCGTTGTCGCAGGTGACGCCGCCGCCAAACTGCAATCCTCCCGGCCAGGCGCCGAGGGCCTCTCGGGCGGCCGATTCGTTGTTCGGCCCGAGTGCGATCACATGGCCGCCCGTAAGTTCATCGCGACGATATAACTCGGCGTACCATGCGGGCGGCTTGTCGGAGACAAAATGGGTGCGGACACCGGTGTCCTGGTCATTCAGAGTGCCGCCGACAATTTGGACCACTTTGC
The DNA here is from genome assembly GCA_945900455.1 of Akkermansia muciniphila. Taxonomy (GTDB): domain Bacteria; phylum Verrucomicrobiota; class Verrucomicrobiia; order Limisphaerales; family UBA9464; genus SIBK01. The sequence goes on from CAMDJH010000179.1 coordinate 8,649, forward strand.
CAGCACGCAGATCGATGCAGGGACGGAACACGGGCACAAAGTAGCGGTGAACGGTAAAGGCGGAAACCGAATTTAGAGTGCGCCTCCGTCCGGGGCGCATTCCGAAGTTGTTGGAGATTTTAAGTTCCAAAGGACGGATTCGTCGTGATTTTTGAGGAGAACGTTGACTGCAATTAGGCTGCGGAGCAGCTTTGGATCTGATAGGAATGCCGGGTGAGGGCACCCGGCCTACAATAGGTTGTTTTGGGCCAACGGCCCGCGATTCCTCAGCCCAGGCCAACGGCCTGGGTAACGGAGAATAACCAATGATGGCACCTCAACGAGGGGCGATGAATGGGATATCCGGCCAATTAAATCGCGACCCTACAGGCCGCTGACCATGGCCGCACCGAGACCCAGGCCGATGGCCTGGGCTAAGGGATGACGGCCCTTTGGGCCTGAGGAATCGCATGTTCATAAAGTGAGCAAAGAATCCTTTTGTCTCTGTCTGCCTTCGTTGCCTTCGTTGGCTTCTGTCGTCATTCCAACAACTTCAGGATGCGCCTCCCCGTCGGCCTGTCATTTTTTAATGAGCCAATACGTGATGTAGGGATCCACTGTAGCCAGCAGGAAATGGGACCAGGATTCTTTCACCCGAGTAAAAATTGTGCGTCGGAGAGACAGCTCTTGGGGAGTGATTCGCTGACTCTTTTGAAGCACTGATTCGAACAATTTCCGTGATTCATTCACCGCCGTTGAGCCGTCGAGTCGGGCCATGAGCTCATGATTGATGCGCAGGCTCCGGATATCCAGGTTGCAGGAGCCGACGTACGCGGTGTGATCAAAACAAAGCAGCTTCGCATGGAGTATTTGTGGTTGGTATTCGTAAACTTCAATTCCGGCCCGGAAAAGTCTGCGATAGAGGCTTTGGGCCGCCAGTTGTGAAAGGGCGACGTCCGACTTGCCCGGGAGCACCAGGCGGACGCGTCCGCCTCGCCGGGCGACCTTTTGGATCGCCAACCGAACGCGTATCGGTGGCAAAAAATAAGGCGTGATAATATCCAGGTTTCCAGTTCGGGCCAAGTCCCGATGCAGTTCCACGACCAAGCTGCTTCGACGGAGGCCGGGCCCGCCGGAAAGTACCGCGCCCTGCGGCTGCGCGGCGATGAGAGGAGGTTGATCCAGGCGGCTGAGCAACCTCCATCGGCGATTGCCAATGGCCGTCCGTTTGAACAAGGCATCGAACGAACTCGCGAGTGCCGTGGCCATTGGCCCCTCGATCTGGACGGAGATCTCTCGAAATCCACTCGTAATTCCGTCGCCGGTATACTCGGGGGCCAGATTGCAACCACCGACGAATGCGATCTGATCGTCACAGATGATGGATTTACGATGATTGCGAATTGGGCTGAAACGACGGGGATTGAACCACCGAAAATCCCCCCCCGCACTTCGTAACGGGTTCCAGAATTCGTCCGCAAGTCCATAGGATCCAAGGAAATCAACCATGACCTGGACGTGAACACCGCGCCTTGCCGCCGCGACCAATTCGTCAAGAATCTCAGTGCCGGGCGAGAGTGAACTGAAGATGTACGTCTCGATGCGGATGGATCGAGCCGCCGCACGGAGCGCCGGGAGGACGGCACCAAAGAAGCCATCGCCGGTCGGCAACCATTGAATCCTGCTGGGCATTCAATATTGAGTGGCACCCGAGATTTCGTTCGTCGAACACATCGATTCTCAAGGTCACCCCATCCACTCTCCGATCTGTCGCCGCTCCCGCTTGGTCGGACGGCCCTTGCCTTTCGGCCGCAGACCGACCCCGGCCCAAAGGGCGCCCGCTGGCCGCTTGGCACCCGCCGGTGGGGTAAGGTCTTCCAGGTATTGGGATACCAGCGGTGCGGCGACGCGCGCGGGCGGACTATTGAGAACTTTCACCGTGCGGGTGAGATCTCCCACTACCGCAACGACAACGTCGCCGGCCTTCACTTCATGGGCTGTTTTGGCAGCCCATCCCGCCAGTTTGACATGCCCGCCGCGGATCGCTGCGGTCGCCAAGCTGCGAGTTTTGTAAAGCCGCACGCACCAGAGCCATTTGTCTAGACGCATAGCAGGTTCAGCTGGGGGATGCTTGTCGCCGGCTGCTGATGGCACATGGCACCGTCGGATACCCTCTGGGCCGCAGTTGCTACCTGCGGAACGAGGATCAAATGACTACTTCTTCGTCTTAAAACCATTCCGCAATACTCTGCCGGTGCGGGCAAGCTTCGACAACTCTGAACCTACGGTTTCCTGGGCGGGCTGACATCGGGGGCGCGGTCCAGGGAGGTCCGGTCGGTCAAGCCGCCTCCTCCGGGGCTCCAATAGTCTGGTAACCCCTGCTTTGTATCGCGAAGAATTTCCAAAATGGCGAGCCGGTCGGCTGGTTTGAGCGAGCGGAATTCCTCGCTGGAATTGCGCCCGGTTAGGATATTGTAGAGCTGCCGGTAGATCCGGTCCCGCAGCGGCACCGGCAGTTGGTCAAAGGCCTCGGAATAGATCAGATAGCTACAGGGATATTTGAACAGCCGTGTGTGCAGATCAAAGTCGCGGAGCGAACGTCCCGTGGAATCCCGCAAGCCCGCTTGGCTGAATTCCCGGGCAAAGGCGCTGGATCTGTCCAGCGCGACAGGAAAGGGTGCCTCCTCCGTAAACAGCAGATATCGAAGGAAGGCGGCGATCTGATTGCGTAGGTAGTCGAGATGCCCGTAGGCCGAAAGCTGAATTCGTGCTTCGCAATGAAGGCGGGTCAGGTAGTTGTGCAGGTGAAGTTGATGCTCGAACACCAAATGGGCTACGGCGTCGCTGGACTTCACCGGGTAGCGGCTGACCTCGAAGTATGGGGAAAGATCCGTCACCGGGCTCGCGGGCGGCTCCTTGGCTCCGAACTGATTCCCCCGATGCGCGAATCCAACCGGAGCACCGGTGACGTACCACCCACCCCAGCGGTCGGAGTAAGGGGTGCGATGCGTTACCGGCGACACGTCACTGAGTTCTTCCATGCGGCCCGACTCATCGGTTCGAAAGCTGCGGGCAAAATGACCCGGCACACCCATTGTCCGACCGGACGCATGGCATTCCAGGCACTGCTCGGAACGGCTCAAGCGGGGTCGTTCCCGAAACCCTTGATCCACCGAGTAGAACACGCCGCCGAGAGTGGGATCCGCCACCGAAATCTCCAGGATCGGTGACCCCGGAATATAACCAATGTAAAAATCGTCATTGAAATACAACGCCCGCGGCGTCGTCGGGGAAATTCGATCTCGTTGCAATGAGCTCTTGGAAAAAATGATCAGTTGCGAGCTGCGCGGAATCTTCAGGTGATCCAGCAAGCCGGTCAGCCACCCATGATTGGTGTCGTATCGCGGATTGAGCAGACCCTTTCGGAGATCGGCGTCCAGTCGCGCAACCGCTCCCGATGGCTCCGACTTGCTGTAGGAAAAAATCCCCTGTTCGAAATCGATCAGGTGGGTGGCTCCCTGGAAATCATCAGCCCCCAATCGGCCGACGAGGTTCAACAGGGACAGGGCCATGCCAGCGAGCACGGTGACAATTCGCTGCAGCCGAGAGGCGTGATTCCATTTCATCGGCTCGAACCGTGACAGCTCCACGGAAGTGACGTCTTGCAAAAATTGCTATTTGTTCACCTTTGGTTGCTGTTGGTTTTGCGGCGTCCGTGCGTGCGGGGCTTCCGGGAACGTGCGGTCCGATATCGACGATCTCTCCGGAGGCTGCCAATCTGCCGTTGTATGCCGGTGACACGGGAACAACTTGAGGTGCGAGAACGGGGGACGTTCGCACCCTACGCCCAGCGAAGCGAGGACAGCCGAGGTCGAGTGTATCCCGAGTCCGACCCGGTATGGCGCACGCAGTTTCAGCGAGATCGTGACCGGGTCATCCATTCGCGCGCATTCCGACGGCTCGAATATAAAACCCAGGTTTTCCTCAATGGAACGGGCGATCATCTTCGCACGAGGCTGACTCATACCATGGAAGTGACGGGCATCGCCCGGAATATCGCCCGGGCTCTGATGCTGAACGAAGACCTCGTCGAGGCAATTGCCCTGGCCCACGACGTCGGCCATTCGCCCTTCGGCCACAAGGGCGAGGCGGCGCTAAATCGGCTGATGAAAGATCGGGGCGGATTTGAGCACAACCGTCAGAGCCTGCGGGTGGTGGAGTTGCTCGAGCAAAAGTACCCTGGCTTTCCCGGTCTTAACCTTTCCTGGGAAGTGCGCGAAGGACTGGCCAAACATCAGAAAGAGCTGCCATCCCCCCGCCTCGCACTCGGATTTAATCGACACCAACCCTCCCTCGAAGCCCAGGTGGCCAATCTCGCCGATGAGATCGCCTACTACAGCCACGACCTCGATGACGGACTCGATTCGGGCCTGCTGGACGAGCGACGGCTTGAAGAGGATGTCGAATTGTGGAGCCGCGCCGCCCGCGATGTTCGTCGGTTGCACGGAAGGCTTCCCGATGAATGTCGGCGGCATTTTACCATTCGCACCATCATCGATGCCCAGGTCGTGGATGTGGTCGCCACTACCGAACAATCGATCGCGCTCGCCAGGGTGGAATCCGCGGACGACGTCCGCCGGTGCCGTCGTCGTCTGGTGCGCTATAGTCCGGAGCGGATCCAGTGGAATTCTCTTCTGCGTCGGTATCTTTACCGAAATCTCTATTACAATCCCGTCGTTCATGGGCCCAATCAGCGCGCGGTCGAAATGCTTAAGGAGCTCTTTGCGCATCTCGATGCTCACCCGGAGGACGCCGGATCCTG
>CAMDJH010000180.1 GCA_945900455.1 Akkermansia muciniphila
GCGAAACGGCTACTGGCAGCAGTTATTCCCACACGCGCAGTTCTCCGTCCAGCCTTCTGGCTGACTACAATCTCTTCGCAATCTCAGCGCATTTTTTATCTCATCTTACTGTCACTCGAGAAAACCACCCTTTCCGTGAGATGCACCCGGGTCGAACGTTTTCGAAGAAATGCCTGAATTGACAGAATCATTCACCCGTCCATAGTGACCAGGATGAAAACGATTCGAACCCTGCTAACCCTCATTGCTGCGTCCGCCTCGTTGCTGGCGGCCAGCGCGCCTGCCGTGCAAGACATTCCCTTGAAAGACATTGACGGCAAGGACACCTCACTCAAGGCCTACAAGGGCAAAACCGTGCTGCTGGTGAACGTGGCCTCGAAGTGTGGCCTTACCCCACAGTACGACGCCCTGGAGGCTCTCTACAAAAAATACAAGAGCCAGGGCTTGGTAATTCTGGGAGTGCCCTGCAACGATTTTGGTTCCCAGGAGCCCGGCACTCCCGAGGAGATCAAGTCCTTTTGCTCCAGCAAGTATAACGTCAGCTTCCCTCTCATGGGCAAGGTCCACGTCAAAGGCAGCGACCAACACCCGCTGTATGCGGCACTGACGGGCAAGGACGCAAAGTTTCCCGGTGATATTGAATGGAATTTCGGGAAATTCCTCATCAACCGGAACGGCGAAGTCATCAAGCGCTTCGCTCCCAAGGTGACTCCGAATGACCCCACCGTGGTGGCTGCCATCGAAGCCGCTCTCAAGGCGAAGTAATCTGGCTCCACCTCTCCGCACGTTTCCTGCCCCGGCCGTCGCCGGGGTTTTTTTTGCCTGTGCCGGGTCATCCCCTGCTTCCGGGCACGACACCCAAATCGGATCGCATTCAAAAGCAGGCCGTTTTCTTAGAGTGCAGTGTCCGAGTGCCATCGCCGGTGCCGAAGGAGCCCTGGAGTTTTGCCATCAAATCGGTGCATCCAATCGACGATCCACCCAGCGGCGGAGCGGGCCCGTTAACGCCAGCGTGTCGAGTTCCTGACGGGTTACCCATCGGCCTGCTTTTTCAGCCGCACATCGCCACCTTTTTCCCGCCTGCACCGCAAAAATTTCCTGAGTAATACGATGATGGGTGATCGAATGTCGCAGAATTCCCAGCGCGCGAAATTCATCCGATGAAATCCGCAGCCACTGCGCCAACGGCTCAGCGGCTCCCCCATTGCCGACCGCCAGTTCCACGTGCGGGAACTCCCAGAGGCCGCCATTCACCGCATCCGTCGCCCGTTGTTGGACCAGGATTTTTCCGGATTTTTCCACAATCGCCATCGCGTACCGGAGCGAAATCGTCGTCACTCGGCGAGTCCGCTCGGGAAAACGGTCTACCCTTCCGCTGCCGAAGGCGGCACACCCCGTCCGCAATGGGCAGTCGCCGCAGCGAGGTCCAGTGGGCGTGCAGAGCGTTGCGCCCAACTCCATCATCGCTTGGTTCAAATCCGAACAGGCGCGCCCGTTCAATCTCCCAACCACCGCGGCGGCTTGAACCCAGGCTTCCGCTCGTCGCCAAAGATCCGCATTGATATCACGGCTCTTCGGATCCCCGGCCACCGCAAAGTACCGGGTCAACACCCGGATGATGTTTCCATCGACAATCGGCCTTGGTTGGTTGAAAGCGATCGAACAAATCGCGCCCGCCGTGTAGCGGCCAATCCCGGGAAGTTGGAGCACTTGATCGAATTCCTCGGGGAACCGGCCGTCATGACAGGTCATGATTTCCCGGGCGGCACGCAGCAAATTTCTCGCCCGCGAATAGTACCCCAATCCCTCCCAGAGCTTTAATACGGACTCGTCCGCGGCCGCGGCCAAGGCTCGGATATCAGGAAGCTGATGCATCCAACGCTCCCAGTACGGAATCACGGTCTTCACCTGCGTTTGCTGTAACATGACCTCCGAAATCCAGATCCCGTACGGATCGTGCGTCCGTCGCCAGGGCAGATCTCGAGCGTCACGGCGAAACCATGACAGCAGACGGCGAACCGTTGTCTGGACCTTCAAATCCGGTTCAGAAAGACGGTTGGCGACCCCGCGGCGGCTCTCAGCATTCACTAGGGCCGAGGGTAACGTGACCGGGCGCTCGGGGCGATCCAGAATCCGCGAGCGCCCTCCCGGTAAGCTCCGGTCTACGCGGATGGAACGAAGCAGACACTTTCCGGAGGCGCTGTTGCCGGAGATTGCATGACGTCGTTGGGTGCGGCTGCCATCAACGGGCAACGGGATTCTTCCATTTGAGTCCGCGGAAGCGCGAGAAGTCGGCGTCGGTCGAGTGCAGCACACAATTATGCTCCACAGCGAGCGCCGCCAGGTGCGCATCCGAAACGAGGTTACCCACCGCATTTCCGCTGAGGAGCATTTGTTGAAAAATGGTCCAGTGCTGTTCGGTGGGTTGGACGAGGCGCACGCACGCCTGATCGAACCAGCTCTGTACCCGCTGGGTGGCTTCGTCGAGCGTGAGGGGGCGCTGGTGCAGCCGGGCATTGGTGCCGACGCGGATAAAGGCGTTCAGCACCGGCCAGCACAACCCCACCGGGTCGGAGCCGCTGAGTTGATGATCCCACCAGATCCTCGAGGCTTCGTGGTGTTTCGACAGGCTGTCCTCGGCGTAGAGGAGAATATTTGCATCCACGAGAATCATGAGTGGTCTTCACCCTCGGCGGCGGCGATCAATTCGGAAATGTTGTCGTAGCGGAAGCCCTGGCGCAGGCCCAGCGGCCGCGGCTTCGTTCGGAAAGGCTTGGGGGCCGGCGGCGCGAGAATTTCATCCAGGCCCACGCGCAAGGCCGCATTGATCACTTCTTTGAAGGGCTTGCGCAATCGAGCCGCCCCCTTCTTCGCCTTGGCGGCGATATCCGGGTCAAGCGTCAAGGTGGTTCTCATCGAAGCATCATGATGCCAAATATTGGAATGTCAACGCCCGTGTCCGGAGGGTTGCTTCCCGGGGTGCGAGACAACAATCTGATTTTTCTCTCGAATCCACCGGTTGGCGGGGTGGTAACTGGGCTTTTCGGCTACGGAGCCGGAGCAATCGAGTTTTTTCTGTCCGGTCGCGGACACCGCCACAGCGTTGGCCGCCGATCGTTCCGATCGGCGACGCGCGGGAAGCCATTGTTATCCACTGCAAGCCAGATATTGTCGGCGTCCACGGCCAGTCCTTCAACAAAGCCAAAAGGATACGGATGGGCATACCGATTCGCCGGCGCGGTCTCGATCTTTGCGTAATCGAACTCGGCCAGCACGGCGTGCGTGGACGGGTTGACACGCAACACGCAGCGGCTCTCACGGCAGAGCACCCAGAGTTCGCCACCAAACCAGCACAGGTCCGTGTAGTGAATGTCGTGGGCCGCCCGGCCGATGGGTGAGACTTGAAAGTCGTCCGAAATCTTCAGAGTGGCCAGGTCCACCACGATGATGCGTCCGACGCTTCGTTCGTTGGCAACGTAGAGCTTACCGCCCCCCACCGCGAGGCCCTCGAAGCTGGCGTTGGGATCCGCGCTGAACCACTTCGCCACCGGCGCCCAGTCAATCGGCAGCCGTTCGACGGTCTTCGTCCGAGGATCCAGGCGCAGGATCCAGCGCCGACCTTCCTCACAGACCAGCAGACGTCCGGCCTCGTCACGCGCCAACCCCTCGAAATCGAAATGACCACGCGGCTTCTCCGCGACCAGGGGCGCAAGCTGCCGGAGCGTGAAAGCGTCCGGCAGCACGACGACTCGAGTCGTTCCGTTTTCGGGGCCGAACTCGATCCGATAAACGCCAGGTACCTTGTCGTTGACCGTGAGCAACGCGCCGTCGGGCAGAAGCAAGAGCGCTGAGGCGTCGAAGCGGGCCTCGTCCGGTAGGTCGAGCCTCCACGTTTGCCCGGCGCGCAGTGAATGTCGGATGGGAGCGGAGGGAGGGTGGGATGCGGTCGTGCCCGGAACGGCGAAGCCCGCGCCCAGTGTCACGGCCAGCAGCCACGGCAATGTCGTTCGAATCAATCCTCGCATCGCCTCAGTTATAATCCAGCGACCGACGCGGGCGCAATCCTTCGAGGTCCGCCCTGATCCGCTGATAGGAATCTGAAAATGAGAGAAAAAGCTCTCCACTGTGCTTTTTTCGCTTGCATATGTTATATATTCTGTATCGAACACGAATGCGCCGCGCGCATACCACTCCAGTCCAAGACCGCGTTCGGGGCACTTCCCAACACGGGCACGCAGCGCTGTTTCCGCGTAGACGGTGCTTGCCTTGAGAATTGAATTTGTCGCCAGCGACTATTGAGGAATGAGAACCACGGATAAACGCCGACAGACGCAGATTCCATGCCCTTTCTATCCGCGTCAATCCGTGTTCATCCGCGGTTCTCCTCTCCTTTATCCGCGGATTTGGGGTCCGGCGCCGCGCCCCGGTCCAATGCGGTCTACCGTTGTCGAAACTCGAGCCGAGCTTGACGCTGTGCTTGCGGCCGTCGATCGTGACCCATCGCTGTTCCCGCAGGCCGAAGACAAGTTCGTGACCGGTTTACTGGCATTCTCCGTACTGGCATTGGCGTTGGCGTTCACTCCGCGGCTCCTCTCGGCGGCGGAGTCGGTGAGCTTCAGTCGCGCGGTGCTACCGATTTTTTCCGAAAACTGTTTCGCCTGCCACGGGCCGGACGTCAACCAGGCCAAGGGCGGCTTCCGATTGGACCAACGCGAGAGCATCACCAAACCCGCGAAGTCCGGGTCCATTGCCGTCGTGCCGGGAAGGCCGCAGGAGAGCGAGTTGCTCAAACGGATTGCCGCGACCGACCCGGATGACTTGATGCCGCCACCCTCTTCGCATAAGCCGCGCCTGAATCCGGCACAGATCAGGACGTTGGCGCAGTGGGTTGCGGAGGGTGCGCCGTGGGGAAAGCACTGGGCTTTCGAGCCGCCGGTGCGCTCAGCGGTTCCAAAGGTTCAGGCCACCCAGGCCCAGGCCCAGAACCCCATCGACCACTTCGTCATCGAACGGCTAGGCGGTGTGGAACTGACGCCAGCGCCCGCCGCGCCCAGACACACATTGATTCGCCGCGTGTCGTTTGACCTCACCGGCCTGCCCCCGACGCCGGAGGAAGTGATGGCGTTTGAGCAAGACGATGCTCCCGGCGCGTTTGCGAAAGTCGTCAAACGCCTTTTCGATTCACCACACTTCGGCGAACGCATGGCGATGTGGTGGTTGGACGCCGCGCGCTATGCGGACACAGACGGATTTCAAAGCGACGCCGACCGAACAAACTGGCCGTGGCGCGACTGGGTGGTCGCGGCGTTCAACGCGAACCGACGCTTCGACGAATTCACCCTTGAGCAGTTCGCGGGCGACCTGCTGCCGGACGCCACAGAGGATCAAAAACTCGCAACCTGTTTTCACCGTAACCACATGACCAACGGCGAAGGCGGCCGAGACCCGGAGGAATCGCGCGTGGACTATGTCATCGACCGCGTCAACACAATCGGCACCACTTGGCTCGGGCTGACATTGGGTTGTTGCCAATGCCACTCGCACAAGTTCGATCCGGTCTCGCAGGCGGACTACTACAGCCTTACGGCTTTCTTCAACAGCATCGATGAAGACGGCAAGGCGGGCGATGGCGCGAAGCCGTACCTTTCCTACGCATCGCCGCTCGTCGCGCGCGCGGTCGCCGAGGCGCAACAACTCGTCGAGGACCGCAAACCCGCGGAAGCGCGCGCGCGCCAGGAGGCGGAACAACCATTTGCCCAATGGCTCGCGACGCGTGCGACCGAAGTAAGCGGCGGCTTCTCGGCGTGGCATGTTTTGCGAGCGATCGCTGTGGAAAGCATCGAGGGTTCGCAACTCGCGCAGGAGGCCGACGGCGCGGTGCAGGCTTCCGGACCGAATCCGAACCAGGACGATTACCGCTTCATCACTTCCGTACCATTGCCGCGCGTGACGGGCTTGAAACTGGAAGTACTACCGCATCGCTCACACACGGGAGGCCGGCTTTCGCGGGGCAAGTCGGGAGAGTTCATTCTCACGGACATCAAGGTGCAGGTGCGCCGCCGCGGCAGTTCGCAGATCCGGGACATTGTGGTGAACGGCGCGGTGGCAGACTATTCACCGACGACGAAAGACCCGCGCAGCTACGGTGACATCAAGGGAGTGCTCGACGACGATCCACGCAACGGCTGGACGACCCAAGGTGCGACCAACATCACGCCGCATGCCGCCATCTTCGCGCTGGCGGATCCGGTCGTACTGGAACCGGACGAGGAACTCGTGTTTGAACTGCGGCAGCGCTCCACGGATGGCGATTCGAACATCGGTCGGTTCCGCCTTTCCGCGAGCGCCGAACCCGGCGAGGCAGTACGCAGCCTGAAACCAACCCCGCTGGAAGATCTCGCGACGGCAGCCATCGACGACGCGGCAAAGGTCGAACCTGGGCTACGCGCCCGCCTGTTTGAGCAGTTTCTCGAAGACCACGCGCCGTATCGCACATCCAAGGCCGCGCTCGACCGGGCCGGACGGCAGCTCGCGGAGATCAAGAAGGCGTCCGGGAAGCTCAACGTAATGGTGCTCGCCGAGCGCTCGAAGCCTCGCGACACCTTCGTGCTTCAGCGGGGGGTATGGGACAAGCCCGGCGAAAAAGTGCCGTACGGCGTGCCCACCGCCATTGCTCCCTGGCCCGTGGGCGTCGAGAAAACGAGGCTTGGGCTCGCGCGCTGGGTTGTTTCCCGCGACAACCCGCTCACCGCGCGGGTCGTGGTGAATCACTTGTGGCAGATGCTTTTTGGTGCCGGCCTGGTCCGCACGGCCGAAGACTTTGGCTTGCAGGGGGAGCGGCCGACGCACCCGGAGTTGCTCGACTGGCTGGCGATGGAGTTCATGGAAAGCGGCTGGGACATCCAGCACCTGATCACGCTCATTGTGACGAGCGCGACGTATCGCCAGGACTCAGCGATCTCGGCGGCGTCACTCGCCCGTGACCCAGAGAATCGCTGGCTGGCGCGCGGACCGCGTTTTCGCCTGCCCAGTTGGATGTTGCGCGACTCGGCGCTGCGGGCGTCCGGCCTGTTGAATCCCGCAGTCGGAGGGCCGCCGGTGAAGCCCTACCAACCCCAGGGGGTGTGGGAGGAGATGTTTATGGGCCGGTTCAAGTGGGAACCGAGCGAAGGGGCCGCCCAATATCGCCGCACACTCTACACTTTCTGGCGACGCGCGATTGCGCCCACGTTCCTTTTCGACACCGCGCAGCGTCGAGTTTGCGAGGTCCGCACGCCGCGCACGAACACTCCGCTTCAAGCGCTCACACTGCTCAACGACGAAACCTTTCTCGAAGCCTCCCGCGCCCTCGCCACCCAGATGCTTCAACAGCCCACCCACCCAAGGGCGCGGCTCCAATTCCTCTCGCATCGAGTCCTTTCCCGCGCTGCCACCGAGCGTGAACTCACGGTGCTTCAGCGCGAACTCGAACGCGCTCTCGAGCACTACCACGCTCACCCAGACGATGCGGCAAGGTTTCTCCAAATCGGCCAGACCCCGCCGGACGCTCACCTGAACTCCGCCGAACTCGCCGCACACATGGTCGTGGCGAGTCTCTCGCTCAACCTCGATGAAGCCATTACCCATGAATGACCGCGACGCGGACGCGGTGGTCCGCCAGCCGGAATCGGAAATGAGCGGCCCGCAGTCTCCACTGCAAATCACCCGCCGCTATTTTCTCGGCCAATGCACGGGGCTCTCTCTCGGTGCGATGGCACTGCAGTCGTTACTCAGTCGCACCGTCGCCGGGCCCGGTGCCGGCGTCGAGCCAATGGGACAGCCCGGTCTTCGGCATTTCGCACCCAAGGCGAAGCGTGTCGTATTCCTGACGCAATCCGGCGGGCCTTCGCAAATCGAACTCTTCGACGAAAAACCCGGCCTGATGAAATGGGCGGGCGTCGAGCTTCCCGAATCCGTACGCCAGGGCCAGCGGCTCACCACGATGACCGCAAACCAGCCGCAACGGATCAAGCCCGCGGCAACCCAGTTTTCCCACTGCGGCCGGAGCGGCGCTACCATCAGCGAGTGGCTGCCACACTTGCAGCACGTGGCGGATGACGTGTGCTTCATCAAGTCCATGCATACGGACCAGATCAATCACGCGCCCGCCATGACGCAGTTCCTCACCGGCCACCAAATTCCCGGCCGGCCGAGCATGGGCGCTTGGATGAGCTACGGTCTCGGCAGTGCGAATCGCAACCTGCCCGACTTTCTCGTCCTGATTTCCAAAATGCAGCGTCCCAGCGATCAGCCGCTTTACGACCACTATTGGGGCAGTGGATTTCTGCCCTCCCGTTACCAGGGCGTGAAGCTCCGCAACGCCCGGGATCCCGTGCTTTATCTCCGCGACCCCGACGGCCTCCCGCGGGAATTGCGCCGTGGCATGCTGGACGGCCTCGGCGAGCTAAACCAAATGCGCTTGGATCAAACCGGTGATCCGGAGATTGCCACCCGCATCCGCCAATATGAAATGGCCTACCGCATGCAAAGCAGTGTGCCGGACCTCACCGATCTCAGCGACGAACCCGACGAAGTCTTCAACCTCTACGGTCTGGATTCACGCCGCCCCGGCAGTTACGCGGCAAACTGCATTCTCGCCCGCCGACTGGTCGAGCGTGGGGTGCGCTTCATCCAGCTTTTTCATCCGGACTGGGACCATCACAGCCGGCTGACGTCTTGGTGCACCGCGCGTTGCCGCGACACCGACCAACCCAGCGCCGCGCTAATCAAGGATCTCAAACGGCGCGGTCTGCTCGACGACACGCTCGTCATCTGGGGCGGCGAATTTGGCCGGGGCGTGGCGGGCCAGGGAAAATGGGACAGCCCGGAAGCGGGCCGTGATCATCATCCGCGCTGCTTCACCCTGTGGATGGCCGGCGGCGGAGTGAAACCCGGCGTTACCTACGGCAAGACCGACGAATTTAGCTACAACGTGCTTGAAAATCCCGTCCATATCCGGGACTTGCACGCCACCGTCATGCAGTTGCTCGGTATCAATCACGAGCGCTTCACCTACCGCTTCCAGGGCTTGGACTTCCGCCTCACCGGCGTGGAACGGGCACGCGTGGTGAAGGAAATCCTCGCCTGATTCGGTGCAACATTAACCCCTTGTCACTGCTCAAGGATCGGGTGAACATTTCTCGCGATTCGATAATTCAAGAAACCAAATCCCCCCCCATGAAAAATCTGTCCGCCCCTCGGATCCACGGCATGTCGGCACGTTTGGAACGGGCGTTCACTCTGATCGAGCTTCTCGTCGTCATCGCGATCATCGCCATTCTCGCCGGAATGCTGCTGCCCGCACTGGGCAAAGCGAAGGACCGGGCATTGCTGGCAAATGATCTCAATAACCTCCGGCAGGTGATCCTGGCGGCGAACATCTTCGCCGGGGACAACGGCGACTACATCCCCTACGCGAGCTGGGCCGACTGCGCAGATCGTGATTCGTGGTGCACCGCCAAGGGAATCCCCAGCGGCGAGGGTAAGGCGGACAACGCCATCTGGACAAATCAAGTCGCCTACTTCAAGCGCAGCCAGCTCGGCAATTATCTTGGCAACGAGCGCGTGCTCACGTGTCCGAAGGATTTTGCTGAACGTTCGAGCGGCCAGGCGGCGGCAGATTACAAACGCCGCAACATCAAGATCACGAGTTATCTCTGGAATGGCTCGACAATCGGGTTTGCCACGAGTGACAAGCCCGAGGCGTTTTCGAAGTTCAAGCTGGCCGATATGCGACCCACGGGCATGTTGATGTGGGAAGCGCCGGCAGAGATGGATGCGTTCCTCTTTAACGACGTGGGCAGTTCACCCTTTGAAGGAATCTCGCAGCGCCATGCCAGCGCCAGGAAGGCGCGCACTCAGTCGGAGAACGCCAGTGGCATCGCCACCTTCGGCGATCTTTCCGGACGCGCTTTCGCCATGAGATTTTCCACGTGGTTCACCCGGGCCTATGCCGGAACCACCGTCTGGCCCGCGACTCCTGCATTCGACGGCCCGAATGACGCTTGGTACTCCCTTTCAAGCAAAAATGGCGGCTGGCCTCAGTGATTTCATCAGGGAAGTATGATTGCCCGGCCCTTTCACGCAATGGCTCGTCTCTTTCACGGGTCGCTCCCGTCGGCCCTCGCCGTCGGCTCGATCACCTTCATGAGCCACGCGGCCACACCAGCGCCAGCGCCCCTCCAGCCGTACAACACCGAGGCCGCCACCAACGGCCCGATGCCCGCCGCTGAAGTCGTCGCCAAGACCCAACTTCCCCCCGGGTTCCGCCTTTCCGTGTTCGCCGCCGAGCCGGACGTACAACAGCCGATCGCAATGGCGACGGATTCGCGGGGCCGCCTTTGGGTCGCGGAGAACTATACCTACTCGGAACGTACGGTGGGATATCACAAGGAGTTGCGTGATCGCATCGTCGTCTTCGAAGACATCGATAACGACGGTCACTTTGACCGGCGCACCGTCTTCTGGGACGGTGCGGAACGGCTGACCAGCATTGAGATTGGACTGGGTGGCGTCTGGGCGCTTGCGTTGCCGAACTTATTCTTCATTCCGGATGAGAATGGCGACGCGATTCCCGACGGTCCGCCGGATAGGGTCCTCGATGGATTCGAGTACCAAAACGGTCGACACACCGTGGCAAATGGTTTGCGCTGGGGACCGGACGGCTGGCTCTACGGCCGTCACGGAATCCAGAGCACGTCGCGAATCGGTCGACCCGGCGCACCACTCGAACAACGCACGGCGATCAACGTCGGCATCTGGCGTTACCACCCCACTCGACAGGTCACGGAAGTGGTTGCCCAAGGCACGACCAATCCATGGGGGATGGATTGGGACGCACGCGGTGAATTGTTCTTCATCAACACGGTCATCGGCCATCTCTGGCACGTCGTCCCCGGAGCGCATTACCGGCGGATGTATGGCGATGATCCCACACCGCACGTCTATGAGTTGATCGAACAAAGCGCCGACCATGTTCACTGGGCCATCGGTGAATCATGGACCGACGTGCGCAAGGGCGTGACCGATGTTACGAGCGCGACGGGCGGCGGTCATGCTCACACCGGTCTCCTCATTTATCAGGGCGGACAATGGCCTGAATTGTGGAGCGGAAAATTACTCACCATCAATTTCCATGGCCGACGGCTCAACGTCGAGAAACTCGACCGCCGAGGCAGCGGCTTCATCGGACGCCATCAGCCCGACGCCTTCTTCTTTGCCGACCCCTGGTTCCGAGGCATCGACTTGGTCGCCGCACCGGATGGAGGTGTCTTCGTGAGCGACTGGAGCGATGCCGGTGAATGCCACGACCAAGACGGCATCCACCGCACGAGCGGGCGCATATACAAACTTGGCTACGGAGAACCGAAAAGGGGACCAACGCACGATCTAACGACAGCCAACGACGTTGATCTCGCAACGCTACAAACCAGTGCCAATGACTGGGAGGCCCGGCAGGCGCGCCGTATTCTCGCGGATCGCGCGCGGCGAGGCGTTGATTTGAGTGCGGTCCGGAACGAACTGGATCGGTTGGCAAAAACAAACCCGAACGTAGTCACCCGGCTTCGCGCGCTGTGGGCGCTGCACGTGTCCGGCGGAGTCGAGCCCGTCCTGCTGCAAATGAAGCTGTCCGGCTCGGAAAACGAGCGGGCCTGGGCGATTCGCCTCATGGAAGACGCCGCCCACTCGAGCCCGGCGGTGGCCGAATCTTTCAAGCGCATTGTGGAGTTCGATCTTCCACGCATCGCGGCATCTGAATCGTCCGCACTCGTCCGCCTGACGCTGGCTTCCCTGCTCCAGAAACTTCCGCTCGCGCAACGTCCGGCGCTCGCGCAGTCGCTGCTGACTCGCTCCGAAGACGCTGACGACCGCAACTTATCCTTGATGCTGTGGTATGGCATCGAGCCGTTGGCCACGACGGACGCACGGTTCATTGATTTGATTGCCACCGCGCGCATCCCGCGTGTGCAGCGATTGGGCGCACGCCGGCTTGCCGAAGACATTGATGGCGCCCCTCAACGTGTGGACGCCCTGCTCGCTGCCATCACCCAGAATATTCCCACGGTGTCACGGCAAGCGGTTCTTGACGGGCTTGCGGATGGCTTTGCCGGTCGACGTCAAGTTACCAAACCCACTCCTTGGAGTACGATTGAATCCAAACTCGGAACCGGTGCCGATGATCCGCTGAAGAACCGTATTCGCGATCTGAGCGCGCTGTTTGGCGATGGGCGGGCTCTCGACCAAATAAAGGAGGTCGCCCTCAGCAAGGAGGCCGATCTGCCGCGCCGCCGCGCCGCACTGCAATCTTTGATCGATGCGCGTGCGGAAGGCTTGCGCGGGATTTGCGAGCAATTGCTGCCGATTCGCGAACTTTCCGGAGTGGCGGCCAGCGGGCTCGCCTTGTTCGACGACTCAACGATCGCCGACCGCCTCATCGCCGAATGGCCAAATCTATATGGCGCCGAGCGTGCCCCCGTGATGAACGCACTGTTATCCAGACCTGCCTGGACGGCGAAGTTGCTCGACGCCCTTGGAACCGAGAAGTTCCGACGAACGGACCTCGGGGTCGTCCAGGCGCGGCAGATTCGTGGATTTAACAATGAGACGCTCACACGCCGATTGACCGAGACTTGGGGTACCCTGCAGGATACCGACGACGCTACCCGGCAGCAGGCTCTCCGCCGGTGGCAGCAAAAGCTCACTCCCGACGCCTTGCAGCGCGCGAATCCGATCGACGGCCAGAAGCTTTATGCGACGACGTGTGGCACCTGCCACAAACTTTATGGGACGGGAGGTAGCATCGGCCCGGACCTTACCGGTGCCGGTCGGCAAAACCTCGATTACTTGTTGGAGAACATCCTTTTCCCGAGCGCCGTCGTGCCGGCGGGGTTCCAGCAGACAACTCTGGCGCTCAAGGACGGACGATCCTTGAGCGGTATCCTTCGCAGCCGGAACGCGCAAGCCGTGATGCTTGAGATGATTGGCGAGTCGATCACCGTGAGTCGGACGGAGATCCAGGAAGAAACTTCGTCGTCGCTATCGTTCATGCCGGAAGGTCAGCTCGACGCGATGACGGATCCCCAAGCCATCGACTTGATTGGCTACTTGATGAGTTCCGCACCACCGCAGGCGAGGCAACGCCCATGAACTGTGGCGACCCCAATGGCCGTATCGGTGGATAGCGTCAAACCGCCATTCCGTGAGTACGACTCTCAATTCCCATACGTGCAAGCTGACCCGCGAACAGGCCCAAATCCTTGAAGAAATCGTCCGGACGGAAGGCTACGAGCGGAAAGAGATCCCCTACGCCCGGTTCGCCGGGGCAAAAAAGGACCACAACGTGGTGTTCTACGAAAGTGGGAAACTTGTTGTGCAGGGGAAGGGCACCC
>CAMDJH010000181.1 GCA_945900455.1 Akkermansia muciniphila
GATGTCCTCTTGCGACCACTCTTTCCCGCAATACCTGTACACGTCGACGAGTGTGGCAGTCCGTCAACACTGTGTCCAGCATTTCCGAATAAAATATAATTATTCCGCCCATCTACCGCTCACAGGGATGAATTGTGCTGAATAGTTACCTCACGCGTGGCATTGTTTTGTTGGGCAATGATCCGGTATTCGGCACCAGCGGTGGCATCACTCATACCGCAGTTGTGATCAATAATCGCTTTTGCACGGTTGCCTCAAATGTCGTGATCGAACCGCTCGTGACCGACGTCATGGAACAAGGTTCGCTCACTTGTCCTTTCCCAGACCCCGCGCTGGCCATCGCAAACGCCGTCATACTCTCGTGGCCCGACTACGCCATTGGATGGACCTTGGAGTCCGCTCCCGACCCGCAAGGTCCGTGGACTCCACTGCACGTGGCGCCGTCCATTCAGGATGGCCAGTATGTTTACGCCGTGAAGACCGCCGGCCAGGAGAGCTTTTTCCGCCTGCGTTAAGCCATACTCCAAAGATTACAATTGAATCCGCCTCTTCGGCCAGTGTGGGTGGCAGAATATCTTCCGCCGTAATTCCGATCGTACGATTGTACACCCGTATGGTCAAAAAACTCATGCGGCCTCTCAGTAGCAGAATGTCAGGAGGCCGCCGAGGCGCTCGCGAGTCTTTATATCCCCCGATATTTCACCGATCCGATCCTCGGGCGCTGATCCACGTCTGAATGTTCCCCGCTATACGCTAGGGTTCGATGGGACGCAGTTGATCGAACGATTTTCCCTCATGTTTCTAAATCACTGCCTCAGATCTCCCATGAAAAAAGTTCAGCTCATCGACGCCGCGATCGGGCGGGAAGGTTGGAAGATCGTCGCCTTGCTGCGCTTCTGTCCGTGGCGCTGCCTGTCCAGGATGTCCTGACGGCGCGCCGGAGTGTCGAAATCGGAGGCGACTGGAGGCAATCCCTCGCAGGGAATCGGGGTAACGACGGCGTCGCTGTTCCCGCTATAGAAGGTCTTGCGCAGGGCGACGGAGTCCACGTGGTCGTACTCAACCCCGGCGGACAACAGGTGGCCCACCACTTCGGGGATGGACAGAGCGGGATGATAGGTGCAGCGTATCCCTCATACGCCGAGTTCCTCTGTACGTTGCTGTGACTGTGACGGGCAGACGGCAGAATCCGGATGTCCTTAATCAGACGTGATTTTATGTGCCCTGACATCTCCTCAAGAGTAATTTCCGTCGGGGTGCTCCTTGTCAGTCTTTGCGCTGGCACGGTCGCCGCGCAACCAGAGCTCACCCAGCTGCACGAGTTTTCCGGCTACGAATGCACCGCTCAGAATGCCGGCTTGATCGAAGGGCGGGACAGCCTGCTTTGCGGCTGGATCGGTCACGCCGGCCCGGACCGTCGGAGCGTCGTGTGGCAGCGAGTCCGGGAAGTCGCCGCCGATGACCAGGGACGGGCTGAATTCACCGAGGCGATATCCGCGGCGGATTCATTGCACCTGTTCCGCGTCACGGCTCACTGAACTTCCGCCATGAAACCACCCACACCGGGAGCCGATCCGACACCACCCACTGAACAGCGAGAAGCAGTTTCCGATGGTCCGCTGATGAATCGAAGGCACTTCATTGCCTCGACGGGAGCCCAGGCCGCGTCGGTCACGATGAATACTACTCGATCGAGATGTATGACCATCTCAAAGCCGCGGTCGCAGCCGGGGTGAATGCCGGCTTTTTCTCGGGGGACACCTGTTGGGGTCGGATCGATCCGCGACCCTCCGCACGCGGTACACCGAACCGCATCTTCAGTCGGATCGATGCCTTTGGTCCGTCTCTGCCGGGCGCGGAAGAATGGGCTGGGTCGAGCAAGTTTCCTTATCAAACACCGAGCGAATCCGAACTCATCGGCGCGCGTAATGCGCCCCCGGTCACCGGCGGCGCCGCGTGGACCTGCACTCTTCCGGAGCACTGGATTTTCGAGGGAACAGGCATGAAAAAAGGCGACGGCATTCCCGGTCTGGTCGGCTGGGAATGGATGGGGCTGCCGGCTGAAATTCCCGGGCTGCAAGTGGTATCGACCGGGAAGACCCGCAACGGCACCCAAGGGTCAAAGGGGGACGGCCTCTACACGGCGACCGTCTATCCGGGGCCGAAAGGAAACTTCGTTTTCAATGCGGCCACTTGTTGGTGGGGAGACGGTCTGTCAGAACCGCCTGGCTATGTGCGGCCCAAGGTTTACACCGAGCTTTTTCTCCAATCCGTCCGATGTCTATGATGCGGTTTGGGCGTATTCGAACTACGGTGGCAAGCAGGGCACGGAATATCCCGGGCAACTTCGGGTGATGAACCAGTATGTCGGTGTCTCCACCGTGGTGTCGAACACCACCGGTGGCGCGGCGCTCGTGTTTTCCTGTCCCGATGACAACGGGACCTTGCCGGGGGCGGCATGGCCCGCACGCAAGCCGACGATCTACGACCACTTCGGCAGCAGCTACATATACAACAGCGATGCCAACAACAATGACGGCAAGCTGGGTTTGGTCGGCAAACGATTCGATCAGGTGCGAAGCCCCGGGAAGACTTTTTTGGTCGAAGATAACACCTTTGCCGCGTATTATGGGCGCATGAACCCGTTCGAGATTTCCTATTGGCACGACAAGAAGCGGTTGGGCTACGGCGGGGCGGCTTTTGTGGACGGACATGTGGCCTACCTTCACGTGACGCGGGACAAGCCCGACTTCCAGCACGGCGATGGGTGGACATTTATTTATAGCGATCCTTAGCGGTCAACGAACTGTGACCGACGTCGCACACACCCAAATCAAGCTGCTTAAACCTGTCCAATCAATCATTTCCCGGCCCGACGGAATTCCTGTCACCGACAGCACATCACACGCTCATTACATCCATCTTGTCGAAGAACGAAACGGTGGGCTTCCCGACGACGCCCGCCTTCTCCATCGCCTGGCGCAGTTCCGCGGAGTTCATGAACTTCTTCATTCGCGCCGCCGTGTCCCATTCGCACCACACCATCACGTCGTTGAGCTGTTTGGCGATCTGTGCATCCCGATGTTGTCGGAATGATGACAGAAGCAAACGAAGGAAACGAGGCAGACAAAGACAGTACGAATCGATGTTCTTTGCGTGGGCTTCTGTTGGAAGAGTTTGACCGCAAAGAACGCAGAGAGAGCGCAAAGAGTACCACCGGGGAATGCCTTTTCCTCCGGCGTGGCTCCGCCACCCTGCGGAAGCCAGGAGATCGCTTGCGCGTCCGTCAGTTTTCATGCCTCAATCCATGCACTCTCCAATTATGAAACTTCGTCTGCTTCTCCCGCTCCTCCTCGCCTCCAGAATCATCGCCGCCGATGCCACGGAGGACTTCAACGCCCAGTACGTCCTCGGCGCCGATTCGCTTCCCAAAGAAGGAGTGCCCCACGGCAAGGTGATCCCGATGCCTCAGTGGCACTCGAAGATTTTCGACGGCACGGTGCGCGACTGGTGGGTCTATGTGCCTGCGCAATACAACGGCTCCAAACCGGCGGCGGTGATGGTGTTTCAAGACGGCGGCAAGGCGAAGCCGGAGGACAATGATTTCGCCGGGCCGAATAATGCTGTGTTTGTCTTCGACAACCTGATTCACGCGAAGCAGATGCCCGTGACCATCGGCATTTTCATCAGTCCGGGAAGCTTTCCTGCCGCTGATTCCAAGGCCAAGCCGCGCAGCAACCGCAGTTTCGAGTATGATTCACCGAACGACTTGTATGCACGATTCCTGCTGGAAGAAATCCTTCCGGAGGTGGGCAAGCAGTTCAATCTCACGAATGATCCCGAACAGCGCGCCAGCGTCGGCGGCAGCAGCGGCGGCATCTGTGCCTTTGTCGCCGCGTGGGAGCGGCCCGATGCCTTCCGCAAAGTGGTGAGCCACATCGGCAGCTTCACCAACATCCGAGGCGGTTATATTTATCCTTCGGCAATCCGCAAGACGAAGCTGGAGAACTCCAACGAGATTTACAACACTCCCGAGCTGAAAAAGCTGCTGGAGTCGCGCCGCAAGATACGCGTGTTTCTCCAAGACGGCCGCAACGATGTCGACAACCAGTTCGGCAACTGGCCGCTCGCCAATCAAGACATGGCCGCCGCACTAAAATTCGCCGGTTGGGATTACAAGTTTGTTCTTGGGGAAGGCAACCACAACGGGAAACACGGTGCCTCGATGTTCCCGGACACGATGCGCTGGCTGTGGCGCGATGTGAAGGCTGAGTAAGCGCGGTGTTAGCGGTGTGCTGTTTCGCAATGCGTACGCGCATCCCACTTGTTCGCCCACGCGGGCTTCGATGCTCACGGGACGGCAGCCGTTTCGCACGGGCATCGGCGCGCAACTCACGGGGGGCGACGAGTCCGCAGTTGCAGGCTTCGGAGTTCACCCTGCCGGATGCTTTCGCGGCGAATCCCGGGCTCGGGTATTCGCTCGGGATGTTTGGGAAGTGGCATCTCAACTCCGGCGCAGGGACGGACGATACGCCGCGCACTATCGGCGGTTGGCCGCATTTTGCAGGGACGATCATCGGAGCGCTGCCGGACTATTCGGCTTGGACGAAGATCACGAATAATGTGGCGGTGGCGACGACGACGTATGCGACGACGGATACGGCGAACGACGTCATCGGATGGATTAATTCCCGCACCGGGCCATGGTTCGCGTGGGCTGCGTTTAATGCGCCGCATGCGCCGCTGCATTTCCCGCCGAACGATCTGCACAGCTATGACGCGGCGGCGACGACTCGCAATTACTACGAGGCGATGTGCGAGGCGCTGGATACGGAGGTGGGCCGTGTGCTGGCGAATGTGAACCTGGCGACGACGGCAATGATTGCGGGCCCTTTCAAAACGGACAGCGCGGGCCCGCTCTCGATGAATAGCGGAACGGGCGACGTGACGCTGATGTGGAGCGGAGTCGAGGGCGGCATCTACCGCATCGAGGCCACGGACGATCTGACCACACCCTGGAGCATCATCGCGCCTAGCGTCACCGTCGCTGGCGACGACATCGGTGGCATCGTGGAAGGCGGAGGCGCGACCGGACGAGCGAAGCGATTATACCGGACTGTGCGCACTGGAGTCTCAGCGTATGACAACGCGGGATTTGCCGGCACCCACTTCACCACAGTCGGCTCCGTGGGCGGCGGGCTAACACGGTGCTCCCAAACAGCGGCGCTCGGGGCAAAGTGGTGAGCGTGGTGATCGAACTCGACCCCGCGCTCACGCCGAGTCTTCCCGCAGCAAACGTCGCCGTCTTTTCAGTCACCACGACCGGCACAGGAATCATCGTGAGCGGAATCTCCCGCCCGAGCCAGACGCTGGTGCTCGCGACATTCAGCATTGACGCAGCCACAGCCACCGGTGCCCGGAGTGTACGCGTGCGATTTAACAACGCTGGAGGAGTGCTGCGGACAATCGCCAATGGTTTCACGGTGAATTGATCCGGCGGTTCTCGAATCGAATTTCAAGAGGCCGCCGGGGCGCTCACGGGTTTGGATCTGGCCGGATGAACTGCCGATCCGATCTGCTACTGCCGGGAAAAAGATCACGTTGTCTTTAGCTTGATGGTTTCTCTCTTGTGATCGAAGAGAGTTAGCCGAAGCAACGGCCTGCGAGCAATCTCCTGATCGCCCTGCAAATCGTTGAATAGTTACGAATCCATTTGCATGTGAGACCCATGCCGACTCAAAAATCCCCTCCCATGTTGCTCGGAATCTCAACTCCCCACGATGCCGGGATTGGAATCTACGGCGATTACAATGATCTCAAGTGCCTTCACGAGACCATCCATCACCTGTGCAACCATCCGAACGTCGAGGAGCACCTGGGCGAGTTCGTGCTCGGTTTCGCATACGAAGTGCGGAAGTCCCTCGAAGGCGGCCGGGAATCGAAGCACTTCGGCACCGACCGCGAACGCGTAAAATACCTTGGCGCGAAAAACCTCTGGCCGTTTTACCTCGTGCAGGTGGCCTTGCTCCGCGATTTTGCCAGGCTCCAACCCACGTCTGTCATCCACCACGCCCAGCTTTATCTGCTGGAACATATCACCGAGAAAGCCCTGGCGGACAGGAACCTCGAAACCGCTCGATTTTGCCGGGAGTGGTTGAGCCACTTCCCCGGGCTGACACGCGACTACGTTTCTCTTTTCATGGAAGAGGGCACGCGAAAGTTCATCTTTGAAACGCCGCCGAAACAACGCCTGGCCTCGCTCCCCAAACTTCTCCGCTCGTTCCACTGGTTTTCGGACGAGTATCGCGCGTTCGAGAAAACGGTTCGAGCAGAAGCCGAAAAGCTGGGGTGTTCACCTCAGGGCCTCCGCGTAAAAGGGGAATGGCCCAGTTTTAAGTGGTAACGCTGCACGCCTGACCGCCGCACGTGACCAAGATCCCAACAGTCTCGCCCCAGTCGGACCCTCTACTGGACGACATTTTATCTTTCGCGCGGCGGTTTCGCCGCGCGATGGGAGACGGACGACGCATTGATCGGGTTCGAAATGGTCGTGTCGCCCTGCTCGCCGCGGCCGCAGCCGAAATGTTGCGAGAGCAGCGCTCCGAAGCCGACGCAGTTATATTCCTGGATGAACTGGCAAGAATCCACCGAAGGCGCGCGGAGTTCGCGGAGGCGTTAAGACTTCGTTGGCATCGCAACACTTGAAGCGCGGCTCATGCCGGCTCACCAAACCCACGGAACGACGGCGACAATGAATCCCAACCGGCCTCACGGATCAGGTCGTGACAGATCTCTGACCAATTGCCAGCGGTTGGACTCCGTGAGCTTTTCGGAGGTGGCGCAGGAACGCGGTCTTCGCGAACTTCGTTTTTGCGTTGCGATCAAGAGCGATGCGGCCGAGAGATCTGATGCCGAGGGTAACGGACCGGATTCTGAACAGACCATTTGGCTCAATTCGGCTCTCGACGATGGGACATCCATCAAATACAAGGGTTTCACTATGGCGTCAAAAAGAGTCCTTCTCGGCTCGCTCACACTGGCGCATTTCCTCTGGTTTGGATTGCTTCCCACTTTCGCTGCAGCCGAACCAGCGCAGACCCAAATAATCAAACTGGATCCCGGCTGGAACCTCGTTGCCTTCCAAGTTCTCCCGCTGGACGCCAACCCCGCGGCAGTCTTTTCCGCGTTGAGTGACAACTTCGTTGCTGCCTGGACCGTATCGCGCGACGCCACCGCCACTCACTGGCTGACGTTTGCCCGTCCCGGTTCCAAAGCGCCTGAGGCAAATGGAGCTGCCATCCTCGGCCCAATCGAGATCGGACGAGCCTACTGGATTTATGTGAACCAAGCGGTGCCGGCCTGGCAAATCATTGGAACGGCTCCGGCGCAGGTGCCACCGGTCGATCTCTTCAACGGCTGGAATCTGATCAGTGTGCCGACGGGGACGGGCAACCTCACCGAGCCCGTCTCCATCGGTGCCGTGTTCGCTGCCGCCGGGCTGGACTATGACACGATTCTTCGCTGGGAGGCTGGCCTCTACGACAAGTTCACGCCGGCCGATGGGGATGTGGACGATTTTTCCGTTTTCGACGCCAACAAGGGTTATTGGGTCAACCTCAAGTCGGCTTCTTTCAGGCTCCAACCGAAGCTGCTGTCTTCCGTTCGCGGCGATGCCGATGCCGAACCTCAGGGTAACTACCCGGGACCGGAGGATCTGAAGTTGAGTGCTTCCCCAACGCCGCTCGGCCCGACCAACCAGACTCACCTCGTCTTCTTGCCTGGCGAAGACACTCAACAACTGGCGCTGGCCAACACCGGAGGCGGCATCCTGCTCTGGCGTTTGGAGTGGACTCCCACCGACGCCCCGGGCACGCCCGCTCCGTGGCTGCAACTAAGCGACATCCAAGGCGTCACCACGATCGAAAACGACGTTATCAAACTTTATATAGACCGCACTCATCTTGTGCAGGGCACGTACCGTGGACGGCTCAAGCTGGTGACGACCGCGGGGAACCGTGAGTTCGAAGTCGTCGCCCATGTTCCTGGACTCAGCGGAGAATGGCGTGGCGCGGCCCGGGCGGAGACGGCCAATGGGCGTCGCAATGCGCTGCCGGAGATCGATCTCCACCTCAGTTTCTACGAAGACCCAAAGATTCCCGGTCTCGTCCGCGGCTTCATTGATAGCCGCAACGCGCTCCTCTGGCCAGTCGATGTCCCGCTCATCGGCCATGTTCTTGACGCCGCGGGCAATGCCTTTTCCCTGAGCGGTGGTTATGTGCTGCCACCCGGCGACCAGAATAACCCGCCTTACGACCTGTTCGACAAAACCAGGGAGGACGTGGACTGGAACTGCGATGGCAAACTGGACGACCTGAACCCCTATCCCTTTCCGCTTTACCGTTCGGTCACTCTCAATGGCTCGCTCGTGCGCGGTTCCCCGCTAGCGGGCTACGAGATCACCGGTCGCTACACCGAGGTCGTGTATGGACTCCTCCGCCAGTCGATCCGGGTCGAGGGCAGTTTCTCGATTCGTCGGGAAAATCCACGACCGTTCGCCAACCGCCGGCCGTTGCTAAACGAACCCGAGACAGGTACCCAGCCTGTCGTCCTCAAAGGACTCGCTGCCCCAATCCAAGTTTCATCGTCCCGATTCACCAATACGGTCAACTTCACGACCGACATGGTCCTGCTGGACATGGCGGTTGATTTGGACCTCGACAGCCCCGCGGGCCGGGACATCCGCGCCACGTTGATCGGTCCCGACGGCAAACAGGCACTCCTCCTTAATCGCGGCGACATCTCGTCCTTACGAAACCTCTCATTCCCGTCGGCACGCCGTCCGGTGCAGTCGTTTGCCTCGCAGTTCATCGATTCCGGGGCTGCCACGCGGGGCGACTGGAAGCTGGCCCTCGAAAACGCTGGCCCTCCGTTCCGGCTCAAGTGGTCGCTCCGGCTGCATGGTCAGCCGGTGTTTGACTTGGCCGGGCGCGTCACAGACATCCAGGGCAACCCGCTTCCCGCGCCGGTCGCCCTCAACGGTCTCGCCATCGGTGAAGTGGCCCAAGCGGCGGCCGACGGTTCCTTTCTGTTCCGCCGACTGCCAGGGATTCCTCTGAACTTGTCGTCGCTGCTCGGCGGTTTTCGGCCCGCGGACCCGTTGGTTCCAGGACTGGATTCCCGCTTTACGCTCCCGCACTTCCCGTTGGATTGCGACACTCCCGCGAAGCAGGCACTGGCCGCAAAATTTCGCGTCTTGCCGGTGATGGCATTCCCCGCCTTCGCCACCGCTGGCATTGATCTGGCGCTGGGCACTACGGCCAAGCCGGTCGAACTACGTTTGATCCAAGATCTGACGTTGGTCGGCAACAGCGACCCCGCCTTGTTGGCGACTCCGGTTTTCGGACCGGCCCCGTTGGAAGTTCTGTTCGAAGTTCGGAACGCGCCGGGCACTGCTCTCATCTGGCGCATGGGCGACGGCACGAACCCGAAGTCGCTTGACGTCCTCACGCGCCGCTACACCTACGCCACGCCCCGAAGCAACGGCTACACAGCGCAGGTTACCGGCGACGGCAATCCCTTCGCGGCCGCCACGACGGTCTATCCATTGCCATCGCCGAGGAACTCGCCATACGCCCTCAACTTCTTCCAGGTCTTCTTCTCGAGCGGCGGCAGCGTGCCAGCGGACTTGAACGTGCCCGGAGGCAACGATCCCACCCAACCCGCCGTCCGGGCGAACCTTCTCACGGTGCAGCACGCGTATGCCGCCAGCTTTGATCTCGATCTCGGACCGGCGAACCTGCCGGGAACGAGCTTCTATTCCGACAACTTCGATCCCGCTGGCTTGTTCACGGGTGCCAACGGGCAGTCGGCCAACCGCGCCGATAACTTCAAGGACGAGGATTACAACTATCGGGTCGCACAAGGTGACCGACCCGGCGAGTGGTTGCTTTCCGCCGAATGCGGCTATGGCATCGACGACGATATTCGTCACCCCCATCCCCGGCTTGGCGCGAGCGGCGAGTGCAAGGAATTGCCGCGTTATCGCATGGTCTGCAACCTTGGGCCGCAGATCCTGCCGACTACGCCCGCGGAAGTATTCGCTGTTCCCGAATCTGGCTCTCCGCCACAGCTTCCTCCGCCCCAATCCGGCTTTGGCACGGGCTTCGGCGCTTCGGGAGTGGCGGTAAATCGTTCTCTTCGTCTCGTCACGGGGCCACTCGCAGCTCTCGCGGTTCATGGAGGTGCCCAATGAAGTTCCTCCTCCGTTCCTTGCGTCCCGGCTTGATTGCCCTCGTCACCTTGCTCTCGGCGCCGCTCCCGACCCGGGCCGAAATCTCCCCGCAGCTCGCACCCGCCGCCTCGAACCTCATCTCGGGCCGTCTCTATTTGAACGGCTTTCCCAAGGGCAAAACCCGCAACGACCTCCGCAAAGACTATCTCGGTGTCAACGCCACCGGCGAACGCGTGAGCGATGGTAGTTTCCCTTTGCTCCAGCAGGCCATCGCCAGTGCCGTGGCTCTTCGGAACGGAACCAACTCCCTGTCACCTGCCGATGACGAAGTCGCGCAATTGGTCGTGTGGGAAGCCTTGGAAGCCCTGCTCCAGGGACAACTGGTCGCGGGCAATGCAAACCTCCTCGATGGGCTGCGCGTCGCGTTTCCGGACGTCATCGGCGAAGGGGAAAAGCCGGGCGGAGAGAACCAGCTTCCCGTCGGTTGCCCTGGTTCGGCCGCTGGGATTGGGTATCGCGGCGCGAATATCACTGAGCTATGCTACGCTCGATTACACTTTCAGCGAGGGATCACCGCTGCGCTCGACTTTCTGGAGAGTGACCGCACCGGCGAACTCCGCGCCGTCGAGCCGCTGAACGAGCGGTTCAAGCAATACACGTTTTTCAACACCGACCTGCTGCCGGACTCCCACTATACCAACCGACAGGACAGTCAGACGGCGGGCTACCTGTTGGGCAACGTGCTGGACCGCTACGGCAAGGCCGTCGTCGGTATCGGTGACCGCCTCTGGCGCGCGGCTTACTTCGATAAGCAGCGCGCGCCCGGCGGCAATCGCGCGGCGGAACGTCCGCAGATGCTCGACGACGCTATGCGCGAAATGCAGAAGGGCGTCCATGCTCAATACCTCGCCGCGCTCCCGCTCGCCGCCACGCTGGAAGAAGACGAAGAGGGCTACGGCCTCTGTCGGGTGGATCAGGTGCGCGTTACCGCGGCGACGGCCGGCGTGTTCATCGACCGGATTCGCCACGGGGAAATCCCGAAACTGAACAGCTTCTCCCTGAATTCCTCGACTAAGAATATTACCGAAGAGATTACGTCGGTGGACGGCCTCGCCGGCAAGGCCGCCACTGCCTATAGCAAGGCCGAACAGACGCTGTGGAAGCGGAAAGAGGCCGAAAACGCGGTTATCGGCGACGCGCAAAATCTCAAGGCGACCTTCACGGAACAGTTGCGTACCGCCACGTTTTTGAATCCGGACGACGACTCCTATGCCGGCCTGAAGACTGGGCCGGGCCGCCAGCAGTTTCAGGACGATCTCTATGCCAAGATCGACCGGATGTTGAAGTCGGGTATCAACTCTGCGGAACTGCGCGACGGCAGTGAATTGGGCCAGACTATGCTCTCAATGCTTCGCGCATTCGCGGATTTGGCCAGCGCCCGCAATCGAATTGACACCATCCCTCAGCAAATTCGCATTGAGGAAGAGCGGAATGGCGCGATCAATGGAGTCATCTTGGGCACACAGGATAAGATCGCTGCTTACCAGTTGGCCATTGGCATTGCGAACTCGGTTTCGATCACGGCCTCCGCCAGCGTAACATTCGGGGATGGTCCCAAGCCCAAATTCACCACGGGCGTCAGCGTGACCTACAATCCCGGTGCCATCGAGTCTGCAGTTTTTCAAAACCTGATCGGCCGTGCTCAAGCCATCCAGCAGGTCGAGATCAACAACATCAACGCCGCGTCGGCGATCCGGAACCTGCTCCTGCAGCAGAACCAATACATCCTGGACATCGAGTCGGCGGCAGCGCAGGCGCAGTTGGCCGTGGCCTCCGTGCAGGGCTTGCTGGCCCGCATCGACCGACTGGTCGAGAACCACATCTATTATCAGGATTCCAACCTCGCCAAGTGGTATCACGATCCCGCGCTCATCTTCGAGCAGGAGCAGGCCGAGATTGATTACGAGAACGCCCTCCGCGAATACGTCCGCGAGCTCTACGTCCTCTCGCAGATGCTCGCCGTCCGTTGGAGCGAGCCTTACGAAAACCCCTACCTCCGCCGGGATGGCGTAAGTGAAACTATCGGCGGCGGTCTCTACGACGACTTCACCCAACCCGAAAGTATCTTCAATGTCTATCGCGCCGCGGACGCCGACAACTTTCGGCTGGCGCTCCATGCGTGGGATCGAAAACTACGCGACACGCGGGAAGGGGGCACGGCGGAATTTGACGCCACGATCTCGCTCAGAGAAGACATCGTTGGGTTCTCGGATGTGGTTTACAATCCGCAGCGCAATCGATTTGAGACCAGCCCGAATGACGCTTTTACGGCCCTGAACAAGAAGCGCTTTCGTGCATACCTGCTGGCCGCATCCCTTCCGTCGGAGTCTCCCTACTCACTGCGTCTTGAGTTCCCGCTCACCTACGGCCAAGTTTCCCGCAAGTCCGCCGTGCCGGGGCGACGGCAGCCCGCCTTGATCGATGCCTTCCGCGGCGATTGGAACGTCCGTGTCAAGAGTCTCTCGGCCCAGGTCCTCGGGCTGGGAGTGACCCAAAGCAAGCGGATCCGACTGGAGCTGATTCAACACGGCAAGATCGAGATCCAGCGGTTCCATCCCTTTAATCCTGCGGTCGCACCGGCCTTCCTGAGCTTTAATCTACCCCTTTACTACGACGATCCCGAGCGGGCATCGGTCAACGCCTTCCGGTTCATCCTTGCTGCTGGAGTCAACGGGGACGGCGAGCTGAATCCCGACATCCGCGACGGACAGGTGGAACCGACGCCCTTCTGTGACCGGTATGTATTGCTCGTGGCCGGCGGCATCAACGTCGGCAACATCGAGGATATCCAGTTCCAGTTGAAGTGGCGCAGCAGTATCCCGCCCCCCTTCACCGGACTCTGATCCGTCAACCTGCCGTACGATGAAACTCCGATCCTTCCCCACTCTGTTCGCACTCGGGATCTCGCTCGCCGCTGCTTCGGCCGCCGCCGCCTCCAAAAACGCCTTTGCCCACCACATCATTAAGTATCGACCCACTATGAAGCGTGTTGCTTCGGCAAGCGTGCGGATGTGTTCCGATTCAATAGGGTAAGCCGCAGGGGACGGCAATCTGGCGGCGCAATCCCGGGTTCTACGCCGTGGCGGGATGCGGATAGTTCCAGGGCAGCCAGGCACTCGGTTGGGCTGCCACTG
>CAMDJH010000182.1 GCA_945900455.1 Akkermansia muciniphila
CATAGATGCGCGGATTGGCCGTTTGCAAACGGTCGTTGACTCTCACGCCTTTTTTATCGAACTCGACGCCGACGGTTTCGAGTCCAAGTCCCTCGACGTTTGGTGCGCGGCCGACGGCAACGAGAAGTTGATCGACCAAGAAATCGTAGCCTTGGCCATGCGAGCCGACTTGCAAGCGCACGCCGTTCGGGTCTTTGGCGAGTATGAGGTCTTTGCCGCAGCAGAGGAGTTTGACGCCATCACGTTCCATCGCGGTGCGGACAATCTCCGACGCATCGCGGTCCTCACGCGGCAGGATGCCGTGCTCCGCCTCGACCAGGAAAACCTCCGAACCAAAGCGCGCGAAGCTCTGCGCCATTTCGCAACCAATCGGGCCAGCGCCGATGACGCCGAGACGCTTCGGCAGATCGGTCAGCGAGAACAGCGATTCGTTCGTGAGATAGGGAACCTCCTTCAAGCCGGGAATCGGCGGTGCGGCAGCGCGAGCGCCAGTGGCAATGACCGCCTTGGAAAATCGCAATGTCTGCCCGCCGACCTCGATGGTGTCCGGGCCGGTGAACTTGCCCGTGCCGAGGAAGATGTCCACGCCAAGTTCCGTGAATCGCTGGGCCGAGTCATGCGGGCTGATGTCAGCGCGCAACCGGCGCATTCGCTCCATGATCTTGCTAAAGTCCGCCGTTGTGCCGGGCGGAACTTTCACGCCGAATTCACCCGCCTCTCGAACCGCCGCCACCGCTCGCGCGGCCCGGATGATGGCCTTGGACGGCACGCAGCCCACGTTGAGACAATCGCCGCCCATGAAATGTTTCTCGATGAGCGCGACCTTCGCGCCGAGTCCCGCCGCACCCACGGCGGAAACCAACCCTGCCGTGCCACCGCCGATGACGACGAGGTTGTAGCGCGGGGCGGGCGTGGGATTCTTCCAGTTTGCCGGATGGACATTGGAAACGAGCTTCTGATTGTACGCGTCCCACGGAAGGACGGGCGGTGGAGTTTGTTCGGTCATCTACCTTTCCTGGTGAACTCTACGATGTGGCTTTCTTTGCCAGCGCCTTCTTGACGATGCGCGTGACGAACGATCTTCCAGCCCTCGTTCGCGACGGCTCGGTCGATGGCAGCGAAACGTTCGTTGCCTTCAATCTTGCGGGCGATCGGCGGCGCGAACTTCCTCCTCGGTGTAGCGCGGCGTGATGTATTGCGGGCAATTCCAATCGAAGCTGACCACATTGATCAAAAACAGGCGCTCGACCTTTCCGCTCAGTTCGAGTGTCGGAGTCAGTTGATTCGCGAGGTCGTGGTGTTCACGAGCGTCGAGGACGCGGGCGTGACCGAGGATTTTCAGGCGCTCACGATGGGGGTAATCCATCAGGAACAGAGACACGCGGTCGCTTGCGGCGAGGTTGCCCGTGCTCAGAAGCTGGCGGTTGCCCTTAAAGTCAGCGAAGCCCAGCGTTTGCGGGTCGAGGACTTTCAGGAATCCTGCCGGGCCACCGCGATGTTGCAGGTAAGGCCAGCCGTCGCTTGTCACCGTGGCCATGTAAAAACTGTCGCGGTGCGCGATGAACTCGGCCTCCTCCGTGCTGAGTGGATCACGTTCCGGTTGAGGCGGGATGGCTTGCGAACGCCCGTAGTAGTGCGCCTGCGCAGCGAGGACGTCGGGCGTGAAATAGGTTTCGAGGAATTGGCCTGCCATAGAAGTGTTGGTTTGGTGCGGTTGCCTGAATGAGGAGAAAGGAGCGGTGCCTCAGGCCTGCCCGCCGAAGCTCACATGATCGTCGGCGTCGAGGTAGTCGATGATGGTGTGCAGGTCAGTGCGCACGGGATTGAGTCGCCTGACCTGTGCGGCGAACCATTCAACGTCGTCGGCGTCGCCGAGCGGCATGGTCTCCAGATACGCGGACCAGGCGCGGATTTCGTGGGGCGCACGCTTCGGATTCGCATGGGCGTTCACCCAGAGGAGAAGATCCCAGTCGCTCGCGCCCGCTTTCACTTGATCGAGCAAGGCGTCCTGCCCGATGCCGGTGAACCCGAAGAAGTGCTGGTCCATCGGGTTGCCATACTTGTAATCGCCAGCTTTGCCGATGAGCGACGCACGGGCTTTGTCGAGGACGCGCGGGAGCATGGCATAACCGCCGAGGCGGACACGAGGGCTGCGCGGGGCACGTTGGGTAAGGTCGGGAGCGGTGGTAGTGTTCATAATGACGGGACGGAGTGTTGGTTGATTCATGCCAGGAGCTTTGACAGATGCTTGGCGAGATTCGAGCCGAGTGCTTTTACGCGGGTCTGCTGCTTCTCGTCCACGAGTGCGCCGTCCGGCGTGAATGCTTCGTAGGCTTTGCCGATGGCGATTTGATCCGGCAGGACGGTGATGCCAATGCTGCCAAGGATCGCCCGGAGATGCACGAGGCCACGCAACCCGCCGAGACCGCCCGGCGACGCAGAGCAGACGACGGCGGTTTTGCCCGCGAGTGCTGAGAGCGATGGCTCGTCGTCGGACTCACCACGCGAGACCCAATCAATCGCGTTCTTCAGCGCGGCGGTGATGCTGCTGTTATATTCCGGCGAGGCGATGATGAGGCCGTTATTTTCGCGAAAAATTGCTTTCAGTCGTTTCGCCGCTGCCGGCATTCCGATCGTGGCTTCGAGGTCTTCATCGAAGACGGGCAGCGCGAATTCGCGGAGTGAAATCACGGTGATCTCCGCGCCCGCCTCACGACCTCCGACGGCGGCGATGGCGGCGAGTTTGTGGTTGTAGGAATCACGGCGGAGACTTCCGCCAAATGCGAGGATGCGTGGTGTTATCATGGTTTGCTAAAAAAAGGGCGCGACCCGCACCGATGGACGTGTCTGCGGCCTCAAATCCAACGTTGAAATGCTTCAATCGAATCCGTGGGCTTGGTGTTGAAGCAGATCTTGGAATGAGGCGCGTGTTCATGCACGACGTTAATCAACTTCTCGAACAGAATGAAGTTGCTTGGGGCGGCCCGGACACCCGCACCAATCAGGATGCAGTCGAACTGACGCCGTTGGAGTTGGGCGGTAACTACCGCCTCCGCAGTCTGACCAAAGTCGATAAGGCATTGATGCGCGACATAGCCAAGAGCCTTCATCCCTTCTTCGGCGGCGGTAAGTCCCGCCAACACCTTTGCGGCAGTCATGCAGGAAAGGCGGCGAAGTCCGGTGACGAGAAATCAATGAGTGCGGGATCCAAGCCGATAACCAGCACGCTTTTCCCGCGGGCGCGATGAGGAAAGCTGGCGCGGTCATCCGCATCCAGATAGTCGCAGAAGGTGGCGGTTTCGGGTTTCAGCCCGAGACGCTCGCATTCCGTGATAAACCAATCTCTTTTCTCCGGGTCGTTGTAGAGGCTGGTGGCAATGGTTGAATCCCCCCAGGCCGTGATTTCTGCCGCTGTCCTAGGTGTGCCGTGCGTGTCCAGCCAGGCGGCGATTTCGTCGTCACTCGCACCGGACGCGAGCAAGGGCTTTACCTCCGCGCCTTTCACGCCTTTGAAGCCAAAGAGCATGTTGTCGACCGGACAGTCGAAATGATATTCGCCGGCCGTGCCGTTGATTGTGGCGCGGCCCTTGTCAGCCATGCGGGCGAGCAGGACGTAACCGCCGATGCGTACGCGGGGACTGCGGGCGGGTTCTTGAGCGAGGTCTTTTATCTTGGTCATCATGAGTCTTATTCCTTGGACTCTGGGTCCAATCGATGTCGGAGTATGACGCATTCTGTGGCGTGTTGAAAGGCGTCGTTCTTGGAATCCAATTAACTCGGTCGTTCCCAGCGGAACTTCCGCTCGGCTTCGGTGATGAGCACGTCGTTAATGCTGGCGAAGCGGCGCTGCATGAGGCCGTTGGCAGCGAACTCCCAGTTCTCGTTGCCATAGGCGCGATACCACTGGCCGGTGGCGTCGTGAAACTCATACTCGAACCGCACGGCGATGCGGTTGCCGGTGAAAGCCCAGAGTTCCTTGCGCAGACGGTAATCGAGTTCGCGCGCCCACTTTCGCCGCAGCAGTTCGATGATTGCGGGGCGGCCGTTGACGAACTCCGAGCGATTGCGCCATTCGGAATCCTCGGTGTAGGCGAGTGCAACGCGTTCTGGATCGCGACGGTTCCAGCCGTCTTCGGCAAGCTGGACTTTCTGGCGCGCGGTTTCTTCGGTGAACGGTGGCAAGGGAGGGCGGGAGTTCATGGAGTGTGGGGTTTCGATCGGTTTCACATTTCAGTTGAAGGGCATTTCAATGGAGCTATTGCGTCCTGAAATTTTGGCGGAAAATCCGCGCGCCGCACGCTCGCAAATCGGGAATCACCTCTGTCTCGAACCACGGATTGCGTTTGAGCCAGATCCGATTCCGCGGCGAGGGATGGGGCAGCGGCAGAAATCTCGGCAGATGTTTGCGCCAGGCCCGCACGGTTTCGGTGAGCGTCGCGCCCGCTTTGTCGCCGAGGTAGCGAGCCTGCGAGTATTGGCCAATCAGGATGATGAGTTGGACGTCCCTCATTCCGGCCAGCACTCGCTCGTGCCACAGCGGGGCGCACTCGGGACGTGGCGGCAGGTCGCCGGATTTGCCGCTGCCGGGATAGCAAAAACCCATTGTCACAAATCTCATATGGTTCTTCATCCATAAACTGGTTGCCGGCACGCGCAAATCCATACGGGTGAATTTGCCACGAGCGATGCCAATCATTCACGTCTCGACTGAACACCGCGAAGTGTCCGCACCGGCTGCCCGTTCTTGAAAACAACAAGCGTGGGAACGACAATGATGCCGAAGCGTGCGGCCAAGTCGGATGAATCACCGATGTTCACTTTCGCGATGACGGCCTTCCCCGATTGTTCGGCGGCCGACTCTCCAAACACCGGATTGAGCATCCGGCACGGGCCGCATCCTTCCGACAAAAAATCCACTAGGACAGACGTGGGGCTGCTGGCGATGGTTGTGTCGAAATTGTCCTGGTTCAATGTTTGCGTTTTCGTGATTGAGTGCTGCGTTGAGCAGAGATGCACCCCCCTAACACACGACGCGTGCCAACGAGTCTTGGAGGGCGGAAACCATCGAGTCATTTCATTCAAGCGCACATCAACTTGCCGGAGGCCATTCCACGCCGGCGAGTTCCTTGGGCAACTGCTTTGGATCAACGGGGTAGATGAGCGAGAGGTCCATCTGGGATTTTGAGCCTTGCAGAAATTCCAATTCCTCTGGCGCGCCGATGATGAGCCAGAGCACCTCGGCGTCGGTGTCGTTGAACACCTGGCGCAACTGATCCGGTCCGACCAGCACGCCGCCGTAGCGCGGCACGGTCAACGTCTCATCGCCCACGCGCAGGCGACCTGTACCTTCCAGCACGAAATAAAATTCCTCCGCGCGGATGTGCTTGTGCAGCGTGTTCGCGCTCCGGGGCGGCAATCGCCAGAGCCGCGCGCCCATGTTCTCGCTCCCGGTGCACTCCAGATAATCCGCGTTCGGGATGCGCATCAAGTTGGAGGGCCGCCAAGTGAGACTTTCAGGCTTAATGAGATGGTGGCCTTGGAACGTCTTCATGTTTAATATAGGGGCAAGTCATTCGATAAGATGCAACGCAAGGTGACGCAAGAATGGCTAGCCGCGGAGCGTCAAGCAAGTGCCTGCCATGCAAGGGTCAACTTTTTCGGCGCACAATGAGTTCGATCTGGCATCGTTTGATCCTTTCACACAGGCGCGATTATTGCCAAGCTGCCCTCACCCATGAAACTTGAAGGAAAGATTGCACTTGTCACCGGTGGCACGAAGGGCATTGGCGCAGCCACGGCTCTCGCACTCGCACAGGCGGGTGCCGATGTCATCATCAACGGGCGCCGAGACGACGCCAGCGCACAGGCGACGAAGCACGGCATCGAAGCGCTGGGGCGGCGCTGCGAATTGATTCTCGCAGATTGCGCGAAGCCGGCCGAAGCGACCCGGCTCGTGGAGGAGACGGTGAGGCGTTTTGGTGGGTTGGATGTAATGGTCCATTCGGCTGGCGGCCCCGTGAATGGGAGATTGTGCGAGATTACGCCCGAGCAGTGGCACGGGGCATTCGACACGCATGTTCACGCCATATTCTATCTTTGCCGCGCCGCCATTCCGCACCTCAGACCAAAGCGGGAAGGAGCGGTTGTGCTGGTGTCGTCCACCGCGGGCATCCGCGGCGTGGTCACCAACGTCGCGTATCAGGTGGCGAAGGGGGCGATTCCGCAATTCGCGCGGGCGCTGGCTCGGGAATGGGCCGATGACAACATCCGCGTAAACTGTGTCGCGCCGGGTGTGGTGCGGACGGAATTTCACGCGGCAATGACGGATGCGCAGCGGACGCTGAACCTTGAACACCGTATCCCATTGCATAGCGAAGGCACGCCGGAGCAAGTGGCGAGCGTGATTCTGGAACTCGTGAAAAACGACTATATCACCGGCGAGACGTTCACGATCGACGGGGGATTGACGATGCGGATCGCCTAATCGAGCGGACTTAAAAATCAAATGATTTTCGACAACCGCCGTACCAGTGAAGCCAGCCAGGAGTATACTGCAGGCACTGAGGAAACCTCGGATTAGGCACAGACAATCGTCATCCAAACATCAAAAGCATCATGAAAATCCTGATTGCCCGGTGCCACTTCAACCGTGCTCATTCCGTGTTTCATCCGTGGCTTCTGCTTTCGCTCGCTTTGGTTGCGCAAACGCTCGCCGCCGCAAAACCCAACGTCCTATTTCTCTTCGCCGATGATCAATGTTTCGAAACCATCCGCGCCTTCGGCCACACCGACATCGACACGCCGAATCTCGACCGGCTCGTCGGGCGCGGCACCACGTTCACGCGCGCTTACAACATGGGGTCGTGGAACGGCGCGGTGTGCGTCGCCAGCCGCACGATGCTCATCACCGGACGGAGCCTGTGGAACGCGGAATCAGTCTACAAAACCACCGACAAGGAGCGCCAGGCCGGCGTGCTCTGGCCGCAGTTGATGAGCCAGGCTGGCTACCGCACCTACTTCACCGGCAAGTGGCACATCCAGACCGATGCGGAGAAATGCTTCGATGTCGCGCGCCACGTGCGCGCCGGCATGCCCAAGGACACGCCCAGCAGCTACAATCGTCCGCCCGCAGATGGCGTGGACCCGTGGAGTCCCTACGATACTTCGCTCGGCGGCTTCTGGGAGGGCGGCAGGCACTGGAGCGAAGTGGTGGCGGACGATGCCGTGGACTATCTCGATGAGGCGAAAGGGCGGGGCAAACCGTTCTTCATGTATATCGCGTTCAACGCGCCGCACGACCCCCGGCAGTCGCCCAAGGAATACGTGGACAAGTATCCGCTTGAGCGCATCGCTGTGCCGAAGAATTTCCTTCCCGAGTATCCGCACAAGGACGCTATCGGCTGCGACCCCTCGCAGCGCGACGAGAGGCTCGGACCGTTTCCCCGCACCGGACACGCGGTGAAAGTTCACCGGCAGGAATACTACGCACTCATCACGCACCTCGACGCGCAGATCGGCCGCATCCTCGACGCGCTCGACCGGTCCGGGCAGGCGGACAAGACGTGGATTTTCTTCACCGCCGACCACGGGATTGCTCTCGGGCATCACGGTTTGTTCGGCAAGCAGAACATGTATGACGAAAGCGTGCGCGTGCCGTTTATCGTCGCCGGTCCGGGCGTGGCGAAAGACCGCCGACACGACGCCGCGATTTACTTGCAGGACGCGATGGCCACCGCGCTCGACCTCGCCGCCGCGCAGAAGCCCGCGCACGTGTTTTTCAACAGCCTGCGCCCGTTGCTCGACGGAAAGCAGAAGCAATCGAACTACGAGTCGATCTACGGCGGCTACCTGGAACTTCAGCGCGCCATAACGCACGACGGTTGGAAACTCATTGCCTATCCGAAGGCAGGCGTCGTTCGCCTGTATCACCTCGCGAGGGACCCTCTTGAGATGACCGATCTGGTCGCCGATCCGGTGCACGCCAAACGCAGGGCGGAGCTGTTCGATCGCTTGCTGGCATTGCAGAACAGTCTTAGCGACAAGGTGGACCTGGCCGCTGTTTTTCCAAAGCTCTGATCGCTCAACGCATCCACTCCCCCTTGAACATCTATCAGTTCTGGCGGGTCCACACGCCTGGCTCTTGACCAGCCGTGCCGTTCCGTGC
Organism: Akkermansia muciniphila; assembly: GCA_945900455.1. Lineage (GTDB taxonomy): Bacteria > Verrucomicrobiota > Verrucomicrobiia > Limisphaerales > UBA9464 > SIBK01. Next base: position 8,165 of record CAMDJH010000182.1, read on the forward strand.
CACCAGAATCCGTTGCCATCAATCGATCGCGTTCACTCGCAGGTCCCGAAAAGCGCTAATGTCCGGTAACGGTACTCCCCGGATCGGGCGTGCTCCGTCTCTTCGCCTCGCACCAAAGCGATCTCGATGCCGAATAAACATTTCGTTCACCAACGCCTTCGACCCCAGAATCACCCCATCCGTCACGTGACGCACTCGCAGCCTTAGCACCTGACCTAATCCGAGCTTACCTCCACGAGCCAGTTCTGTCTTAATCGCTTGCGGATCCAACAACACCTTGTCACTTCGATTCGGCGAACCGCCCGTCACAAACAACAACATTCGGAATTCCGCGGCTCCCTTTGACCTATTCTTTTCACCCAACGAACTTAGGCATCATCCACCGGGACCTGAAGCCGTCGAACATTCTGGTGACCATTCATGCTCCTGGCGCGCCGGGGGTGCCCATGATCATTGATTTCGGGATCGCCAAGGCGACACAGGGACGGCTTACCGACCAGCCGCTTTTCATCGCGTTCGAACAGTTTCTGGGTACGCCGGCCTACATGAGCCCCGAGCAGGCGATGATGACCGTCCCGGACATCGACACGCGCAGCGACATCTATTCGCTGGGGGTGCTGCTCTACGAATTGCTCACGGGCCGCACGCCGTTCGACGCGAAGGAACTCCTCGCTGCCGGCTTTGAGGAAATGCGTCGCACGATCCGGGAGAAGGAACCGCTCCGCCCCTCCACGCGTCTCAGCACGTTGCTCGCGGCCGAACAAACCAGCGCCGCCGGCTTTCGTCAGACGGAGCCACCGAAGCTGGTTCACCTTGTGCGCGGCGACCTGGACTGGATCGTGTTGAAGTGTCTGGAGAAAAACCGCGCGCGCCGCTACGAGACGGCCAACGCGCTGGCGATGGACTTGCAGCGGCACCTTAAGAATGAACCGGTCGGGGCGCGGCCACCGAGCCAAGTCTACAAACTCCAGAAATTCGCCCGACGAAACAAACTGATTTTTTGGGCAGGTACCGCCGTCGTCGCATCTCTGGCGGTTGGCCTGACCATTGCCACGATGATGTTTTGGCGCGAAAGGCGCGAACGTGCCCGGGCCGTCAAAGCCGAGCGCTCCGAGAAACAGGCTTTGGCGGGGGTCGAAAGCGCGCGCGCTGTCGGAGCACGGCCGTTTGGAGGAGCAAAAGCGAGCCTACTCGAGCGACATGAAAATCGCTCAACAAGTTCTGGAACGATTCGATCTGGAGCATGCGCTGGCGATCCTCAATCAATACATCCCGAAACCGGGAGATACGAACGATCTGCGCGATTTCGTGTGGCGGTACGAGTGGCAACTCTGTCAGGGAGATCCGCACGATATCCTGCCTCAAGCTGTTGCTTTTCCCTGGTCGATGGAGGTCTCACCCGATGGCCAATACCTCGCCTTGGGAAGCACTTATGGAATCGAAGGCAGCGTGGTGGTCTGGAGAATCGCAACCAAGGAGATTGTTGCGCACTTGGAGCGCGATCCTTCCGTCGAGGGTGATGTCTCTTGGGCCGCCTTCACGAGCGACGGCAAAATGCTGGTGACCGCTTGCCACCGGAGGGTGAAATTTTTTGATACAGCGACGTGGGCGGAACGCCCGGAGCTGACCATCACGAATGTTTCTGGCCCGATTGACATTCGAGGTGACACTCTGGTGACGATGGCGCCGGGCTATTGGCATCTCGGTAAGATCTGGAAGCAGCTCAAAATTTGGAATCTCCAAACGCGCACCTCGCAAACTCTCACAAACGTGGACGGCCCACCTACCCTCGCACCCGATGGTAAGAGGCTGGTGCTCAACTCGCCCGAAGGACTTAAGGTGTGGCACACGGATCGACTCGAGGCGGTCCCCCAGTTTCTCGCCGGGTCATCGAACCTTCTAACGTCTGCAAGTAGTTATCAGGGGCTATACCGGTGTCTTGCTTTTTCCCCAGATGGCAAGACGCTCATCACGTGCGGCGGGGACAAAGAACTCCGCTGGTGGGATTTCGCCACTGGACAGTTGGTTCGATCCAGCAGGCTATCCTTTCAGGTTACGAGCCTGGCGCTTTCCCCAGATGGTGCCACGCTCGTGTGTGCTTCAGGCCAATGCGACCAAGAAACGAAGCAATGGAGCGTCTTTAGACCAGATGGCTTGCCTATCCGCATCTGGCGCGCACCATCTCTGACAGAAATCGATGAACTCATCCGCTCTGAACGCCACAACCACTGACCCTTGGCCGACACCCAATGAGCGAGTTTACGCGCATCCTTAATGCCGTCCAAGTCGGCGATGCAAAGGCTCAGGAGGACTTGTTGCCTTTGGTTTACAACGAACTGCGCCATCTCGCGGCGCGCAAGATGGCGCACGAATCGGGTACGCAAACCCTGCAGCCCACCGCGCTCGTTCATGAAGCGTGGTTGCGTCTGGGCGGTGATGAGCAACCGACCTGGGAAAGCCGTACCCACTTCTTTTGCTCCGCGGCGGAAGCTATGCGGCGGATCCTAATTGATCGCGCTCGGCGGAAGCAAGCTGTCCGGCACGGCGGTGGGCAGGAACGCTGCGATATCGATGACGTGGAAATTGCGGCGCCCAGTCAGGATGATGAGCTCCTGGCCGTCGATGACGTGCTCGACCGATTTGCGACGCGGGAGCCGCGGAAAGCCGAACTGGTCAAACTGCGATATTTCGCGGGCATGGGCCTGAAGGAAGCCGGCCAGGTCCTGGGAATTTCCGAACCGACCGCCGTGCGCTGGTGGACGTATTCGAAGACCTGGCTTTATCAGGCAATCCAGGAGACCCGCGGACCCGCGAAGGGCTGATCCTTTCGATTGAGGCTTCGCGACGATCTGGACCGCGACGACCCTCCGCCGCTTGCCGTCCCATGCGGCCAACCGCCACCGCGTCTTGCCGCACGTTGAAAAAACTTCCGGCTCTCTGATTGTTCCCATCGCGAAATCCCGCATTTACTAGAGAAGGGTCGCACACCGCTTCCGAACTGAACGGAATTCGGCCTGAGTCTGTGGTCCGATCTGGAACCATTTTTTGACAACGTGCGCCGGCCAGCAAATTGAAACGATGCTATGAAGACATTAACTGAAACTCGCCCGAAGGACAGCCGAGCGCCTCTTGAATGGCTCTGGTCGGCTTTGAAACGCATCTCACGTTTTGTGCACTACGGGAGAGCGGCCGGCCTTGCGCTGCTCACCGTTGCACTTGCACATAAAGCTTTGGCGCAGAGCGGCAGTATCGAACGGGGGACAATCACCACCGCCGCGCTGGTCGGAAATCTCTTCAATGATCCGACCAACCGGCCGTACGCGGTTTACCTCCCGCCCAGTTATGGGCAAGGGCAGCGGCGGTATCCTGTCTTCTACATGCTGCATGGAACCGAGCAGAATCTAGACACGTACCTCGGCGTGGTGCAGGCGACGCTCGACTCGATGATTCAAGCGCGCCAGATTGGCGAAATGATTGCCGTGTTTGTGGACGGCCAGAACGCGCTGCTCGGTTCATTCTATCGGACCTCCACAGCGACCGGCGATTACGAAACGTACATTGCGCGCGATCTGGTGAATCTCATCGATGCCCGCTACCGCACTCTTGCCACCAATGCCAGTCGAGGCCTTTGTGGCTTTTCCATGGGTGGCTATGGAGCCATGCATCTCGCGCTCAACTTTCCGAATACCTTCTCCGTCGTGGTGGCGCAGTCCGGCTACTACGATACGACCGACGCGGGGACCGACGGGGCGCTGAAGCAGATCGCCCGCGTCAACCCGATGACGTTTGCCGCCATCGCCAGCCAGCCGGAGAGTTTTCGAGGGCTCTTTGCCTTTTTACCGAGTGCTGTGCCCAATCCCAGCCGTCCGCCTTTTTATTACGACGCGCCTTACAGTCTTGGCAACGGACGATACACAACCAACCAGAACACGCTCCAGCGCCTCAGGGATGCGGACATCGTACACGGTGACTTGGGGCGATTCCTCCAGGGGACGACGCGTTTGCGTGCCATCAAGTTTCTGCACGGGACATCCGATTCTCTAATTCCAATCTCGCAGGCGCGGACGCTCCATCAGGCGCTGCTGAGTGCGGGATTGGACCACATCTATGAGGAACACGTGGGCTGGCATCAGTTCCTGGCGGATCGATCTCTCACGTTCCTGTCTCAATCCCTGGCTGGTGCCGAACTCTACATTTCGCCACCACGCGCGGTTGGCAATGTGATCCGGGTGCCAGGCGATTACCCGACCATCCAAGCCGCCGTCAAGGCGGCGGTTTCGGGTGACGAAATCCAGATCGCCGCGGGCGTTTATCATGAGCAAATAGTCGTCTCGCGCAAGAAATTGACGATCACCGGCGAGCCGGGAACCATCATTCAGGCGTGGGATGGGATGGTTCACAGCCGTAACTTCCAAGGGTATATCCTGTATGAATTCATCTCTTCCGATGTCACCGTGCGCAACATTGATTTCGAAGGGAATCGGGCAGCTAACCCAGTCTTACCCGATCATCTTGTGGGGCTTTTTTACGGGGGCTCAGGTGGCCGGGTTGAGAACTGCGTCATTCGAGGTTTTCGTGGGACAAATGATTTGCGCGGAGTCGGGCTAAACGCCTATACGGATAGTACGATTGCCTCGAAGGTTGTGGATCTCCAGGTATCCCACAATACTTTCGCGGATAACGGGCACGATATAAAGATGGAAGGCGACCATTTCGAGCAGCCTAATCGGCTTCGAATGACCGTTTCCATTGAAGACAACACCCTGACGGGCATTGGTCCCACCCCTCTCGGGGAACTCATCGGCATCCAGATCGAGCCGAGTGTCGCTGGCGCAATAAAGAATAACCGAATCGCGAATTATTATTATACCGGTCCAAGCGCGACGGATTTTGGTTTCGGAATTCTGGCCTACGATAGCTCCAGATTTCTTCGAACAAACACCTTTCCACTGCAGCCATTGCGCTTTGAAAACAACATCTTTGTGGACAATCAGGTGGCGCTTACGGCGACGAAATGTGATAACGGACAGTTCATCAACAACTTTTTTCAGGGACCTGGGGGTGGCTTGACGAGCTCGGGCCTCGGGGTGAGTGGCGCGAACTTGGGAGTCCGCTTCAATCAGTTTACCAATCTCACGCGGTAACTATTCAGCACTTATTCTAGTTTAGCGATGAAATCCGGAAGGTG
>CAMDJH010000183.1 GCA_945900455.1 Akkermansia muciniphila
GTCGTCTCCGGAAGCCATCACGATTCCGCCCGCGCCGCGGCCACCGCCCGCTCTGCCGATGTAAAGAACCTCTGGAATGGAAAAAATCGACCAGCTTTTCGTCAACCTCAAGCACGGGGTCGTCGCGTTTCTGCCCGAGGGGTTGCAGCCATTCGCGTCAATCCTGATTTCCATCACCGCGATCGTGCTGGGTTTTCCATTGATGTTTGCGCTCACCACGGTGATTGAGCGCAAGGCGCTGGGTCGCATACAAAATCGGCCCGGGCCGAACCGGGTTGGGATTCCGCGGCTCCCCACACTGTTTCCGTGGCTCCCCAAACTGCGTCTCGCGGGGTTCGGTCAGTTCGCCGCCGATGGGATCAAGTCGCTGACCAAGGAAGACATCGTTCCGCGGGAGGCGGATCGCATTGTCCATTTCCTTGCGCCGCTGGTCCTGCTCGTCCCGGTGTTGCTCGCGTTCTCCGTTCTGCCCGTGGGTCGGAACATGGCGGCGCTCGATTTGCGGGAAACGGGTTTGTTGTTCTTTTTTGCCACCGGGGCCGCCACGGAACTTAGCGTTTTCATGGCCGGTTGGTCGAGCCACAACAAATATTCCCTGCTCGGCGCCATGCGGGCGATTGCCCAAATGATCAGTTACGAAATTCCCTTGATCCTGTCGTCACTCACCGTGGTGATGATGGCGGGCTCGCTCTCCCTGGTGACGATCGTGGAACGTCAGTCCGGGGTTCATTTCGGCTTTCTCCACGGATGGCACGTGTTCACGCCCTGGGGATTCGCCGGATTCTGGCTCTTTCTCATCGCCGCTTGTGCCGAGGCCAACCGCACGCCGTTTGATCTCCCCGAGGCCGAATCGGAACTGGTCGCGGGTTATTTCACCGAGTATTCCGGCTTCAAGTTCGCCCTCTTCTTCCTCGGCGAATACCTTGGACTCTTCGCCATCAGCGGACTTGGCATCACGCTCTTTTTGGGCGGATGGCTGCCGCCGGTTACGTTTCTGAACTGGATGCCCTCGTGGTTTTGGTTCTTTTTCAAACTCTTTCTGATGATTTCCTTCTTCATCTGGCTGCGCGGTACGCTTCCCCGTCTGCGCCTGGATCAGCTGATGAATTTCGCCTGGAAATTCCTGCTGCCAATGACGCTGATCAATTTGATGGTGGCCGCTCTCTGGCATTTTACCGACGCTTGGAATCCCGCGCTTCGCTGGCTGTTTGGAGCAACCCTGCTTGTCTTCTCTTATTGGGTTCTTGGTCGGGGCTTCGAGGCGAAGTTCCGGCCCCGCACCTACCGCTATGCGAGTTGAATTCTGGAACCGCAAACCCTTGTGAGCCTCTCGTTCGCCATACTTTCTGGACTGACCGTCGGCGCCGCGGTGGCTGCCATGTGTTGGCGAAATCTCGTCCATTCCGCGCTTTGCCTCGCCGTGTCGCTCGTCGGGCTTGCCTTGGTTTACCTGGGGCTCGGCGCCGAGTTCATCGGGTGGGTCCAAATCCTCGTCTATGTCGGCGCAGTCTCCATTTTGATTGTCTTCGCAATCCTGCTGACGCGCGGCGCCGAAGCTCCCCCGGGCCGCGTCACGTTCGCACCGTGGTCCGGTCTGATCGTCGCATTAGCCGTTTTCATCACACTGGCTTGGACGGTGACCAAGTCGAAAGCGCTCGTTGGATTCGCCGGCAATTCTTCCGGAGATGTTTCCCTCGCCGTGAAGGATGTTGGCGGCAAGCTAGTCACCGAATACGTGCTTCCGCTGCAGGTCATGGGTCTGCTTCTCACGGCGGCCTTGATCGGTGCCGTCATCATCGCGTTACACGAAAGGAAAGGACGGAAATGAGAGCACCGAGAAAATCCTGGGATCCTGGAGCCGATCGGGAAATCACGACCCTTTCAGTGCCTGGCCTACTTAACGATTCAACGCCTTCCTGATGAATCCCCTGCATCATTATCTTCTGCTGTCGGCCCTGCTGTTCAGTGTGGGATTGGCTGGCGCACTGACTCGTCGCCACGCCATCCTCGTCCTGGTGGGGATCGAACTCATGCTGAACGCGGCAAACTTGAACTTTCTGGCCTTCTGGCGTTTCGGTCCGAATCCCGAGGCATTGACCGGGGTGATGTTCGTCATTTTTGCCATCGCCGTCGCCGCCGCGGAAGCGGCCGTAGGCCTGGCTTTGATCATTTCGATTTACCGGCATTTCCGGACGAGCAATGTGGATGAGGTTAATCGGCTGAAGGGATAACAAGGTAACATGAGTTCACGAAGAACTAAAACGAAGGGACCTCAGTTTGTTGGTTTTTTTGGGCCTGTTCTGGAGTCGTTGCGCGACCTTGGAGGGTCTGGCAGTCCGGGTGAGGTTGCGGATAAAGTGGCCGGTTTCCTCAAAATTCCAGCACAGCAACAAGAGGAGTTGATTGCTTCGGGTACGCGGCGATTTCTGAATCAAGTCCAGTGGGCACGGTACTATTTGAGCAAAGATGGATTTATTTCCTCTTCGGAACGCGGTGTATGGAGCCTAACAGACAAGGGACGGAACACGACTCTTACACACGGTGAAGCAATGGAAGTGTTCTCACGAGTCCACAGCAAGTATCGGGAGGAGCAGCGCCTCGCTAAGTCCGCGAAGCCAGAAGAGGACGAAGAATCTCCAGAAGAAGTCGCGACTGAGGTGGCTGGTTCCTACAGGGAGCACTTGCTCAAGGTCATTAAATTGCTGCCTGCTTCAGGTTTTGAGCGATTGTGCCAGCGTTTGCTTCGGGAAGCTGGATTCAAGCAAGTCACAGTCACCGGTCGTTCGGGCGATGGTGGAATTGATGGTGTGGGACTTCTCCAAATAAATCCCTTTGTAAGTTTTCAGGTATTGTTCCAATGCAAAAAATATGACAAATCTGTGACCCCATCGCACGTTCGGGATTTCCGTGGTGCGATGGAAGGTCGTGCGGACAAAGGAATTATCCTCACAACTGGAACATTCACAGCGGATGCTACGAAGGAGGCTTTGCGGGACGGGGCAAAGCCAATTGAACTCGTGGATGGCCAAAAGCTGATCGAGATGTTTGAGAGTCTTCAATTAGGACTGAAGCCGATCAAAACCTATGAAGTGGATGAAGATTTTTTTGGCGACTTCCGTGAAGAAGGGAAGCTGGACGATTCGAGCTCGAACGTATGAGTGCCGTCATCGTTGATTTAACACTTACTCCTGCGCTGGCGCCGGCTGGGACGGCGTGCTTCGAAGGCGCGGAGCGCCGACAGACCGTAGCCCACGGCGTGAGCCGTGGGTATCGGCGCGCGAAGTGCCCGAGCCCCGGAGGGGCGGCGGAGAATTTCGCGCGATTCGTTGGAACGTCTCGCTCTATCGCCCCTGACGGGGCTCGAATATTTTCTGCACGTTATCCCACGGCTCACACCGTGAGCTACGATCTGACGCCGCTCCGCAGCTAAAGAGTATGGCGCACACTTACACCAATCTTCTGGAGCACATCGTGTTCAGCACGAAAGACAGGAGGCCATTCCTTGATGCCGAACTCAAACCACGCCTGTTCGCATACATGGGTGGCATCTTTCGCAATGAAAAATGTGTTGCGATCAACATCAACGGGCCGACGGACCACGTTCACATCCTGGCTTTACTGAGCCCGACAATCGCGCCGGCATCGCTCATCGGAAAAGTGAAAGCCAATTCGTCGGGGTGGATTCGCAAGACGTTGCCCAAGTATCGAGAATTTGGATGGCAAACTGGGTATTCCGCATTTGGGGTGAGCTATTCGCTCAAGAATGCAGTTTACGACTACATCGCAATTCAGGAGGAGCACCCTCGCAAAATATCCTTCAGCGAAGAGTTGATTGCGCTGCTCAAGAAGCACGAAATCGAATACGACGAGCGGTATATTTTTGAATGAACGCGGTTGAGTTATCCCATTCATTGTCGCCCCTGACGGCGCGCTTCGAAGGCGCGGAGCGCCGTCAGACCTTAGCCCACGGCGTGAGCCGTGGGTATCGGCGCGCGAAGCGCCCGAGCCCCGGAGGGGCGACAGGGGAACTGGCGCGAGTCGTGTCATCGTCCCGCTCTATCGCCCCTGACGGGGCTCGAATCTTTCCTGAACGTTATCCCACGGCTTACGCCGTGGGCTACGGTCTGTCGCTGCTCCGCAGCTACGGACCGGAGTGTTCCGGCGATCTCTCCGAAGGCGCGGAGCGCCGTCAGACCGCAGCCCACATGCACCCATGACCTGGCTCATTCCTAACTTGTGGTTGATTCCCGCGCTGCCGTTACTGGCGGCGGGGTTGGGCGCGTTGCTCAAGCGCCCCCAGCAGCGGCTTGCATCGATCCTGTCCGTCGGGGCGATCGGACTGGCGTTTCTGCTCGCCTGCGGTGCCTTTGCCCAGACGCTCAGTGAACACGCAGAACGGCAGGTCCACAATTTTGCCTGGTTCCATTTCGGCGAGACGTCGTTGCGGCTCGGATGGATCCTGGATCCGCTGACAGCCTCCATGTTGGTCATGATTACGTTCGTCGGTGGGCTCATTTTTATCTATAGCGTCGGTTACATGGCTCGAGACCCGAATTTCACCCGTTTCTTCTGTTTCCTGTCGTTGTTCGCCGCGGCAATGCTCGGCCTCGTAATCTCGAATAACTTACTGCAGCTCTTCATGTGCTGGGAATTGGTCGGCCTCGCCTCGTATCTGCTCATTGGCTTCTGGTACCATAAACCTTCCGCCGCGGCTGCGGCCAAGAAGGCCTTCATCACCACACGGATCGGCGACATCGGATTTCTGCTGGGCATCGTTTGGCTCTATCACGAAACGGGTACTTTGCTCTTTTACGACCACGGCGCCGGCTGCCTCGAACACGGTGCGCTCGCCAAGCTCGTCGCCCAAACCACCGTGGGCGGCATGCTGGTCAGTACGGCAATTTCGCTTCTGCTGTTCTGCGGTGCCGTGGGCAAATCGGGCCAGGTGCCCCTGCACGTCTGGCTGCCGGACGCAATGGAAGGACCCACCCCGGTCAGTGCGCTAATCCACGCTGCCACCATGGTGACGGCTGGTGTCTTCCTGGTGGCCCGCGTGTATCCCTTGTTCAACGCCGAGTTCGCGATCAGCCTTGCCCCAAGTGGAACCTTGCCTCCCGTCTCAACTGCGCTGCAAGTCGTGACATGGACCGGAGCGATCACTGCCGTCCTTGCCGCGCTCATCGCGGTAGCACAGACCGATATCAAGCGCATCCTTGCCTACTCCACCGTGTCGCAACTGGGCTATATGTTCATCGGACTCGGTGTCGGTGGTCCAGCGGTGGGTATGTTTCATCTGCTCACGCACGCATTTTTCAAGGCACTCCTCTTTCTGGGAGCCGGCTCGGTCATTCATGGCTTTCACGAGGAACAGGACATCCGGCGGATGGGCGGATCACGCAAGTTCATGCCGGTAACGTTTGCCACCTACGCCGTCGGGATGCTAGCGCTTGCGGGCTTTCCGCTGATCTTTTCGGGGTTCTGGAGCAAGGACGAAATCCTCCATTCCGCCTTGAAATGGCCCGCATCGAAGGGGCCGTTCTTTCTCGCCTTGATGGGTGCGGGGTTGACGGCCTTTTACATGACGCGGCAGATGTGGTTCGTATTTTTTCGTCCGCGGACCGATTTTCGTCCCGACAGCGGTCATGACGCCCATCACGTCCATGCTGCCCCCGATTCGGAACCCCACGAATCGCCGTCAATCATGACCATTCCCCTGGTAATTCTGGCCGCCTGCGTGGTGTTGCTTTCGATATTCGCCACGCCGGTCTGGCCTTGGTTTGACGCGTATCTCGCGGGACATTTGTCCCATCTTCACGTCGGTTGGAGCGGGGATGGAACCCTGGTGATTGTCATGCTCCTTTCGGTTGTGGCTGTTGCCTTTGGTTTGGGCGGTGGTTGGGCACTCTATTCCCGCGTCCAGGACGGCGAGGCCCGGGACCCGGTTGAGACGCGGCTTCCGGGTCTTTTTGGCGCTCTCCGTGAACGCCTGCGGGTGGACGAGTTTTACGAGGCCACGATTTTGAGGCTAAGCCGGATCTTGGCGGTTTCGTCCGATTGGATCGATCGATTCGGATGGTCGGCGTGCGTGGATCTGATCCGCCTGCTGACGATCGGGCTTGCCTGGATCAGCCGTTATTTTGATCAGAGTATTATCAACGTGGGCTTTGATGCGTCCTGTGAAAGCGTCCGCGGATGGGGCCGGCTTGCCGGTTTGCTCCAAAATGGTCAGGCGCAGCGCTACCTGCGCATTCTCGCGTTTGGAATCGTGATGTTGATCGTCGCGCTGGCGTGGATGGGAGATTCTGCACGATGAACGGCTGGCCCATCCTCACAACCTTGACGCTGACGCCGCTGCTCGGGGCGTTGATGACGTGGATCATCGGACGGGACAGTGCCCGCGCCGCCCGTGCGTCGGCCGTGGCGTTCTCGCTCCTCGCGTTTCTCCAGGCGGCGGTGTTGGTGATGCGCTTCAACACCGCCGCTACCGGGCTTCAATTCGTTGAGCGCCATGCGTGGATTCCGGCGTTGCACGTTGATTATTTCGTCGCGGTGGACGGTCTGAGCATCCTGCTGGTCATTTTGTCCGCGCTATTGATCCCTTTTGCCCTCGCGCTGAGTCCGGTCGCGTCAAACCAGCCGCATGGATATTACGGGCTTTTTCTGCTCCTGCAGACGGGACTTTTCGGCACCTTTACGGCGCTCGATTTTTTCCACTGGTTCCTCTATTGGGAGTTAAGCCTCGTGCCGGCCTATTTTCTTATCAAGTTGTGGGGCGGCGAGAATCGTCGGGCCGCCGCGACGCAGTTCTTCGTCTACACGTTTGTCGGCAGCGTCACTCTGTTGCTCGCGATGCAGGCGGTGTATCTCGCTACGGGCACCTTTGACCTGATCCGGCTCGCCGACCTCGCGCGCTCCGGAGAATTGGGCCGGAATCTTCAAACGAAACTCCAGTGGACGGGCCTTAGTAGCGGGGCCTTGGGAGGGTTGCTTTTTGCCGGCGCATTTCTCGGTTTTGCCGTCAAGATTCCGGTGATGCCGTTCCACACCTGGCTGCCGGATACTTACGCAACAGCACCGACGGGTGTCACGATGATCCTCACCGGCGCGATGTCAAAAATGGGCGTTTATGGTCTGCTCCGCATACTGATCCCGATCTTCCCGCAGCCCATGCGCGACAGCCTCGGCTTGCTGATGCCCCTCGCCGTGCTCACGATCGTAGCCTCGGCGTTCGCGGCCTTCGTGCAAAAGGATCTCAAACGTTTGTTGGCTTACTCCTCGATGAATCACCTGGGATACTGCCTGCTCGGGCTCTTCGCCGTCCTCGAGCCATCCTTTAACTCGGCCGCCGGTGCGGGCGAACGGGCCGCGGTGCTCAGCGGAGTGTTGCTGCAACTGTTCAACCACGGCATCACCGCGGCGACCCTCTTCGGTTTTATCGCGTTGTTCGAAAAACGCTCGGGCGGACGGCGCGCGATCGGTGATTTCGGCGGACTGCGTCAGGTCGCGCCGGTGCTGGCCGGTTTGATGGGCATCGCCATCTTTGCCTCGGTGGGGCTGCCCGGGCTCAACGGATTCGTCGGCGAATTTCTGATTTTCAAAGGCGCGTTTCCGCTCGCACCGGTTCCCACGACGATCGCGACGCTGGGGTTGCTGATGACCGCGGTTTTTTATCTGACGATGATCCAACGCGTCTTCGCTGGCCCGTTGAATTCGGCGTGGACGAAATTCCCGGACCTAAGTCGCGGCGAGATGGCTCTTTTTGTGCCAGCCACCGTGCTGATGCTCGTTCTTGGCGTGGCGCCCGGGCTGCTTCTCAGCTTGGTGAATCCCGCCGTGCTTGAATTTGTGAAACGTCTCACGCCCTGACCTGACATGTTCGCTTGGACCATTTATCTCTCCTTCGCCGGGGCGGCGGGAATGTTCCTATTACCACGGGAAAGCCTCCGCGGGCCGCGAGTCCTTGCGCTGACGGCAGCCCTGGCGGGTTTGCTCGCGGCGGTCGGTGGTGCGCTCCAGCATACGGCGGGCGGCGGTGTGGTCACCGTCAGCAAGCACGCCTGGATTCCCACACTTGGGGCGGATTACTTTCTCGCGGCGGACGGCATTTCGCTCACGCTGGTCTTGTTGACCGGGTTGGTGGCGACGGCCGGTGTGCTCTTTTCGTGGAACATTGAACTGCGCCCCCGCGAATTCTTCGCCTTCTATCTCGCGCTGATTGGTGGCGTTTATGGCGTATTCCTCAGCTTTGATCTGCTGCTGCTGCTGGTGTTTTATGAAATCGCCATTGTGCCCAAGTACTTTCTGATCGCGATCTGGGGGTCGACTAACCGCGAATATGCCGCCATGAAATTGGCGCTCTACTCGTTTGTCGGAAGCGCCCTCGTCATTGCGGGGTTGGTCGCCGCCTATGTTGTCTCAGGGGCGGAAACATTCAATCTGCTGGAGCTCGCGAAATTCGCATATCCTCGCGAGTTCCAACTGTGGGCATTTCCGCTGGTGTTCGTCGGATTCGGAATTCTCGCCGGCCTGTGGCCTTTTCATTCCTGGGCACCCACCGGGCATGTCGCCGCTCCCACCGGCGCCTCGATGCTCCTCGCCGGCGTTGTCATGAAGTTGGGGGCTTATGGTTGCCTCCGAGTGGCGATGACGTTGTTTCCCGAGGGCCTGGCGGCTTGGCGCGATGTGATTGGCATCCTCGCCGTCATCGGAATTGTTTATGGCGCGCTGGTGGCGCTGGTGCAGCGGGACTTTAAATTCGTGGTTGGCTTTTCCAGCGTGAGTCACATGGGTTTCGTCCTCCTCGGTCTGGCGACGGTCACGACGCTTGGCTTGAGTGGCGCCGTCCTGCAAATGTTCTCGCACGGAATTCTCGCGGGACTTCTCTTCGGTGTGGTCGGTCGTATGATATATGACCGCGAACATACACGCGACTTGGAGCAGCTCGAATCCCGCCATCTCAGCCGGATGCTCCCGTTCGCCGCCGTGACATTCGTATTGGCCGGACTCGCCTCGATGGGGCTGCCTGGATTCAGCGGCTTCGTCGCCGAGCTCTATGTCCTGATTGGCGCGTGGCAGACGTTCCCAAAACTCGCGGTAATCGCCGGCGCTGGGATCGTCATTGGCGTGGCCTACACGCTCCGGGCCATTCAGAAAGGGTTTTTCAGTGGCAATGAGTTGCCGTCGCCCGCCCGCCTTCCGGCGGAACACGGCGAGTCCGCCATCAGTCTTCCCGAGAAGCTGGGGGCGGGTCTGCTCCTCGCCTGTACGATTGGGGTCGGCCTTTACCCGCGCGTCCTGCTGGACTGGATTGTGCCCAGCTTCAATTCGCCGCTGTTTGACGGGCTGCGGAAAGGAGCGGGCCTGTAATCATGGACTATCCTGGCCTGATCAAACTACTGGCTCCCGAATGCCTCGTCGTCCTCACGGCGCTGGCGGTGTTGTTCGCCGATCTCAAATTCTGGCGTGGATTACCCAGTGCGCAGCGGTTGGGTCGCGGAGCCGCTCTCGCTACGGTCGGTCTCCTGGCCGCGGCCTTGTTCATCGGACTGGGGGAAAAGTCCGCCGACCTGCTGGTGGGCACCTTGGTTCTCACTCGCGTTTCACAGTTTCTCAAGCTCGTGCTGCTTCTGCTCACACTGGGGACGGTCTGGCTCTGCAGCGACACCGACTTTACGGAGCACATTGGAGAGTTTCTCGCGTTGTTGTTGCTGGCGGCCACCGGCATGATGCTGCTCATCAGCACCGAGAATTTGCTGATGATTTTTGTCTCTTTGGAGTTGGTCAGCCTGTCCCTGTACGTAATCACGGCGTTCAATAAGCGAAGCCCGCGCTCAGCTGAGGCTGCGCTCAAATACTTTCTCTTTGGCGGCATGGCGGCAGGATTCATGCTGTTCGGATTCAGCCTTCTGTACGGATTGAGTGGCTCAATTCATCTTCCCGACATTGCGTTGGCGCTTCGGACGAAGGGTTCCGACCCATTGGCGATGGCGGCCGTGGTGATGGTACTGGCCGGCTTTGGATTTAAGATTGCTGCCGTGCCCTTCCACTTTTGGGCACCGGATACTTACGAAGGAGCGCCCGCGCCCGCCGCCGCCTTTATTGCTTCCGGATCGAAGGTCGCCAGTTTTTTCGTACTGGTAACCCTCCTCCAGGCTGGCATGCCCGGCGCGGCTGGCAGCGGCGCGTGGAAGGCCTTCGTTCCCGGTTGGATGCCAATCGTGGCCATTCTCGCGACGGCCTCGATGGTCTTCGGCAATTTGGCCGCCCTCGCGCAGTCCAGCCTGCGCCGACTGCTCGCGTGCTCGGCCATTGCCCACGCGGGGTATGCCCTGCTCGCTGTCATGGCTGAACCGGCCGACGCGAAGCCGGCTCTGCTCTATTACGTAGTCACCTACGCCCTGACGTTGGTTGGAATGTTTGGGCTGGTTTCGGTGGTGGAGGGTGGGGACGGCGCCGATTCGATCAGCCAGCTGGCGGGGCTGAGTCAACGCTCGCCGCTGCTGGCCGTTTGTTTGAGCGTGTTCGGACTCTCGTTGGCTGGGGTACCGCCGCTCGCTGGCTTTTTTGGAAAGTTCTACGTCTTCGTGGCGGTTGCCAAATCGGGACCCACGCTCAGTTCCTTCTGGCTTGTCCTGGTGGCCATCACCATGAGCTGTGTGTCGCTCTATTACTATCTTCAGGTCTTGAAGCAGGCCTGGGTCGCGGTCCCGGTGGTGGAATCCGCGCCAACCCGGGCGGGTGGGCCGCTTGTTTGGGTGGTGTCGTTGCTGGCCTTTGCCGTGGTGCTGCTCGGTTGTGTTCCAGAACTCCTCCTCCGTTTCCTTCGGTAATTTGAAAGTGGGGCGAGGTCGGCGGCACCCGGGTCGGGTATGCAATTGGATGTGCTTGACTTCTTGGGCTGATCTTTCAGCGTGAGACCATCATGAAAGACTCCCGTTGTTATCCGAAGGGTGCTGCATTGTCGAGTCAGCGATCCCTGGGCTTCACGTTGATCGAACTCCTGGTGGTCATCGCGATCATTGCCATTCTTGCGTCCATGCTACTGCCGACGCTCGCCAGCGCCAAGGAACGTGCTAAACGCGCAAATTGTATTAGCAACCTCAAGCAACTGGGCTTGGCGACTCACGTTTACGCGCTCGATTACCGGGATAGTGTTTTTGATGGTGTCCGGGACGGTGGTGATTCGTTTCTGATGAGCATCTCCACGGTGATGTACCGTTCGATCAGCAATCAGTTCGGGGAGAAGGTCTTCGATTGTCCCAACTTGTGGCCGCTCTCACTCCCGGGTATAACGGACAGTAAGAAAGGTCGGTTCCAGACCGGTACCGGATACTATATCGGCTATCACTATCACGGCGGTCGAGTGATGCCGGCGGCGGCCGGATGGACGTCGGCCCGCAAGTTGACGGATGTTCCCGTCGCTCTGGCGAGTAACACAAACGCGATTAATGAACCGATGTTGCTCTTCTCGGATGAAAATAGTTGGGCTGCCAATGGAGTGGGTGGCTACAACTGGGTCATTGCTCCCCACGGAAAGGGTGGAGCGATGAAGCTGAATGGTCAAGTATACCAGTACCCGATCAAGAACCCCGCGACCGCCCGTCAAGCCGGTTCCTTGGGAGGCAATGTCGGCCAGCTGGATGGCTCGGTTCAATGGAAACCGATGGTTCAGATGCGCGACATATATTGGACATACACGGGTGATGGCGGCCATCGCGGGTCTTGGTAGCGTAGATCGACGGCAAAAATGGCTTTCGCGGCAAGCGTCCTTGCGCTGGCGTTGCTCCTCACGTTAGACTCCGACGCATTGAAATTCGGCGGCGGCAGAGCCGGAGCCTCGGCGACCGCCGGGATTTCAAACGGAAAAAGCCGGGAAAATGGCCCCACCAATCCGCCGGCCATCCTTCCCGCTGCTGAAGAAACAAAATCGACCTGGATCGAGGGCGAGAACAATTTGTCTCAGGGATTCATTTGGATCGAACCCGGGACCTTTGTGATGGGTAGCCCGCGAACCGAGCCGGACCGTGACAACATCGAAGGACCGCAAACCCGCGTGACGATTTCGCGCGGATATTGGATGGCCATCCACGAGGTGACCCAGAGGGAGTTCTTCCGCGTCATGCATCAAAATCCAAGCCGATTCAAGGGCGACCTGCTCCCCGTCGAACAGGTGAGCTGGTTTGTCGCGACCAATTATTGTGCGAAATTGACAATTCAGGAACGCGCTGCCGGGCGATTGTTGAGTGATTACTCCTATCGACTTCCGACGGAGGCAGAATGGGAATTCGCGTGTCGGGCCGGGACACGGACCCGATTTAGCCACGGCGACGATCCCGGATATGCGAACCTTGGCAAATATGCGTGGGTTCGATCCAATAGCGGTAATCAGACTCACCCGGTCGGACAAAAGCTGCCGAACCCCTGGGGACTTCAAGATATGTACGGCAATGTCTTTGAGTGGTGCAGCACGTGGTATGCACCTTATCCGGGCGGAAGCGTCACAGATCCGACCGGACCGTCGTCGGGATTGAACCGGGCAATGCGGGGCGGTAGCTGGCTCTACTTTGGTGGCGATTGCCGATCGGCGGCCCGGGGAAACTTTGACCCTTCGGACGGACTTGACGATTTCTTTGGATTGCGTGTTGTCGTTGGCAGGACGCCCTCACAACCATCCGGTCATTAGTCCCACAACATCAACTAGTTTGAATCATATATAACGAAAAATAAAGGGACAGGTCATTAGTAAAATGATGTTCAAAATGGTTGCGAATGACTGAATCAACGTTCCTAGGTGGGAGGTTACCAGTTCACCGCTGCCACGCGAGCCAGCGGTGAATGAGGTTTTTTACGAAAGGCGTCAAGCGGGTGCGGTTGTAGAGGTCGCCGGTCCGGCGGATGGCCTCAGCTAGCGTCGGATACGGATGAATCGTTGCGCCGATGGTCTTCAGGCCGAGCTTGCCTTTCATCGCCAGCGTAAGTTCACCGATCAAGTCGCCCGCGTGCACTGCGACGACGGTTGCGCCGACGATTTCGTCCGTTCCCTTGCGCACATGAACTCGCACGAAGCCGGCGGTCTCGCCATCGAGAATTGCGCGGTCCACCTTGCTCAACTCCTGTGTGAACGTGTCCAACTCAATGCCCTGCGCCATCGCATCCTTTTCGTAAAGGCCGACGTGCGCGATTTCCGGCGACGTGTAGGTCGCCCACGGGATGATGAGGGAACTCGCCCTGGCGCGGCCCTTGAACAACGCGTTCTGAATGACGATGCGGGCCATGAAATCGGCCGCGTGCGTGAATTGATACGGCGAGCAGA
>CAMDJH010000184.1 GCA_945900455.1 Akkermansia muciniphila
CGCGCTGGTGGGCGGACCAAGTAGACCTACCGTAGTCTGGACGACAGGTTCGTGGTGCCTTGGACGACTCTCCAATCTCATCCGATTTTGCCCCTTTTCGCCTTCCCATCACTGAAAATCACCCACAGATTAGCCGGAAGAGCCAGAAATTAAAGTCTCCGAGCGATCCGCGCCACGCCTTGCCGATGGCGCGCGCGTCGCCGAACGCGCGCTGGTAGCTCTGCGCCGGAGTGTAGTTGTGCGAGTGCATCGCCACGGACTCCGGCACATACGCAACCGCGTATCCCTGCGCCTTGCACCAACGTGTATATTCGTCGTCTTCAGCGTATTGCAGATCCTCTCGGAAACCGCGCCTTGCCCAGATATCCTTGCGAAGTCCACTGCTGACCATGCTAAAGAAATGCTCCCACGTTGCCGACTCGCGGTTCGGACCGAAACATCGGTCGTAGTCGCTCGCAAACACGGCCTGACAATCGGGCCGTGGAATCTGCCGCCCAAAACACGCCGCCGTCCCTGGGTTTTGCAACGCATTCACGAGCGGGCGCAGCCAGTTTACACCCTGCGGTGTGGCATCGGCGTTGAGGAAAATACCGAATTCAGATTTTGCAAGTCGCATGCCATGGTTCATCACGCGACTGGGATTGTATTCTTTTGGCGTGATCTGCACGAAATGTGCCGGCCGCCCAGCGCGGATCAAGTCCTGGGAGCCGTCCGTTGAACCCGAATCAATGATGATAAGTTCGCAGTTCTTGAAATCCTGCGCCGCGAGTGCGGGCAACGTGCCCTTCAGCGCCCACGCCTCGTTGAACGAACGCATGATGATGCTGATGAACGGATCGCTCATGGTGAGCCTCCCTGCCGGCGGACAATAAAGTCTTCCACGGTATGCACCAGATCAGCCGCGACTTTGTCGGGCGCGTAAAGCGAGACGCAGCGGTCCCCCAGTCGCGCGCCGAGCGTGTCGGCTTCGCCCGCATTCGCCAGCAAACGCCGGCAGTGCGCCACGAGATCCCTTGCGCTGTCTCCGATCAAAACCGTGTCGGCCACGTCCAATCCCTCCGCGCCAATCGTTGTGGTGACGACGGCGCGGCGCTGCGCGGCGGCTTCGAGGATGCGTGTGCGTGTTCCGGAAGCGATGCGCAGTGGCAGAAGCACGAACAGCGATTCCGCAATGGCGCGTTCGATGGAGTCCACCCCGCCGATGATCGTCACGCGATCCGTGGCGGAGCGGGCCAGGTGTTCACCAAAGCTTGCCGGCGGATTTTTACCGACGACGTGGAGGACCACGTTGCGTTGTTTTAGTTCGGCTTCAAGTTGAAGGAGGATCTCCTCCATGAGAAAGGCGAAGCCATCCCTGTTCGCGGCAGAATCCATGCTGCCAAAGAAGAGAATTACTGGCTGACGGTTTGGAGGGGCGACTGGCGTGATGCGCGGCATCGTGTTCGGCAACAGCGTGAATTCACCCGCCGCCGGGCGGGGAGCGATGCAATCGCGCACTTCGGTCCGTTCCGTGTCGTTCGTGAACAGGAACAGCCACGGCTCGCGGAAAAGGTGTTTCTCGAAGTGCTGGAGCTTCCATTTCTCGAACAGAAACCAACGGCGCTTGAATGACGGGTTCACCGCCCACGAAAGTGCAACCAGCCGCGAGGAAAGCATGTCCTCATCCACAATGACGGCGGTCTGCGGTGAGGCCTGCTTCACGAGACGCAGCAACTCCCACCCCGCGGTGAAGCGACAAAAGACAGCATCGTAGCGGCGCTCGCGGAGCAGCCTGGCAAAAGTCTCCCGATCGGCAGCCTTGAACGAGGGCGCGGCGGACGGGCGCGGTAACGGCGCGGGCTGCAGTGCAAAGACCGCGAGCGGCTTGAAGTTCGTCCAAGCCGGGCGTGGGGTCGCGCCGAGACTTCCCAGCAGCACCAGATCCACAGCAAACTTCTCGCGTAACGCGTGGAAGAGAAAGCGGCTGCGATTCTTATCACCGCCGGGCTCGTTCTCGAACGGCGCGTCGAGGTAGAGGACACACAGGCGATTCATGCCGGAACTTCTTTCGACTTTCGGCCAAGCTTGCGGCAAATCGTGCCGCCGTAGCGTCCACGCTCGGCGGCGGTAAAACTGAAAAACCAGATGCCGAGCAGGCCGACGGCTCCAACGACCGCGCCTTCCGCGAACACCAGCCACGTGTTGCTACCGCTGGGCCAGAACGTTTGAAACCGGACCGCCAACGCGACGGCAACCATTGGCGCGCAACCTCGCCACGCGGGCAGAATCACGCGGGCGAAAAGGTGCCAGCGACTCAGCTGCGCCTCGTGTGCCGCCCAGCCCCAGAGCAATCCCCAGCCGAAGATGAACGTCGGCAAGACCGAGCCGAGGGCGACGCCAAGAATTCCCCAATCAACCCCAAATGTGTTTTTGATCCAAAAGGTCAGACTGATGCTCAGGAGGAGGTTGATTGCGCCTTCTGCTACGCTCTGGAACATCATCCGCTTTTCCTGACCCGCCATCGTAAACATGTACTTGAACACTCCGTGCGTCAGTACGAGCGAGTAATACCAAAAGAGGAGTAGCTCGCCCGCCCACATCATCGGCCCCGTGGGATGTTCCACGCCGGTGAGGATGCGGATCATGCCGTGCATGTAAAACGCCGTCACTAGATAGAGCGGTGTGGCGCCCAGAACGCTGAAACGCATCCCTCCCAACATCATCTCCCGCAATGCCGAGGCGTCGCCCTTGGCATGCAGGTGCGCCGCCGCCGGGGTGAGCACTTCAGCAATCTGGCGCGTGAGCATGCTGAACATCTCCCCCACCTTGCTGCCCGCCTGATACGGCGTCACAAATGACACTCCGAGGATGGAGCTGATAACCGGTTGGTCGGCCTTATTCCGGATGACGTTGCTTAGCGTGTTGGCATAGGCAAAGAGGCTGAACTTGCTGGTGTCGAGCATGGTGTGAAACGAGAACAAACTCGGCCGGATGCGCACGCCCGGCATGTGGGCGAGGGCCAGCTTGGCAGCCAGCAGATACGGCAGCAGGATGACCGCAAGCGAAACGATTACGAGCGTCATGAAGCTGAGTTGGAAATACACCACACATGCCACGGCGAGAAAGTTTGCGACCGATCCTAGGATGTTGAGGTTGTTTGCCACCGAGATGCGCTGCTGTCCCTGGAGTACCTCGGGGAAGATCCCGAACGGGAAGGCCAACCCAATGCCCGCAAGGAACACAATCATGATGCGACGATATTCACTGCGGTGTTCCGGGCTCACTTTGAATAGATCGACCAGCGGCCCGGAGAAAATCACGCCCAACAGGAACGCCATCAATGCCATCAGGAGGTAAAAGAAAAAAATCGAACTCAACACCCGGCTCAATTGCGGCCAGTCCTGCGTCACGGAATACTGCGCCACGCGCTTTTGTGCCGAGTAGCCAAACCCGAAGTCGAGCAGGATGCCGTAACCGAACACGGCCCACAGCAACGACCAGAACCCGAACTGCTCCGGCACGGCATTCAAGCCCTGATACAGCAATCGGAAGGTCACGAGGCCAAGGACAATGCGCACGACAATGCGCAGGTAGCTCGTCAGCGCACTATTGACGACGTTTCTTTTGACTTGATCGCGCGTCATGAGCCGCGCGCGCAGTGTTCTTCAGCGCGTTGGTAAAGGGTTTCCAGTTGCTGGCTGATCTGCGACCAGTCGTATTTTGATTTCGCCTCACGCTGCCCCGCTTCGCCAAGGCGATGTCTTAGCTCCGGGTCGGTAGCAAGCCGATCGAGTTTTGCCGCCAGAGCACCTGCGGCATCGGCGGCGTTCGGATCCATAAAAAAACCGGTTTCGCCGTCGCACACGAGCGCCTGCAAGCCGCCCACACGGCTGGCAATGACTGGTTTGGCGGCACTCCACGCTTCCAGCACGACAATGCCGAATGGCTCGTGCATCGAAGGGAGCACGAAGACGTCGCAGGCATGGAACGCGTGGATGAGTTCGGGATTGTCGTTGCGCATTCCGGGCAAAAGCTTCACGCAGCGGTCAAGATTATTGGCTGCGATGTATTCGCGAAGTTTGGCCGCGTACGCTGGTTGCGTCTCCGGCCCGATGAGGACGAGAAAAGATCCCGGCGATCGTGCGTGGAACTTGGCGAACGCTTCCAGCAAGAGCAGTTGATTCTTCTGCGCATCAATGCGGCTGATGTTCAGCCCGAGGAAGGCATCGGCAGGAATACCGTGCGTTGCACGGAAGAATGCTCCATCGCCGGTCGAAAACTTCGCGCAGTCCACGCCGTTGGGCAGATAGGCGATGCGGTCGTGCGCCAATTGTCCCTTTGCCTTTTCCATTTCGCTCTGACCGACGCAAATTACGAAGTCCGCGTCGTCCAGCACGCGACGCGAGCCGAAAAGCGCGCCAAAGGGCTTCCCCCATTCAGTCTTGTTTTCGATGGGCTTGAGCATCGACCCCAACTCGGCGGTCGGCACATCGAACACCCCGCCGTGCAGTGAAACGACCAACGGCTTCTTTTGCCAGCGCGCCGCCGTTCGGACTTCGCCTCCGAGTCGCTTGAGCGCGTGGGCGTGAAACAGCCGGACACCAGGCTCCTGGCGTAGCGCGTTGAAGAGCGAAAGCGACAGCAGGTTACCGCCCTTTTTATCGAGCGCGGCCTTATCGAGGTCACTCAGGCTGAAGAACGGGTAGCAATAGGGAAAACGCGTCACCGGCACGCCGCCGATGATTTCGTTGCGGAGCGTTGCCAGCGCCATCGACGTATAAATCTCCGGCTGCCATCCGGCGCGTTGCTGCTGACGTGAGATCTCCAGGATGACCGTCTCCGTGCCGCCCCATTCCTCCGCGACAAAGCGGCGCGGGACATGGATGATCCTTTTGGCAGAGGTGCTCATCGGGCGGCGGAATTCCTTTCTTTGGCGAGCAGCGCGGTTTTCTCCATCAGGCGGCAGATGTGCGGGATATGGCTTACGTCATCGGGAATGGAGGGCTGGTTCGTGCAGAGCGTCGCGTCGCTTTGCGGGTCGGTCGGATGATAGCCATGCATCGCGCGGATCGGGCGTTCGCCCATGTGGCTGGGCACGATCAGCACGCCTTCACGCATGAGGAAAATCGTCTCGCCAAAATGGCGGTCGTCAAACAGCGCGCGGTAGCGGCGCAGTTCATCGTCGGGGAGGACGCGACCTTCGGGAACTTTTTTCAGGGCTTCATGGATGAGTTGGCGCGCGTGGTCGTTGAAAAACCAGAACCGCGCCATCGTTGAGTCATAGACGACAGCGTAATCCTTTTCCATCTGCACGGCTAACGCATCAATCTGGGCCTTGAGGTCCACCAGCACATCGCAGTTCGCCATCCCGTGGTCGCTGAAGATGTAGAGTCGAACTTCGGCGTAATGATCCTTTGCAACCGCGAGCAGTTGCTCGATCCACTGCTCATAGACACGCAGTTTCGCAGGCACTTCTGGTGACTGGTTGCCGACCCTGTGCAGCAAGCCGTCGAGGCCGGCCCAGTATTGGAAGACAAAATCCACCGTTTCGGCCTTGATGGCGGCAATGATGTCATCGCGGTTCTGCTCCTCGGATTTTGTGGTGTCGGTAACGAAATACGGGATCTGATGTTCCACGAGAAAGTCGAAGATGTTCGGCCCACGATTCATGCCTTTCGGCTGGAGCGGACTTTTTTTCTCCGTGAAATCGAACAGGTGAATGAACTTGAATGGAATGTTGTAGAGATCGAAATAGCCGCGAAAATTGAGCTGCACCTTCACGAACTTCGTTAGGTAACGGCGGAAGATGCGGCGGCCCGTGACGGCGGTTGGCAACCAGCGCAACCAGCGCAGCGAGCGGAACGGCGAGTTCTTCGGATCATAGACGAAGTAGCACCAGTTGCGATGCTCGTCGGGCCACCGCCCGGAAAGAATTGAGGGCACGCACGTCGAACTGTAGCCGAAAACAGATTCAAGTTTCTTGCGGTTCGGCGCAAAGCTCTTGCCGAATGGATCGTTGCGCAGGATTTCCCAACCCATCGCGTCGATCATGATGAAGAGTGGGAGAATGGGTTTCATGGCTTGTCTTCGAGGCGTTTCAGGAGTTCCGGCAGAAATTGTTTCTTTCGGGAGACACAGCCGGCCCAAACCTCACCGCTCGGACCGATTTGCCGGGCGAGCGCGGAAGTCCGGGCATCGAACAGCACGATGCTTTCGCCGCGGAAAATGTCTGTGACGAGGAGCGCAGCAACGTCCCACCCTTCGCGTTGCCGTCGCTCGCGAAGCGCCGTCGCAAAATTCTCCAGATGCACTGGGCCGAGCCGAGTGCGGTCCATGGTTTCTATCTGCGCAACGGCAAAGCGCGTGTCGCCGATTGAAAATTCCTTCAAATCCTTCTCGATCAACTCGGCGGCGGGGCGTTCGAGGGTTTCATCGTTGCGCACGAGCACTTCCCGGCCAAATGAATGGAGGTTTACCCGAGCGATCCGGGCGAGTGCGGCCGCATGATGGCAGTCTACGCGCGTCGTCGTTGGCGACGTGAGCAGCAACGTGTCGGCGACGATCGCACCGAGCAACAGCTTCGCCTGGGCAGGCGTAGGTCGTTTGCCGTGTTCGATGAATTTGCAGGCAATGATGGTCGCGGTGCTGCCGACAGGACGGCAGTCCACGCGGATCGGTTGCGGCGTCTCCAATGTTCCGACCCGGTGGTGGTCCACGATTTCCACGATCTCCGCCTCGGCGATGCCTTCGGGCGCTTGATGCTGCTCGAAGTGGTCCACCAGCACCACGCGGCGGCGCGGCGCGTTCAGGATCTCCGCTCGGGAAAGGATGCCGTGAAGCGTGCCGTCGGCGTTCAGTACCGGCAGCGCGAATTGCGACCGACCCAAGGCCGCCTGTGCCTCTTGAACGGTCTGTTCCGGCGAAAGCTTCGGAAACTTCTCAGTCTGCATGAGCCGGGTTGCGGGAATCGCCATCGGCAATTGCGTAATCAGTGCCATCAATGAACCGGGATATCGCAGCACGCCCAGTCCAGGACATTCGCGCAGGGCCTTTTTCCATGCGGCGCTTTTTGCTGGAGCGCAGGTGATGACAACGGCAGCGCCGGCGTCTCGGCAGTGCCGAAGTTTCTCCGGTTCATCGCCGATAAGAGCAAGCGAACCCGTCGTGATTCGGCTCAAATCCAGGACGATTTGCCCCTCTGCCTCGGTCGTGGGCTTCGTCCAGCGGGTGAGTTGGAGGTAACGTTCCAGATCGGCGACGGTAAACAGCACGCCCAGAAACTCCTCGGCGTTGAAATGATAGAAATAGTTTGCCATCGGCAGGCGATCGCTCAACAGGCCGAGAAGTTGTCTGTCCGGACCGAGGACAGGCACGACGCTGATTCGACGGCGCATGATGAGGGCAAGCGCATCGCCCAGGGCCGCTTCCGTGCCCACGGAGAAAACGTCCCGCCGCGCCACTTCACCGACGAGCGGATGAAGATGACTGATCAGCCGCGGCAGCAAGACACCCGCCTGAGCGAAGAGCCACCGGGTTTGTGGGGTTGGTTCGCCAAGCATCACGCCCTCGTAGGTATCGCCGGCGCGCGTGGTGGCGTTTAGCAGTGCGGCGTAGACCGATGCAGACACGGCGGAATCCGTGTCGGGCCGTTGGTGGCCGACAACGAGAATCGGATGCGATCTTTTCTGCGGTTTTGCCATGGTCAAGTCCGGTCAAGTATTCGTTGCACATCGGCAAGGAGTTGGTTGGGACTAAAGGGTTTTGTCAGGAACAAGGCAGCACCGGCCCGTTCCGCCTCCACCTTGGTGAGCGCATGGCCCTTGGATGAGAGGACGATGACCGGGATCTTTGCGGTGACCTCGGATTGCTTGAGTTGATGCACGGCGCTCAAACCGTCGAGGCCCGGCATCATCACATCCATTACGATGAGATCGGGTCTTTCCTTTTCCGCGGCGGCGACCGCTTCTGTACCGTTGCGGACCTGCAAAACGCGGTAGCGGCCTTTGCGAAGCGTGGCGTCCAGCAGTCGCAGCATGTACACTTCGTCATCGGCGATAAGAATGGTCTTGGGAGATTGGCTCATAAGGCGTGGCGAAGGACGAGGAAAGTCTGGTCATCGGTCGGCGGTACGCCGCTCCGGTATGCGTCCAATGCCACGAGTAATTTGTCTCTCAGTTTGGTAGCCGGAACGTTGCCGGACACGAGCGCTGGCAGCAGTTTTTGCAGCCGTTCCATGCCAAACATGTTGCCCGAGGGATCCTGTGACTCGGTGATTCCGTCCGTGTAGAGCAAGGCGACCGCACCGGCTGGGAATAACGTGATGGACTGGGCATATTCTGCTCCGGGGTCGATGCCTAGGGGGAGACCGGAGTCGGCAGCGACGCTGCCGAGCGTGGCGTCCGGTTGGCAATATAACAACGGAAAGTGTCCCGCGCTCGCGGACATCAGGCGGTGGCGGTGTGTGTCGAGAAACACTGCCCTCACAGTGACAAACATGTCCACGCGTGAAAGGTCTTCACACAGGGTGCGGTTCACAGCGGAAAGCAGGGCGGCGGGATTTGTGAACAGATCGGGCATGGACCGCACGGCAGTGCGCAGAACCGCGGCGAACAACGCGGCGGGAACGCCCTTGCCCATTACATCGGCAATGATAAGCAGCAATCCTTCGTTGCTCACGCGCAGGACGTCATAAAAATCGCCCCCGACTTCGCGGGCGCTGGTGCAGGAGGCGGCCAGTTCAAAGGGCGATGAGGAGGGCAGCGAGACGGGGAGCAATGAACGCTGGATGTTCGCGCCAATTTCGAGTTCGCGCCGCGTGATGCGCGATTGCGTGCGCTCGTCCAGCAGGCGGGTGTTCACGATCTGGATGGCCAGAAAATCAATCAGTGTGTGCAGGATGTTCACCTGCGCCGAACGGAGCGGCATATCGTTGCGTGTGCGAATGAGCGTGACCGTGCCGAGTTGATGAACGCCCGAGCCGAACGCATGCACGAGGCCGGTGAGCGCGCCGGGGAAAGCCCGCAGCGGATCGGCGGGCGATAGCGGATGCGTGCGGTCTAACCACACATCCTCTCGGGTCTTCACGGCTTCCAGTTCGACGCTGCGCGACATGTCCAGGTCTTCGAGAGAAGGCAGGCGCGGCTGTGATTCGACGGGCAGCACGAGAAACGTTTCCAGCCGCGAGCCTTGAAACAGCCGCAGCACGGCGGCGTCGGTCTCAGTCAGTGACAACAGGTCGGCGAGCAGACGGCCGGCGAACTCGGGGAGGTCGGCATTCGTGCCCAGTTCGGCGCTGTAACGGAACATCGCCACGAGGCTTTCATAACTGGAGGCGAGTTCCTCGCTCATCTCGTTGACCGCAATTTCGCTCTCGGCCAACTGGCGCTGCAGCGCCAGCGCATCGGGCGCAGCGGGGTGAACGGGAACACTCCGACGCTTGCGCAAGATGAGCTGGTTTTCGCCGGCGCTGCGCAGATACGCCGAGTGATCGGTCAGAGATTTGATGAGAAAGAGACCTCGGCCACCTTCGCTCTCCAAGTCGGGCAGGTCGATCTGTTCGGGCAATTCAAAACCCGGCGTGTGATCGGTGATGCGCGCCTCGACCTCGGTTTCACCGACGGAAAATTCGAACACGAGCGGTAACTTGCCAGCCGACTCCGGAGCGTGCTCCACAGCATTGTTGCCGGCCTCGACCAACACGAGTTCCCATTGGTCCAGCTCGGCAGCCGTGACCTGGTGCGAGGACAGCCAGGCGCGGGCGAACTGTGCGGTTTCGCGGACGGCCGCGAAGTCACAGGCCGACTTCAATTGCAAACTCTGGCGATATGCCGGCTGTGGGGTATGGCTGCGGAAATGGCTCAAGGATGGATTTCAAATGATTGCTGAAATCTCAGGAGTTGACGATTTCAAACACACGATGCAACCGGGTGAGTTCGAGGATCTGGCTGACGTTCGCCGCAGGCTTGATAAGCCGCACCGCGCCGTTCTGCGCCCGCAGGCTCTTGTGCAACGATATGAGCGTGCCCAGCCCGCTACTGTCCAGGAAGGTCACGGTCGAAAGGTCGAGATTGAGCGTCGTGTGCGATGGTTTGAGCGCGGCGCGGATGGCGTCGCGCACCTGGCCAGCGTTGGCGGCGCCCAGTTCGATCAAGCCCGTGACTTCGAGTGTCTGGGGGGTCGGCGTTAGGATTTTCATGGCTCCAATGAAGTATAGCTAAAGTCACCGCCTGGGTGAAGCACCGAAAAACATCCAATGTAGCACGGCGCGGTCAAGCCTTCTGTCAGCGCGCCCGGCATAAAAACTGGAATGCGCACGCGCCTCATCATCACAGTCTGCTCCGCAACCGAACGTGTCCGCCAGCGAGACAAAACCCACCGGCGCGGCGAGCCAGAGCTGTTCAAATTCGGTCTCGAATTGCAAGGCCTGCTCGCGCGTGAGCGGGCGGTTGCCGACCCACGTGAAGTCGCCGCGCACGATGCTCCACAATTGCGGCCAGCGGCGGGCGAGACCCGTGACACCGTTCAGTTCACGGTAATCCATTTCGCGGAGCGCGGAGTTCCCGGCGACGGCGGTCGGAATGACGGCGCGTTTGTGTTCAAAAAGAGGTCTGCCCGAACCGCTGTTTCGGATCGCAGCAAGCAACACGAGCGGGCTGGCGACGATCCCTGCCACGAACGCCAGCAGGCGCCCAAACCACGAACTGCTACGTGCAAAGCCCTGGCCGCCGCGCAGGTCGCCGAGCAGGAACATGTCCACGATTTCCGTGAACGAACTGCTGGCGAGATTTAACAGACCGTCCGCCCACGCGAGTGACTGGTTCACGTGTGTCAGCGCGCCGACATACGTCCACGGCCCAACCCAGCTGCGTATAACCTCAGCGTCATGATCCACGAGGGCGGAATCCTCGATGAACGCGTCCGGTCCGACGGTCGCATTGGCTCGAATCCAGACGTTCTCGCCAAGCCAGCAGGGCGCGACGAGTTTCGCAGACGGATCGATTTTGCAGCGTAGTCCCGCCCAGATTCCTGGGGCAATTTCCTTCGTGCCAACGCGATACGGGTGCGCCAACGGTTGCCAGCGTTGCATCGCGCCAAAAAATCCGGCGCAGGATTCGAACAACGGCGCATCCGGCAAGGCCGGCAAACGGTCGGCGAGCATGACGTTTTCCAAATTGAAACGAGCACGAACCTCGGCGACAGTCCATTCCCGCGCCTCGGCCAGCACGTCAATCTTCATGCCCCAGCGCTCGCCGCGACCTATCGCCCCGCGCACCTGATCCGGCCGGTCGGACGCCAGCAGCGTGACTTCCTTCACGCCGGAATCCGCCAGATGAGTGAGCCAATGGGCGAGCAGCGGCGGTCCGAGCGCCGGGACCAGAGCAAGCGGCGATTCGCGCGCGAGGAAGGCAACCTCCGCGCGACGGTCAGGACAAATGATGACCGCTTTCATGCGCCTTTGCCGAAAAGGATTGCCGGGACAGTTTTGAGCAGCAGCCAGAGATCCTTCCAGAAGGACTGGCTTTCAATATAACGGACATCCAGTTCCACCTGCTCCTCAAAATCAATCGCGTTGCGGTCGCCGATCTCGAACACACCACCCTCACGCTCGCCGACTTGCCAGAGACAGGTGATGCCGGGCTTCACGTTGAAACGGCGGCGATGGCGCTGCTCGTAAAGCTCCACTTCGCGCCGCACCGGTGGACGCGGGCCGACGATGGACATCTCCCCTTTGAGTACGTTCCAAAACTGCGGCAATTCGTCCAGCGAGGTCTTGCGGATGATCTTTCCGATCTTCGTGATCCGGGGGTCGTCCTTCATTTTGAAGGTGATGCCCTCCTTCTTTTCATTCTTGGCAAGCAGATCCTTCAGCTTCGCTTCGGCATCCACACACATGGAACGGTATTTCAGCATCTTGAACTCTCGCCCGTTGAGACCGAAACGCGTCTGCGAAAAGAAAACCGGGCCGCCGTCCAGCTTCACGAGGAGGGCGATGGCGGCAAACACCGGCGCCAGTATCAGCATGGCAATGACGCTCACGATGATGTCGAACAACCGCTTGGTGAAATGCGCAAACCCGGTGACACAGTTCCAGGCGAGGCGTTTCCATTTCACGTAGAAATTGAGCCGCGCCCGGCCCAGCGGCGTCTGCGCCGCAAGCAAACGCTCGGTCATGCGTTCCCTGATTTCTGCATCGGTCATGGCATGGCGTGCGGCGCATCTTCCCGCCGGATCAATCCCATCAATCCCTCTTTGAGTTCGGCCACCTGAGCCATGGTCACGGGCGAAGACAGGATTTGGTCCGCGAACGCGCGTTGCGGCTCAACAAACTGTTCGTGCATCGGTTGGACGTGGTTCACGAACTGGCGGCGGACAGACGCCTCCGTGCGTCCGCGTTCGCGGACATCACGCGCCACGCGGCGCGATAACCGTTCCGCCGCATTGCATTCCATGAACACACGCATAGAATACTGGTCGCGCATCGCGCCATCGTGCAACAGCCATAAACCATCCCAGACAACGAATGCGCGTGGCGCGAACGTGCGTGTCTCCCGTTGTCGCGTGTGCGTCGTAAAATCGTAGATGGGTACTTGCGCCATTTCGCCGCGCGCCAGGGCGGCCGACACGGACCGGACGGATTCCCAGTCGATGGCGGCCGGGTCATCAAAATTGACAGGGTCCCGGGCGGATCTTTCCAGATGGGAAAGGTTGCCATAGAAATCATCCAGGCTTAAGCGTGCTGCCAGAGGGCCGAGTTCCGAACACAGCGTTTCAGCGAGCCAAGTCTTGCCCGACCCGCTCCCACCGACAATTGCGATGTGCTGGCTGCGAATCATTTCATGGACGCTTCTCTGCGGCGACCGTGGCGAACATCTTCTCCAGATCGCCGATATAGCCTTCAAAATCATAGCGCTCGCTGACCAGTTTAAGGCCGGCTTCACCCATTTGCTTTGCGAGCGGTTTGTTGTTGAGCAGCTCCTCGACGCGGGCGGCATAGGCGTCGCGGTCCATCCAGCGGACCCGATAGCCGTTCTGGCCGTCGATCAGCCAATCTTTGATACCCCCGGCGTCAAAGGCCACAACCGGCAGCGCGTAGCGCATGACTTCGAGGCCGATGGTGGCGATGGGTTCGGGCCAGAGGGAACTCAACGCCACAACGCTGCACTCTCGGTAGTAATTTTTCAACTCCTCCTGCGGAATGAAGCCCTTGAAGGGTGCATCTCACGGAAACGGTGGTTTTCGAGTCAGCGATTGTTGAACGGAAGAATTCTTCATTTTTCCCGGGACTCTGATTTCGATTTCTGAAACGCTCCGCGGCCAATGG
>CAMDJH010000185.1 GCA_945900455.1 Akkermansia muciniphila
GGACAAATCGGGCGGAACCCGGCGATCTTTGCCATCGGTGAAGACGATCAAGCGCCGATCGGGGGGTAAGTCGAGGCTGGGAAATTTCCACCGAAACGGGTTGGCCGGATCATCGCTCAGTCCATACCCGGTCAAATTCACGTTGGTTGTGCCCGAATTGTGCAGCTCCACCCAACCCCGATGGTCGTTGTCCTCATCCGCTAGCACCGTGCGGTCCCGGGGCAGAACTTCATCGATTCGTACTTCAGCTGCGGCTGAGCCGCTGAAAAACAGGAGAAGGGCCGGGAAAATGGCAAGAAACGGCGGCTTCATCACTGGAGATTTCACAATCAAGACCTGGGGAACGGAGCAGAATTCACGCCACCTTCAAGGCGGATTGGGCATTGGAGTCCCTTAGGCGCCCGTTGTAACAGAGTCTCTACCGGCTAGTTCCGTCGACGGTGCGAGCGGAAAGGAACGGTGACAGGGTGGTATTGGATGAAAGGGATCGAGAGACGAGTTAACCGAGGCCACGGCCTGCGAGTAATCTCCTGATTGTCCCACAAATCGTTGAATACTGGCAGGGCCGAGTCTTTTCACCACCACTTGAAGGAGGGATCGATTTTCGATCCGAACGGATTCGCCAACCGAGCCGACATTTCCTCGTTGCTAAAGAATTCAAGATGACCGTCACCAAACAGCACATTGAAACGCCATTGCCCCTTTGAATTGTGCCAGCGGCTTCGCGCATCCGTGACGCCCCGGTTTGGATGCCAAGGCCAGTCTCCCTGGATGATCTTCGTCGAGGGTCCCCGAGCGATCTCCGTGCCCCGAATCGGAGTCGCTTGAGGGCTTCCCTTCGCCGCCAGGCTGTCTCCAGTGACATGCATCAAGCCCCACGCATCCGTCACCCATTCTGTCAGGTAGCTGTTTCCCCACGAATCGTAACAATTTAATTTACCAACGGGATTCAGAGAATCGCCCCTGTCCGCTGGACAATGGAACGCGTCCAAAGCGGGGCAATAACGATTTAAGGGCCGATTCGTAGGATCGGTAAGTCCGCTGTAGACGGCGCTTTGTCCCTTCTTGCCCCCGGTCGTGGCCCAATCATTATGGACGGGGTAGAAATCGCCTTGATCGTCTGAATAAAGCATGAAGGCCAGTCCGATTTGTTTCTGATTGCTGACGCACTTGATCCGGAGCGCTTTGGCTTTCGCAGCGCCCAAAGCCGGAAGCAGCATTCCAGCGAGGATCGCGATAATAGCGATTACGACCAGCAACTCTATCAAGGTGAATGCATACGCTGAACGGCCGAGCAATGCCGATCGAAACTCGGTGCGGAAGTGATTTGTCGAGCGGTTGAATGGCTCTGGAAATGGAAAAGAGGTCATAAAAAATTTTTCTAAGTTAGGCAAAAACTGAGCGCCCCAAAGCGAATGAGATCGGTGCGTGGCACGAAGGGTCCCTGATTGGTGAGACGCTGCTTGGGCGCACCGCCTATTTCCCTCCACTCGGCACCTTGGCTTTCGCGGCCTTCTCGGCTTTCTCCGCTTCGTCGAGCTCCTTGAGTTTGGCCACCGCGTCGTCGTTGCCTTGTGCCGCCGATTTTTTCAACCATTCCCGGCCGACCTTTCCGTCTGGCTCCACTCCATCCCCCGTCAGATATCTTAGTCCAACGTCATACTGTGACCGTGCGGAGCCTTGCTCCGCCCGCTCCTTTTGATAGGCGACGAGCTGTTGCTTGGCTTCCTCCTTTTCAGCGGCGAGCTTGGACTTATCTACGGGCTTGGCTGGCACCGCGGGAGCGGCGACTCGGGCGGGGGCCGCTGGGGAGCGTGGAGCGACCTCGCGACCGGCGGCTCGCTCGGCCAGTCGGCGGGCGGCACCGTAGTTTTGCGCCTCGACCGGGACACAAATCGTCGCGACGGTCAAAAGCAGGCTGAAAATGCGGGGAGATTTCATATTCTCGGGACCCTGCTCCTCAATCCCCCGTTTGGCAAGGGGTAGACGTCATTGCCCAATTTGCACGCTGGCCAGTGGTCTCAAACCTGCGGTATCGTGCGCGATTCTGGTTACACGAATCGAACATTGTGGTCATCGACCGCGGGTCTGATACTGCTTTCCTCTATGGCCAACCGAGGGGACGAGGCGAATCGATGGGAACTGATCGGCGATGTGGAGTATGCGCGCGTGGGCGATGTGGCATTGAAACTGGATTTGCACATTCCCCGGGGAAAAATGCATTCGCCTCTGATCGTGTGGGTGCATGGCGGCGCGTGGCGATCGGGTTCCAAGAAAAGCATGCCCCTGACGAAATTGGTCGAGGATGGCTACGCCGTAGCGAGCGTGGAATATCGACTTTCAACGCAGGCGAAATTCCCCGCGCAGGTTCACGATATCAAAGCGGCGATCCGTTTTTTGCGCGGACATAGTCGTGATTGGCGGGTTGCTTCCAAAGAGATTCTCATCGCGGGCGATTCTGCGGGGGCGCACCTCGCCGCGCTGGTCGGCGTGTCGAATGGCAACGCGGAACTTGAAGGCGACGTTGGGAACGATCGCACGCAGAGCTCGGCAGTGCGGGGAATCATCAGCTATTATGGTGGAGCGAATCTCACCACGATTCTCCAGCAATCGACGCCGCACGGCTTGAGCGTGCGCGTGCCCGCGCTGGAGCTGTTGCTGGGCGGTCAGCCCGAGGATTTTCCTGCGCTCGTTCGATTGGCTAGCCCGGTTTTCCATGTGGACCCGCATGCCCCGCCGCTGCTCTTGCTCCATGGCGATCAAGATCCGCAAATGCCGATCAACCAATCGCTGGAACTTTGTGGAGCCTATCAAAGGGTAAACGCGCCTGTGCAGTTGGAGATTGTCTACGGTGCGGCGCACGGCGGTGCGGCGTTTTACGATGCGGAGCGCCTCAAGGTGGTGAAAAAATTCTTGCGCCGCCATTTCTGAAACTCGTGCGACAGTGATGCCTCCGATCGAAGGCGTTGTCGTGCTGGCCTACGTGGGATTTAACTCATGATTCAAAATCGGCCGCCAAAGGCCGATTGGGATGCCCGCGGCGGATCCGCCTTTTTTCCGCCCGACGGCATTGTTCTTTCAAAAATGCTGCTTGCCCTCGCAATGTCATTACGTTAGCCACTGTATCAGATTCTCCGAACAGATCTGGTTTGCGGGCGGGGTTCCCGAATACACGGAATCGCCCATCCGCAGCAGCCATCTCGGTGAATGAGACGATATGAATGTGATTTCACGCCGCCGACGGTCTCACGCCTTCACTCTCATCGAACTGCTGGTGGTTATCGCGATCATCGCGATCCTCGCCGGTATGCTGCTTCCGGCGCTCTCCCGCGCCAAGGAGAAGGGCAAGGGTGCCCGTTGTCTGAGTAACATCCGCCAGATCGGCCTCGCCTATTTCATGTACGGGGAAGACAACCGCGATGACATGGTGGCCCTCTACCTTTTTTCGACGGCACCCTCCAACGCTCTCATCCAGGGGGGTGTCACCTGGTGGGTGGACCTCATGCGCAGCGCCCTTCAGGGGACCAACATCATCGCGTGCCCGTCGGTGCGAAACGGATTCGGGATTGCCATGAATCATCCGGAATTGACCGCTTGGGCCGATAGTTCCAGGCCGAAGCTTTCGAGTATCAAGAAACCCAGCGAGTCCGTTCCAACCGCGGATGCGGGGTTGATCGCCAACACGCGTGAAAAGGATCCCGACAAATGGGTGGAAAAGCCGAACGCCCCATTCATGTATTGGCGGACACCGACCAATCTCGGGTGGTATGACACGGAACCCCATCGCCCCGTCAACCGGCACGGCCGCACGGGCAACATGGGATTTGTGGACGGCCACGGGGAAGCAAAACGTGTGAGTTCGCTCGGGTTGCAATTCTTCCCCGGGACGGATCCCGCCGGAAAACCCGCCACCGGTGTTACGTGGCTTGGTGGCAATGAACGGTACGACTCACGGTGGATGTGGGATCGCGAGTAGGCGGATGCCAACCCCGCATGGACCGCAAGCCGTTCACCGTCCTCCTCGTCGCCTTGATCGTTCTTGGTGTCGGGGCGGCTTGGTATCAGCTGAGTCGTTCGCCACGTATCAACATGGACCCGTACCAGGTATTGGGCGAAATCAGCGGCGAGGAAGTCTCGAACCTGCTCCATCATCAAGGTCGCATTGTTCTTGTGCGGGACGATCCCAATGGCGAAAAAGATCCCGTCATGGAGGCTCAGTTGACCGCCTTTCGGTCGTCGATCAAGCGCAAGGGCAAGGTGTCCATCGACGCGGTCGAAAATGTCAAAATGGACCCGTTTACCCGCATGGGGACCGGAGGTGCGGTGCCCGGGAATGTTCTGATGGCCATCCGGGCAAGGCACACGGAGGCGCAGGCGTTGGTGCTCTTCATGCCGTTTCCACCGTTGCCGGAGTCCGAGGTCGCAAGCCTCCGTGGCGGCAAGACCCGCACAGTCGTCATCTCGGCGGCGGCTCCCGGCTACCGTGAAATGCTGCGCTCGCGTGCGATCGATCTTGCAATCCTACCCCGTCCCGCGACGGATGAAAAAGCGGTGGCAAAACCGCCGGGATCCACCCGCGAACGATTCGATCAAGAATACCAGATCGTCACACCGGACAAGGCGGATCAAGTGCCTTTCTGACCGAGAATTAGGCGGGGCTCCGTATCGTGGAGGGCAATCGCGGCCCATGAACCGGCTCCATTTCGCAATTCGACGACGAAGAACGAGCGCGAGGGACGAGGACGATTTGAAGGACCGCATTGCGGCGCTTTCGTCCTCGTCCTTCGTCCGTCGATGGCGACGAACAGCACAACGACCGATGCACCGGGACGCGCGGAGCACAGTCCATGGTCACGATTCATGCCCATTCTTTGGAAAACATTCCTACCCATGAACCGACTCCATTTCCCAATTCGAGGACGAAGAACGAGCGCGACGGACAAGGACGATTTGAAGGACCCCATTGCGGCGCTTTCGCCCTCGTCCTCGTCCTTCGTCCTTCGTCCGTCGATGGCGACGAACAGCACACCGACCTATGTGCCGGGACGCACGGAGCGCGGTTCATGGTCTTAATTCATGTCCATTCTTTGGAAAACATTCCTCCCATGAACCGACTCCCTGGGAGCGCTGGCATCCTGCCGGCGAGTCTGCAGAGAGGACAACACCCGCCGGCAGGGATGCCGGCGCTCCCAGGTTCATGGCCTCAACTCGCGTCCGATTGTTTGAGGTTTTCGCTCTCCCTCCGGCCCGCGGATTAAGCCAGCAGGCCGTGCACGACTTCGCCGTGAACATCGGTGAGTCGGAAATCGCGACCCTGGAATCGGTAGGTTAGCTTCGTGTGATCGAACCCAAGGAGGTGCAGCAATGTAGCGTGAAAATCGTGGACGTGGACCTTGTCCTTCACCGCATTAAATCCCAGGTCGTCGGATTCACCCCACGTGATGCCGGGTTTGAATCCGCCACCTGCCACCCAATAGCTGAAAGCATTCGGATGATGATCCCGGCCGTCGTTGCCACCCTGCACCATGGGCGTCCGGCCAAACTCCCCGCCCCACACCACAATGGTGTCTTCGAGCAGTCCCCGTTGCTTCAGGTCCCGCACAAGTGCGGCGGAGGCGCGATCGGTCGCCAGACAGTTTTTCTTAAGGTCGGCGGTGAGGTTTCCGTGCTGATCCCAGGACTCGTGAAAAATCTGAACGAAGCGTACCCCGCGCTCAATGAGCCGGCGGGACAGCAGGCAGGCGTTGGCGAAGGAACTCTTTCCGGGCTCGGCACCGTACATCTCAAGGGTTTCCTTCGATTCATGATTAAGATCCATGAGCTCCGGAGCACTGGCCTGCATGCGATAGGCCATTTCGTACGAGTTAATCCGGGTGGAAATCTCGGGATCCCCGACGACGCCCAGACGCTGTTCATTCATGCGGCGAACGGTGTCGAGCGTATCCCGCTGGAGTTCGCGATCGACACCGGGTGGGTTGTTGAGGAACAGGACCGGTTCGGCGCCATTTCGAAACAGAACTCCGTTGTGAACGGTCGGGAGGAACCCGGAGCCCCAACAGGATTGTCCGCCGCTGACTCCCTTGTTGCCGGTGCTGAAAACCACGAAACCAGGCAGGTCGGTGGACTCACTGCCGAGTCCGTAAGTCACCCACGAACCAAAGCTCGGCCGACCGAACTGTTGCGACCCGGTCGTCATGAAGATTTGGCCCGGTGCGTGATTGAAAGCATCCGTATGCATTGACCGGATGAGAGTGATGTCGTCGGCGACGGTGGCGAGTTGGGGAAGGATTTCCGAAAGTTCTTGTCCGCTACGGCCGTGTTTGGCGAACTTGAATTTGGGTCCGAGCAGGGTGGAGTTCGGGTTGATGAACGCTGCACGGTAGCCCTTGAGCAGTTCTGCGGGGGGAAGTTTGCCGTTGAATTTGGTCAATTCGGGCTTGTGATCGAAAAGTTCGAGGTGGCTGGGTGCGCCGGCCATGAAGAGGTAGATCACCCGCTTCGCCCGCGCCGGCTGCGGGGCCTTTTTCGGGGCAAGCGGATTGAGTGCTGCGTCGGCGGCGAGGCGGCCACCGAGGAGCGATTGCAGGGCGATGGATCCGAGCCCGACGCCGCAGTCCCGGAAAAACCATCGGCGGGTGAGGAATCGTTTTTGCTCCTCGATCAGTGAATTGGACAACGGGAGTGGATTCATGGTTGGACTACTCCTTGGTGATGCTTTCGTCGAGATTAAGGAGAACACGCCCTACTGCGGTATAGGCGGCGAGAGTTGTCGGGGTGGTGCCAGCTGGCAGGTTCAGCGGCTTTTCGTTGCGGCCGGTGGCTAATTCGGCAGCGCTGACCCAGCCGTCTGCCAACCGCTGGCGTGCCTTGGCCAGAAGCGACAGCAGTTCGATTTTTTCGGTCTCGGTCGGCGGACGGCTTAAGACCCGTCGAAAGACGTGGTTCACCCGCTCCGAATCGGAAGGGCCAGCCTCGGTGAGGGCCCGGGTGGCGAGCGCTCGAGCGCATTCCATGAACACCGGTTCGTTCAGGGATGTCAGCGCCTGCATTGGGGTGTTTGAACGGACGCGGCGGACGCAGGCAAAATCGCCATTTGGCGTGTCGAAATTGGCAAGGACTGGATAGGGCGTTGAGCGGCGACGGAAGGTGTAGACGGCGCGACGATAACGCTGGGAATTGGTCACCTCGATCCAATTGAAGGGGCCGTAGCTGTTGGGCGGATTAAACAGCGAGGCGGGCGCGGGGGAGAACACACCGGGTCCGCCCATTTCGGGATTCAGGAGGCCGCTCACCGCCAGCGCGGCATCGCGGACGATTTCGCCTTCAACCCGGAATCGGGGCCCCCTTGCGAGGAGACGATTGTAGGGATCTCGGGCGTATAGATCGGGAGTGATGCGCGACGATTGGCGATAGGTTCGTGAGCTGACAATGACCCGGTGCAGATGCTTGATGGACCAGGGTGTTCCGGGAGTCTTGAAAGCCAGGGTCGGCTCCATGAACTCGATGGCGAGCCAATCGAGAAGCTCTCGGTGCGACGGTGCGGGTGCCTGCAGTCCCAGGTCTTCCACGGTTTCCACAATGCCGGTCCCGAAATACGTCTGCCAGGTCCGGTTGGCAAAAACCCGGGCGGCCGTCGGGGATTTCCGGTCGACCATCCAGCGGGCGAGAGCAAGTCGGGATGAATCCGCATTCTCCGGGAGCGAATGCAGGAATGCGGGAACGCCGGTGACGACTTCCTTGCCCGGCTTCAACCAATCTCCGCGCTTGAACATCATTGTGCTTCGTTTCTCGTCCCCCGGCCCCCGGCTGCCGCGCGCCACGAGCGAGAGTGTGACCGCGCCTTCAGGGTATTCCTCGGCCCATGCATTGATTCGGTCATTGAACTCCCTGAACTCCAGAACGGTGGTCCGCCAGTAATGGAAGACGGCAGCGACTTGTGCCGGACTCCGTCGATCCCGTGGCGTCTCGAATATCGTTCGCACTGCGGCGGGCAGCGGGTCCGCGACAACGTTGGTGGCAGCCGTCACACTCAGCCGAAAACGGCCGAGATTGTGATTCATGTTGTCGTCGGAATTCCAGCCGCCATGGTTCTGCATCAGTTTGAAATTCAAGACGGCTCCGGCCGGGAAAGCGATCGGCTGCTCGGGTAGGAACACCGCCTTGCGGGGCACATTCCGGCGGCCGGGTCCGGCGTCGATTCCCCAGGCGGTATCGTCCTTTCCATCGATGGCAAATTCAATGGGGCCGTACGGGCGGCGTTTACCCGACTTATTGTCAAATTCCGGTTCAAGGTCCTTCTCGGCATTGGCGAAGTCGGCGGTTGCCTTGCTGAACTTTACGGCGAGTTTGTTCGTTGGATTCGCCGCATCGACCGCGTCCACATTGAATTCTGTCAAGGCGCACATCCCCTTGATCGAACGGCCCGGGCCGTTGCATGGCAGATTGGGATCGTTCAGGTATTCAAGCCGGAACGCACCAATGGACGGCAACGAATTGGTGCCGCGAAAGTGAGCAGTCCACCGCGTCGGCGCATAACTCGCCGCTCGGATCGATCCGTCGCTGTATTGGTAAAACCGTTCGCCATTGTCGCTGGCATTGACGCAGGGGACGACGTGCCACTCGGGTTGGTCCGTCCGCACCGAATCCTCCCAGCGTGCCATCCGGTCCAGCCAATCGGGCGTGACCTCCTGGATGCGGGCCTCCTCCTCTTGCGTGCGGCGACGGATGTCAGCGATCTTCAGGTGCTCTTGAGGCGAGTACGAAATCAGCGTGGCTTCGTGGTCGTTATTGAGGTACGCGAACAGCCGGTAGTACTCCTCCTGGGAGATCGGATCGAATTTATGCGAATGACATTGGGCGCACTGAATGGTCAACCCAAGGATGCTTTTGCCAATGCAATCCATGCGGTCAAAAAGGCCGTCGGTGCGGAACTGTTCCGGATCGACGCCACCTTCCTCGTTGAGCATGGCGTTGCGGAGAAATCCCGTGGCGACTCGTTGATCCTCGGTTGCGTTCTCCAATTGATCCCCGGCGACTTGTTCGATGATAAAGCGGTCGTACGGAAGGTCGCGATTGAGGGCCGCAATGACCCAGTCACGGTAGCGCCAATTAAACCGGGCCTTGTCCTTTTCGAAACCATCGGAGTCGGCATAGCGGGCTGCATCCAGCCACTGTCGCCCCCATCGTTCGCCGTACTGCGGTGATGCCAGCAGCTTTTCGACCACTTTTTCGTAGGCGTCGGGGGACGTATCCGACAGAAAGTTGTCCGTCTCCAGTAGGGTCGGCGGTATTCCTACCAGGTCGAAATGCAGACGGCGCAGTAGCGTGATACGGTCCGCCTCCGGTGCGAACGCGAGCTTTTCGAAGCTCAAACGGGCCTCGACGAAGGCGTCAATGGGATGCTGTCCGGGCCTGTTGCCTCCTGGAATTGGCGGCCGCACGGGTGCCTGGAATGCCCAGTGTGTCGCGGCACGGTCCACCTTCGCCGCGACTGGCCAGACCGCCCCCTGATCGATCCATGCCCGCAATAGTCCAATCTGCTCGACCGTGAGGGCATCCCCTTTTTTTGGCATGCGTCCCATGTCGTCTCGTGCGTGGGAGACCGCTTGGACGAGGACACTCTCGGCACTGTTGCCCGGAACGATGGCGGGTCCGATTTCGCCACCGCGAAGGGCGGACTCTCGATCGTCTAGGCGGAGGCTGTTTTCCGTGCGGGACGGGCCGTGACACTTGTAGCAATTCGCTTCAAGGAGAGGTTGAATTTCCCGGGCATAATCGACCGGGCGAGAATGAGCTGGCGGCAGCTTCGCGAGATTCACGGTTGCGGCATCGGCCCTAAACACGCCGATCAATGCCGCCAGGACCGATCGGCAAAACATCCGGGAAAGTTGCATCAAATCGAAATTGCCACAGGGACGAGTAGCCCGGTAGCAGATTTTAGAGCGAATCTCCGGTGGGGCGCGGCTGCAGCCCCAGGACTCTTAAGAAACGCATCGGAAGTTTCTTCCATGAATCAGCATCGCGCAGCGAGGTGGGCGCTCCTGACTCGTGGAATCTAAGGGACCCTTACGCGAGCTCAATTACCTGTCCCTTAATCCGGTCCCTTAATCCGTCCCTCTATCCCGCAAAAAGCCCGGCCAGAGCCGGGCTTTTCTTGGAAACGACGTGAGGAAGGGAACGATCCTTACTTGGTCTTTGCACCGGATGCGATCTGGTCGTGGATCCAGGCGTAGGTTTTTTCGAGGCCAGCGCGCAGGCGGGTGGCCGGTTCCCAATCGAACACGGTTTTGATAAGCGTGTTGTCGCTATTGCGACCATTCACACCCTTGGGTGCGTTGAGGTTGTAGTTTCGTTTCAGTTTGATGCCGCCAATCGATTCGGCCAGGTCCACCAATTGGTTGATGCTGACCAATTCGCTGCTTCCAATATTGATCGGCTCGAAAAAGTCACTCGCCGTCAACATCTGCGTGCCCTTCACGCAATCATCGATATACATGAAACTGCGCGTTTGCTTTCCATCGCCCCAGATTTCGATTTCGAGTTTGCCGCTGCGCTTGGCTTGAATAACCTTTCGGCAGATTGCCGCGGGTGCCTTTTCCCGGCCGCCGTCCCACGTGCCCTCGGGTCCATAGACGTTGTGATACCGGGCAACGCGGGTGGCGACTCCGAAGTCTTCGCGGAAATGTCGGCACATCCGTTCGCTGAACAGTTTTTCCCAGCCATAGCCGTCCTCCGGCATGCCGGGATAGGCATCCGCCTCCTTGAGGGCGGTAACGTTTGGGTCCCGTTGTTTGTCAGCATTGTAGACGCAGGCACTCGATGCGTAGAAGAACCGTCCCACGCCGAGATCACGGGCCGCCTCCAGCAGGTGAGTGTTGATCAGCACACTGAGCATGCAGAGGGCACGGTTGTTCTCGATGAATCCCATGCCGCCCATGTCGGCGGCGAGATTGTAGACGACCTGGGCACCTTGCAGTGCCTGGTAGCATGACGGCTTTTCCTGAACGTCCAGGATGAAGTTTTCGACGTCTGGAAATCGTTGGTACCAGTGATGTTGCGGTTTGCGATCGACCGCCCGCAGGCGCGTGTACCCTTGCTTGCGAAGGTCCGCGATCATGTGACCGCCAATGAATCCGCCGCCGCCGCAGACGACTATGAGATCGTTTTTCATCTTGTTGGACAGCGATTAAAGTCAAGGTGCGGGACGGATGCAAAGGCATTCCCAGAGGACTTCGCGAGCTTCGGTGACGAATCGAAGGACGCGGCGGCCTTCGGCGACCTCAAGGCGAAGAGGAAGGGGAGGGTTGCGCAATCAAATCGTAGTAGGCTCGAGCCGCCTGCCGAAGCGTAAACCGTTCCCGAAGAACACGCGCGGCATTCTCGCCCATGCTCCGGAGTTCATCGGGGTGATTCCGCGCCCAGAGCAACGCCTGGCGCCCTCCGGTGACATCGCCATTTGCGATCACAATTCCCAAGCGATCGTCGCGGATCATCCGGCCCATCTCGCAGTTGGGCGGGCAGATGGCAAAAGTTGCCCGGCCGGCTGCCATGATTCCGAGCAGTTTCGACGGGTAGCAGACCCGTTCCTGTCCGGGCAGTTGCGCCACGACTCCGAGGTCGGCCATCCCCAGGGAATCCGCCAGCTGTTCCTTGGCAACGTAGCCGGAGGAGTAGCAGAGATCGGCGGGAGCGTGCCGTTGGAACTCGTCAACGAGCCGCTTTTTCTGCCCCTCGCCGATGAATTGAAACTGGAGCTGTTCGTCGGACGAAACGCTGCGGGCGATGTTCAGCAGGGTTTCCAGGTCGTGAAAACGCCCGTGGTTTCCCGAGTATTGCACCACGAATCGGTCGAGGACACCGAGCCGGGCTGCCTCTCGGGACGACTTCTTTGCCATGGGACCGATCTGTCGGTCGTCCGACCAAACATGAATGATTCGGGTTTTTGCCCGCAATTCTGATTCGAGCGGAGTCCCGGTGGCATTTGCGTTCTTAATAGCCCCCTCGAGCATGTCCTGGCTCAGCACCACGGCAAATTTTGAACGCCGGTACCAAAGCCGATTGCACCGGCGCCACACCCGTGCCATCCATCC
The DNA here is from genome assembly GCA_945900455.1 of Akkermansia muciniphila. GTDB lineage: Bacteria > Verrucomicrobiota > Verrucomicrobiia > Limisphaerales > UBA9464 > SIBK01. The sequence continues at coordinate 12,090 of CAMDJH010000185.1, forward strand.
GTCCGGACGGATGAAGTTCAGGAGTTCCGCCTGCTCCGGCATGATGTCGAACAGGATGACGCCAAAAGGCTGGCGACGAAGAAAGTGACAGACCCAGCCCAGCAGGGGGAGATACGGGGGATTGGTCAACAACAGCAGCTGGGTGCGCGGGTGGCGCCAAAGGACTCGCCATGTCGCCGAGGCGAAGAAGGTTGAAAGATTGAGAAGTTTGCCGAGGAAGTGGGTTTTGGGCAGGCGCGTGGACCAGGTGCGATGGATGCGAATGCCATGATGCTCCAGGACTGCCGGGACACTCGGGGCCCCGGCGATTACCGTGGGTTGGGCGGCGATCACCGTGACTTGCAGCCCGAGCGTCGCGAGTTCTTCGACCAATTCGGTCAGGGTCTGTCCGGTGCTGACCAGCTCCGGATAGAAGATCTGGCAGACCACGACGAGATCCGTTTGGGAATGGGGATCAGGCACGGTGTCGAAAAACAAGACGGACTCTGGTGGGGCGGGCTTTGTTGTGTGATGGATGGCGTGGATAAGTGCGATCCTCCCCGTGGGATCACCCCTTCAATCCGGTGGATCAAATCGGCCGGCGCATGCGGCAAAAAGAGTTCGAAGAACACCCCAATTTCCACGAAATCCAGTGATCTTGGTGGGAGTTCCTCCTTTTCCCGGATAGGCCCGGGTCACCGGTATTTCGGTCACACGGAAGCCAAGCCGTGCGGCCCGAATCGCCAGGTAGTAGTGAAGTTCATAGGCGGTGAATACGTCTCGGAACGGCCGCACCCGCGGGTCGAGAAGGAATCGTCGGCTATAGGCGCGAAATCCATTCGTCGTGTCCGTGTACCGATGTCGTGCGGCGAGACTGATCAGGGGGGCGTGGAGCAAGAGCACCCCCCAGTGACGGAGAAAGGGAGTGTTGATCGCGGCGCCGCCGGATACATAGCGCGAGCCCTGGACGTGGTCCTATCCTTCGGAAAGTGCGGAGTGGAATCGAGGGATGGCGTCGACCCCGTATTTGCCGTTTCCATCCACGGTCACGAATGCGGGTACCTGCCAACTGGAGTTAAATTGGATCACAAAGGGTACAACTTCAAACCCATGTGGGAATGAAACGGCGACACGGGGACTATTCCGACTTCCGAACCACACTATGCCGTCCCTCCTGTCGGATTGTCACGCTACTTTGCTGCTCCGCAGCAACGAA
>CAMDJH010000186.1 GCA_945900455.1 Akkermansia muciniphila
CGAAACGATCGCTGGAGGAAGGGCGGAAGCACTGGGCGTACCAACCCGTCTCCCAACCGAATCCGCCGGCGGTCAAGGATGCCGAATGGCCGCGGGGTGCGATTGACCGTTTTATTCTGGCGCCGCTCGAGGCCAATCGCCTGGGACCCGCGGCGGATGCCGACCGGCATACCTGGCTGCGGCGGGTGACCTTCGACCTGACGGGCCTACCGCCGACGGCGGAGGAGATTGCGGAGTTCGTCCGTGACGCTTCCTCGCTCGCGCAGGAGCGGGTGGTGAACCGCTTGCTCGCGTCGGTCGCGTTCGGTGAACGGTGGGCTCGGCACTGGCTCGACCTGGTCGGGTACGCCGACCAGTTGGGCACGGTGAACGACGTGCCCGCGACGCACGCCTGGCGTTATCGCGACTACGTCATCCGCGCCTTGAATGCCGACAAGCCCTTTGATCAGTTCGTTCGGGAGCAGGTCGCCGGCGATCTTCTGCCGGCGGACAACCCCGCGGCGCGGCAGGATGCACTCACGGCCACGGGTTTTCTCTTGCTCGGCGAGATTCACATCGTCACGAGCGATAAGCTCCAACTCCGGGCGGACATCGTGGATCACCAAATCCAGAAGGTTGGCATGGTATTCCTCGGCCAGACACTGGGGTGCGTGCGCTGTCACGACCATAAGTTCGACCCAATCTACCTCAATGATTACTATGGCCTCGCCGGTATCTTCGGCAGTTCGGAGTCCTCCTACGTAACCGAGCGCGGCGTGTGGAGTTCCATCCTAACGACGGAACTTCCCGAAACGCCCTCCCAACGCGCCGACCGCGAGCACGCCTTGCGCGCACACTCGGACGTGGTCATGAAAGTCAACGCCGAGCGAGCGGAGCTCTCGAAGCAACTGGGCGAGATCCATCAGCAACTGACCCAGGCAACGAAGCCATCGGAGTCGTCCGAGACGCGCATCGCGGCCAAGGAGAGCAACCCGGTTCGCACCCCGGCCGAAAGCGCCACTGACCCGGACGGCGCGGCCGCCGCGCGGAAGGCGCGCAAAGCCGAATTGGACAAGAAGCTCGCCGGTCTCGACACAAGGTTACTGCACCTCGCCTACATCGAACCGAAGGCGGCGTTCGCCTACTCCGTTCATGACTCCGTCAAGCCGGCGGACGGACCGGTGACCATCCGCGGTAATGTGCACGCACCGGGCGACATCGTGCCGCGCGGGTTCATCCGCGTCGTGAGCCCGATGCCGTCGTCACCGATTCCTGCGGGAACCAGCGGACGCGCCCAGCTCGCCGAGTGGCTCACCAGCGCCGACAACCCGCTACCCGCGCGCGTCACGGTGAATCGCATCTGGCAGAAACTTTTCGGCGAGGGTCTCGTCCGTTCGGTGGACTACTTCGGCACGCGCGGCGAGCGGCCGACCCACCCCGAGCTCCTGGACTGGCTCGCCAGCGAATTCGTCCGCAACGGCTGGTCACAGAAAAAGCTGATCCGCGAAATCGTTCTCAGCCGCGCCTACGGCATGAGCAGCGCGCACGACCCTGCCGCAATTGCCCACGATCCAGACAATCGCCTGCTGTGGCGGATGAATCGCCGCCGTCTCGACGCCGAGGCGTTGCGCGATGCCGTTCTCGCCAGCAGCGGTGAACTGCAATCTTACGCGGGCGGTCCGGCGCTGGCATTGCATCTCCCCGAGAATGTCGGCGGCCTCGACCCGAAGGACGTGAATCCCATTAGTTTCAAGACGAGCAAGTTCCCCGACGAGCAGCAGCACCAGCGCACCATTTATCTGCCGGTGGTCCGCTCGCGCGCCCAGCCTGGCCCCGCCGAACTCCGCAACCTCTTCGACTTTGTGCCGCCGACGGAAATGACCGGCCAACGCCCGGCCACAAGCGTCGCCACGCAGGCCCTGTACTTGATGAACAGCGAGTTCATCAAGTCGCACGCGGGCAAGCTCGCCCACTGGCTTTTCAAGCAAGAGCCCACCCATGACCGCGAACGGTTGGAGACGCTGTATCTCCGCACGCTGAACCGTCCCGTCACCGAGCCAGAAGCGGAAGCCGCGGTACACTTTCTCGGCTCAGCGGCGGATGCGGATGGAGAAAAGCAGCAGGCCGCCTGGGCTGCCTATTGCCACGCCCTGTTATCTTCAAATGGATTTCTTTTTCGCCTATGAAAACACCCCTGTTCGCCCCGAACCCCGCCCTGCCGTCGCGCCGGCACTTTCTCAAGGCGAGCGCCTGCGGCTTCGGTTCGCTCGCATTGAATGCCTTGTTGACCGAGCGTGCGCTCGGCGATGCGAATCCCTTGACACCGCACGCGCCGCATTTCGCGGCGCGGGCCAAACGCGTGATCTTCCTCTTCATGGCTGGCGGGCCATCGCAGCACGATCTGTTTGATTTCAAGCCGCGACTCAAAGCCGAAGAAGGAAAGAAACCGAACATTCCGACGGACGGACACGACGTGACCGTCGGCCTCGCGAACTCCATGTCGCTGGGGCCGATGTCCCCATTCGCGCCGCGTGGAAAATCCGGCATGATCATGTCGGATTTGCTGCCCCATCTTGCGACGATCGCCGACGACATCTGCCTATTGCGCGGAATGAACGCAGACAATCGCTCACACGATCAGGCCTCGCTCCAAATGAACACGGGCGCGTTCCTCTCGTTGCGGCCTTCGATGGGTGCCTGGGTCAGCTACGGTCTCGGGACGGAAAACCAAAACCTCCCGAGCTTCATTACGATCAATGCCCCCACGGACGTCCGGAATCACGGCTCGGCATTTCTCCCGGCCATTCATCAAGGAACGAGAGTCAACGCGAAGCCCAGCGGTCCAAAGGATTTGCCAATCCAGTATCTCAGCGACCCCGCGTCGCCCGAAAGCGAGCAACGTCGCCGGCTTGACCTGTTGCAGGCGATGAACCGCGGACTCCTTCAACGAATCGGCGGCGACTCCCAGATGGACGGGGTCATTGAATCCTTCGAGCTAGCCTTCCGGATGCAAGCCGAGACGCCCAAGTTGGTCGATCTCACTCGAGAATCGCAGGCGACCCTGGATCTGTACGGGGTGGGTAAGGAACCGACCGATAAGAACGCCCGGGCGTGCCTGCTGGCCCGGCGGTTCGCGGAGGCGGGCGTGCGATTCATCCAGGTCACCATGGATGGCTGGGATCATCACGGCAATATCCGCGACGGGCTCCCAAAAATGTGCGCCCAAACCGACCAACCCACGGTTGCGCTGGTTGCGGACCTCAAGCGACTTGGCATGCTGGAAGACACGCTCGTCGTTTGGAGCGGTGAATTCGGCCGCACACCCTGGAGCCAGGATCTCAGCGGCACGCAACCGCTGGAGAAGCACGGCCGCGAGCATCAGCCCGAAAGCTTCTGCGCGTGGATGGCCGGCGCTGGAGTTCGCGGCGGTCTGACTTACGGCACAACGGACGACTACGGGTACCGCGTCGTGCAGGATCGAGTGCATTTGCACGACCTCCATGCGACGATTCTCCACCTGCTGGGATTCGACCACGAGAGGCTCACCTTCCGCTACGCGGGCCGCGACCATCGATTGACCGATGTGTTTGGCAACGTGGTGCGGGGGATCCTTGTGTGAGGCGCCGTCCACCCTTCTCGCTGCTCGGGGAGATGCGAAGCACAGGTTCTGCCGGATGTTCCGCAAGGTGGCGCGACTGAGGCGGATGGCTTTGGCAATGCCGGGAAGGTCCTTTCGGACAAGCGCCGCTGGACGCCCATCCAGCTTCAAGCCCCTGCTGGGAGATTATCTGCCCGCTCCAAGAACACCCAACAGCACGAGGCCGAAGGCCGTCGAGGGATACCTGATTTTGATAGAATCACGAAATCTCCCGCTGTTCTAAGATTCACGGGGGTCAGGCCCGTATTGCCGTGTTTGGGCTTTCCAGCCAGTCCCAGCAACGGGCTGGAGAATGCCGCAAGCAGCGCAATCATCAGAATTGCGGTGATCGCTGAACGACGCTTCTGTGACGCGGGGCCGTTCAGTTTGTTAAATTCACTAAAACAATCTGTAATTTCTTGTTTGGACGTGTTTGACATAGTGTTGTTCTATTTTTGTTAACCGAAAGATTACCTAAAGGCCCTGTTAACTTCCTTGTGCCTAAACCGTATATGTTAATGGACCGATCACCAATGGGGTGTTACCCTACCTCCACAGTTCTCTAAGTGATCTCCGAGTGATCTCCGAGTGATCTCCGAGTGATCTCCGAGTGCCGCCCAAAAAGAAGGGGGGGCATTGGGTGGGGTTAACACCCCATATCACTGGACCAGGGGCAAGCGTAGTGTCGATGCTTTGTCATTCCGCTTTCAAAACTGGATGCCCGGACAGATCGGTTCGCGCCAAGGCGCGGGCGATCCGCCACTGCGTGCCGATTTATTCAGTGTCGACCAATTGGCACGGCATGCCAAAGCCCTCGCCGCCAATCATAGAGTCGTCGCCGGACAAGGTTCCAACCGTCTGCTGGCGTGTTTGGACCGAAACGAGGCGGTGCTTAGAGCCTTCAATCGCACGACTCTCGCCATCGACCAAAGCCGACGGGTCACTCCCGCCGCCGAATGGCTGCTGGATAACTTCTACCTGATAGAAGAGCAGATTCAAATCGCCAGGCGGCACTTACCCAAGGGCTACAGCCGGGAGTTGCCTCGCCTGTCGAGCTCACCCTCCGCCGGACTCCCCCGCGTTTACGACATCGTACTCGAATTGATCTCGCACGTGGACGCACAAATCGATGCTGGTCCTCTCAGTGCATTCATCGCCGCCTACCAGACGGTGGTTTCCCTAAAACTAGGGGAACTGTGGGCCATTCCAATTATGGTACGCCTCGGGCTGATTGAGAACCTCCAGCGCATCACCACCCGACTGGTCATCGCCCGGGAGCATTGCGATCTTGCCGACTCCTGGGTGGATCGTTTGCAGGACATGGCGGAACGGGATGCGTCCCATCTGGTTGTGGTGGTGGCAGACATGGCGAAATCCGACATTCCCATCTCGAGCTCATTCGTGGCGGAATTTTGCCAGCGTTTGTCGCGACAAAGTCCGGTGCTGCATCTCGCCCGCACCTGGCTCGAACAACGGCTTGTTGCGCAGGGACTGTCGATCGAACGGCTTGTCCAATTGGAGAGCCAAAATCAGGCGGCCGACCAGGTATCCGTCAGCCACAGCATCACCAGTCTTCGTTTCTTGAGCGCCATGGACTGGAAGGGGTTCGTGGAGACTCTTAGTCTGGTCGAGCAAACATTACGCACGGATCCCGCCAACGTTTACGAGGCAATGGACTTTGCGACCCGCGATCGCTATCGCCATGCGGTAGAGTCGTTCGCCCGGCACAGCGAGCTCCCGGAAGCGGTCGTCGCGCAGCGTGCAATCGAACTGGCCGCCGACAGTGTCCGGCAAAAGGGGTCCGGAGACCGGACCGCCCACGTCGGCTTTTTTCTGATCGATAAAGGCCATTCCGTGCTTGGGCGCGTCGCGAAGGTCCGATGGCCCTGGCGGACGATTATCGAGCGAAGCATCCGATGTTGTCCGCTCACGTTTTATACGGGGGGAATTGGAGTGTTCATCCTATTCGCCACGCTCGAGTTTTTACAGCAGGCCACCCGGTTTGAAGTGCGGGGATGGACACTCATTTTCTTTACCCTTGTCTTCCTCCTTGCTGCCAGTCAGATGGCGGTGGCGTTGATCAACTGGCTGGCCACGCTACTGGTGAAACCGCGTCTGCTGCCCCGCCTGGATTATTCCTCCGGCATCGCCTCCGAGTGCCGCACGATGGTGGTCGTTCCCACCATGCTAACTAGCCTGGAGGGTGTCGATCGCTTGATCGAAACGTTGGAGATCCACCATCTCGCGAATCGAGATCGGCACTTACACTTCGCCTTGTTAACCGATTTCCGCGACGCGGCGCAGGAAGTTCTACCCGGAGATGACGGGCTGCTTCAGCGGGCGCAGGCGGGTGTCGAAATGCTAAACCGCAAGTACTCCGCCGACGCTCAAAACTTATTCTTTCTGCTCCACCGACCGCGCCGTTGGAACGTCGGAGAAGGCATCTGGATGGGCTTCGAACGGAAACGGGGAAAGTTGACGGAGCTCAACGCCCTCCTGCGCGGCGGTGCTCGCGAATGCTTCTCCAAGATAGTCGGAAACACGGCGGTCTTACCATCTGTCAAGTACGTCATCACACTCGACACCGACACGCAACTGCCGCGTGATGCCGCCCGTCAGCTCGTCGGGACGATAGCCCATCCATTAAACCGCCCTGTATTCGATGCCGTGCGCGGGATAGTCAACGAAGGCTACAGCATTCTGCAACCGCGCGTGGGCGTCAGTCTCCCGAGCGCCCGGCGATCCTGGTTCGTTCGTCTTTTTTCCGGCGACGTGGGCATTGATCCGTACACGCGGGAGGTTTCCGATGTGTATCAGGATGTTTTCCAGGAAGGCTCGTTTATTGGAAAGGGCATTTACGATGTGGATGCCTTCCAGCGAGCCATGAACGGACGCTTCCCTGAGAACACCATTCTCAGCCACGATTTGCTGGAAGCGTGTCTTGCCCGTTCCGCCCTCGTCAGCGACGTGCAGTTCTATGAAGAACATCCGTCCCGCTATAATGTGGACATCGACCGGCGCCACCGGTGGATTCGTGGCGACTGGCAGATTACGCAGTGGCTCCTTCCGCGGGTTCCCGGCGCCGACGCCCGTCGTATCGCCAATCCGATATCCCTGCTGTCGCAGTGGAAGATCTTCGACAATCTGAGGCGAAGTCTCGTTCCCGTTGCGCTGATGCTCCTAATTCTTGGCAATTGGGTGCTCTATCCCGAACTCGGCGGCCCGGGATTGCTGCTGGTCCTTATCCTCATCACGTTGCCCGGATTGTTGGCGACGATGGCGAATGCACTCCGCAAGCAGGCTGATTTGTCGTGGGCGATGCATCTTCGGGGAGTGGCCGGGGCGAGCGGACGCCAGTTGGGCCAGATCTCTCTCACGCTGGCGTTTCTACCGTACGACGCCTTTATAAGCCTCGACGCAATCGGAAGGACACTGCTGCGCTTGCTGGTCACGCACAAGCGACTCCTTGAATGGCATACGTCGGGCGATTCTGAGCGAAAGACACGCGCCGATCTCCCCGGTTTTTATTCCAGCATGTGGATTGCCCCGATTGTCGCACTGACGAGTGGAGTGTGGTTCATTTTGCGGGAGCCGACTCAATTGCCTCTGGCACTCCCGATTCTTGGCATTTGGCTGATGGCACCCTGGATTGCCTGGTGGATTAGCCAGCCCATTGATTCGACGACGCCCGATTTGACAGCGGCACAATTGGCCTTCTTGCGCCGGACCGCCCGCACAACATGGCATTTTTTTGAAACCTTTGTCACCGCGATCGAACATTGGCTGCCGCCGGACAATTTTCAGGAAGTTCCTTCCCCGACCATTGCGTCGCGCACGTCGCCCACGAACATAGGCCTCGCACTGCTCGCCAATTTGGCCGCCCGTGATTTTGGCTATCTGTCGGGAGGTGACTTGATTCGGCGCACTGAGAACACCCTTGCCACGATGCAGCGACTCGAACGGCATCGTGGCCACTTTTACAATTGGTACGAGACGCGCACACTCCGGCCGCTTCTCCCTCTTTACATATCGAGTGTGGACAGCGGCAATCTAGCGGGACATTTGCTGACGCTCAGCTCGGGACTCCGGGAGCAGAGCGATCAAGCCCCATTCACGCCACAGATCTTTTCCGGTCTACTCGACACGGTACGCATTCTTCGAGATGCGGCGCGGGACAAAGCACCGCTGGAGGCGCTCGAGGCCAAGTTGAAGCAGGCACCTTCGAATCTCCGCGCCGCGTATAACTTATTGGCCGAGGCGACAGGCCAGGCGACCGCGATGGCTGCGTCGCTGGCGAAGGAAGGGGAAGACTTCAAAGCATGGGCGCCCGCTTTCAGAGACAATTGCAGGGACCAGTTGGAGGACATGCTGCTCCTCGCGCCGTGGCTGGCTCTGACAACCCCAAGGCATGGCGAACGAAGTGAAGTTATTCTCACCCAGCTCGATCGGGCACCGCGCTTACGAGAGATGTCCCCGTTTGTTCAATCCGCCTGCGCATTGATCGAAACCACGTTGCACGACTTCCCGGTGACCTCGCCTCAATCCCAAAACGAAGAACAACTGTTTCTTACCAACCTCTCGAGTTGCCTACGTGAAGCCGACGAGCAGGCCCGTCAACGTTTGCTCAGATTGGAATCCATTGCGAGCCAATGTGAGGAGTTGGCCGCGATGGATTTCACCTTTTTGTTCGATTCCGACCGGGACCTGTTCTCCATCGGCGTCAATGTCACCGAACGCCGGCACGACACGAGCTTCTATGACTTGTTAGCCTCGGAGGCGCGCCTCTGCAGCTATGTCGCGATCGCGTTAGGGCAGGTTCCGCAGGACCACTGGTTCTCGATGGGTCGCCTACTCGTCGCTTCGCGCGGTGACCCGATACTGGTTTCATGGAGTGGCTCGATGTTTGAGTATCTTATGCCGCTTCTGGTCATGCCCAACTACGAGAACACGTTGCTCGATCACACGTGCCAGGCGGCGGTACACCAACAAAGCGAATACGGGACATTGCGAGGCGTCCCGTGGGGTATTTCCGAATCCGGCTACAATCGCACCGACATTCACCTGAACTACCAGTACCGCGCGTTCGGTGTGCCGGGCCTGGGCCTAAAACGGGGGTTGGCCGATGACTTGGTGATCGCTCCGTACGCCAGCGCATTGGCACTCATGGTGGCACCCCTCGCCGCGTGTGAAAACCTGCAGCGACTGGCGAAAGACGGGCGCTTTGGCACTTACGGATTCTACGAAGCGGTGGATTACACGCCCTCGCGTCTGCCGCCGGGCGAAACCAGCGCCACGATCCGATCCTTCATGGCACATCATCAAGGGATGAGCCTGCTCGCGCTGGTGAACCTGCTGCAAGACTACCCCATGCAACGGCGGTTCATGGCCTGCCCCGTGCTGAAGGCGACGGAGTTGCTGTTGCAGGAGCGTGTACCGAAGGCCGCCGCAAGCGTGCTCGCGGAAGATCTAAAATTGACCGAATCGCGAACGCTCACCGGAAATGGCGAGGCCGTCATGCGGGTGTTTACAAATCCCTCGCCGCCGGCACCGGAGGTCCATCTATTGTCCAATGGCCGCTATCACGTCGTCATCACCAGTGCCGGCGGCGGTTATAGCCGCTGGCACGATCTCTCGGTCACCCGCTGGCGCGAAGATACCACCCGCGATGGCTGGGGAATGTTTGTCTATCTGCGCGATCTGGCCACCGGAGATTTCTGGTCCACCGCATATCAACCCACCTTGCGCACAACAAAGGGCTACGAAGCCATCTTTACTCAGGCGCGCGCCGAGTTTCGGCACCGTCATGCCGGCCTCGATGTCCATACCGAGATTAGCGTGTCTCCGGAAGACGATGTCGAGCTGCGGCGTATCACGATTACCAATCGGTCCGCCGTGGCCCGCTCCATTGAACTGACCACGTACGCGGAAATTGTCCTCGCGACTCCGGCCGCGGACGCAGCCCATCCTGCGTTCAGCAATCTCTTCGTGCAGACGGAGTTTTCGCGACATTCCTCCTCGATTCTCGGCACCCGCCGGGCCCGTTCCCCCGAAGAGAAGCCGCCGTGGCTGCTACATTTGATGGTGACGCAAGGGGGCGAGCCGGGAACGATCTCCTGCGAAACGGATCGCTCCAAGTTTGTAGGTCGCGGCGAATCCCTGGCCAACCCGGCCGCGATGCAGGCTGCCTCACCCTTGTCCAATACCGTCGGTTCTGTGCTCGATCCCATCATTTCGCTGAGGCGCACCGTTTCATTGCCACCGCACGAATCGGCCGTCATGAACCTCATCCTTGGCGTGACCGAAAGTCGGGACGCTGCGGTGGCACTGGTGGAGAAGTATCAAAGCCCTCGCATGGTTGATCGCGCCTTCGATCTGGCGTGGACACACAGTCAGGTGACCTTGCACCAACTAAACGCCACCGAGGCGGAGGCTCAACTCTATGGACGCCTCGCGAGCGCCTTGATTTACGTCGACCCCGCCCGGCGAGCCAGCTCCGCTATCTTGCTCAACAACCGACGCGGACAGAGCGCTCTCTGGAGCTACGGCATCTCCGGCGATGCGCCGATCGTTCTGCTCCGCATCAGCGACACTGAAAAGATCGAGATCGTTCGCCAGCTAATCCGGGCGCATTCCTACTGGCGCGTGAAGGGAGTGACCGTTGATCTCGTGATCGTGCACGAGGATGTTTCGGTTTACCGCCAAGCCCTTCACGACCAGATTACCAGTCTTATTTCTTCCGGCCTTGAAGCGCAAATGCTCGACAAACCGGGTGGCATTTTCGTTCGCCGACTCGAACACATTCCAAATGATGATCGCGTGCTACTGCAAGCGGCTGCCCGAATTGTCATCGACGATGAGAAGGGAACACTGGCAGAGCAGCTCGATCATCGAAGGGTCCTGGAGCCCTTGATTCCCGCCCTCATTCCCACTCGCTCCCCGCCCGCTGATTTGCCGATGCCAAGTCCTCAACACGAGTTGCTGTTTCCGAATGGTTTCGGCGGGTTTGCCCGCAATGGAAATGAATATGTTATCACGCTTCTGCCCGGCCAGATGACGCCGGCACCATGGATCAATGTCCTGGCAAATCCCTATTTTGGAACGGTTGTTGCCGAAAGCGGCTCTGCCTATACATGGCTTGAGAACTCCCACGCATTTCGATTGACCCCCTGGAGCAATGATCCAGTTCAGGACAGCACTGGCGAGGCGTTCTATATTCGCGATGAGCAGACCGGGCAGTTTTGGTCGCCCACGCCGTTGCCCGCCCGCGGCACCACCCCCTATGTTATCCGTCACGGATTCGGCTACACCGTGTTTGAGCATACAGAAAACGGAATTGTCTCTGAATGTTGGGTCTATGTGGCGATGGACGCCCCGGTGAAATTCACGGTCTTGAAATTGCGCAACATTTCCCGACATCCACGCCGCCTGTCCGTTACCGGCTACTGGGAATGGGTACTGGGCGACTTAAGGCATAAAAGCCTGCTGCATGTGCAGACCGAAGTGGACCTAAAGACCGGCGCGTTGCTTGCGCGCAATCACTACAACACCGAATTCCCAGATCGCACCGTGTTCATTGACGTGAACGATGCCACCCGCACTCTCACCGGAGATCGGAAGGAGTTCATTGGGCGAAATGGGAACCTGTCGCAGCCGGCGGCGCTGATGCACACCCGCCTCTCCGGCAAAGTTGGTGCGGGCCTGGATCCGTGCGGCGCGGTACAAGTCTCCTTCCATTTGCTTGCTGGGCAGGAACGCGAACTCAGTTTTCGCCTGGGCGTAGGCCGCAGCCCGGCTGAGGTGCAGACTCTGATCCGACGCTATCGCCGAGCCGACGCCGGCGCAATGGCCCTGGACGGAGTCCGGGAATATTGGGAGCGCACTTTGGGTGCGGTGAACGTGGAGACGCCCGATCCCGCCGTGAATATCATGGCGAACGGCTGGCTGTTGTATCAAACCTTGAGCGGCCGGCTCTGGGGTCGGACGGGGTTTTATCAATCCGGAGGCGCTTATGGGTTTCGCGACCAACTACAGGATGTCATGGCGCTGGTGCATGCCGAGCCAGGGCTCACGCGCGAGCATTTGCTCCGCGCTGCCGCGCACCAATTCCGGGAAGGGGACGTGCAACATTGGTGGCATCCACCGGCGGGTCGCGGAGTGCGGACCCATTTTTCCGATGATTATCTGTGGTTGCCGTACGTGACTTGCCGTTACGTCTCGTGTGTCGCGGACACCGGAGTGCTCGACGAAATGATTCCCTTCCTGGAAGGCCGTCCCGTCAAGCCGGACGAGGAGGCTTACTACGACTTGCCGAATCGCACCGAGGAATCGGCCACACTCTACCAACATTGCGTACGTGCCATTGAGCGTGGACTGCAATTTGGCGAACATGGTTTGCCGCTCATGGGATGCGGCGATTGGAATGACGGCATGAACAAGGTTGGAAAAGATGGACGCGGTGAGAGCGTGTGGCTGGCATTCTTCCTTTACGACGTGCTCAGCCAGTTTGCCACACTCGCACGCTCGCGCCAGGACACCCTCGTTGCCGACCGTTGCGCCACGCAGGCCAAGCAATTGCAGCAGAATATCGAACAACATGGATGGGATGGCCAATGGTACCGCCGCGCCTACTTCGATAACGGAGAGCCCCTCGGGTCCCAGACGAACCAGGAATGCCAGATCGATTCCCTGCCGCAAAGCTGGTCGGTGATCAGCGGCGCCGGCGATTCGCTGCGTTCCCGTCAGGCAATGGCCGCTGTCGACCAACGCCTCATTCGCCGAAATGCCCGGCTCATCCAGTTGTTCGATCCGCCGTTCGACAAGTCGACTCTCAATCCCGGTTACATCAAGGGCTACATTCCGGGTGTGCGAGAAAACGGCGGACAATACACTCACGCCGCGATTTGGACCACCATGGCATTTGCCCTCATGGGAGACCACGACCGCGCCTGGGAGCTATTTGCCCTGCTTAATCCCATCCATCACGGCGGAACTCCCAAACAGATCGCCACCTACAAAGTGGAGCCGTATGTCGTTGCCGCGGACGTCTATGCCGTGGCTCCACATACAGGACGTGGCGGATGGACGTGGTATACCGGAGCTGCTGGATGGATGTATCGGCTGCTCATCGAGACGCTTCTGGGCGTAAACCTCGCAGGCGATCAACTTCAGTTGACACCCCGGCTTCCGAAGCGCTGGAAGACCTACAAACTCCACTACCGTTTTAGACAAACGGTTTATCACATCACCATCACTCGACTCGCCGCTGGTTCGGCTGACAGGCCTCACGTAGTTCTCGACGGCAAGCAACTGGCTTCGAATGCGATTCCCTTGGTGGATGATCGACGTGAGCATTTTGTTGAAATGACGATCGAGAGCCCGGTAAGTGCCCCCGACGTCGAGACCGATCGTATACCGGCGGCTTGAGCCCCTCGGCTCTTCCGGATAATTTGTGGGTGAAAATGACGCTTTCCAGCAGCAGGCAGGCGAGTCCGTTACGCGTGGCGACCGGCAGCGACGCGAGCTGTAGGCTCAAAGCTCGTCGCCGCCGCTCGCCTGCCTGCTGCTGGAAAGCTCGGC
>CAMDJH010000187.1 GCA_945900455.1 Akkermansia muciniphila
CCCACGGGCACGGTGGGTGGGCTGGCGGGGTCGATGCTTTTTTGGCAATAGGCAGCGATGAGATCGATCAGGGAAGCGGGCAGCTTGGAGAGGTTCGCGAGAGTTTCATGGACGACGACCGATTTAAGAGGCGCGTCGGTGGTCGGGCGACCGGGGGGCCGTTTGGCCGGGACGCGTTTGCCCTGCACCAGGAGAACGGAGCCATAGGGCTTACCGTTGAAAGAAGTCTTGTTGCGCTTGATGAACATTGGCGGAGCAGCGAGCCGACGATGTCGGAATCGGGAGAACAGATAAAGGGACAGAGCAGATAAAGGGACAATAGCAGATAAAGGGACAGGTCAATAGGCCCTCTGCCCGTTCCGGTAGAGAAACGCCCGGGTCACACCCGGAGAAATTTCCGCCCAACCCACGACGTCGCCCGCGTCGTTAATGCCCAGCCCGTTGCTCTCGTTCCCGCCCAGCGTGCCGAGGTCGGTCATCACTCCGTTCGTGCAGAGAAAGGCGTGCGTGTAAAGTCCGTCGCCGCCATTGGCAAAACCGGTCACGTCGCCCCGGTTGTTCATATCGTTGCCCTGGCCGAGGTCGTGGCCCAGTGAACCGACGGGCCGGGCCACATACGGCGCGCCGCCGAGCAACACGCACGGTGAAAGCTCGGAGGTGTTCCCGTCCGGGTCCGTCGCAGTCGCCGTGACCATGTGGCCCGCGGGCGCGAATGAACTGGCGGCAAAGGTGAAGGCCACTTTCCCATCCGCCGCCGTGGTCACGTTCGTGGCCCCGAGGAACAGCAATGCCGAGGCGAGATTGGTGCTTTGGTTGAGCGGACTGGAAAAAAACTCCACGCGGAAAGTGGTGTTGGAACGGCTGTCCAGCGTGGCGGCAAAGATTGCGATTCCGCCGCTGGACCGCGCGCTTTGAATCACCGGAAAGTTCTGCGTTCCGTTGGCGCCGCCGTCGCCATCCCCGGCGTCGTTGACCGTCGGCCCGTTGCGGTTCAGGTCAATGGCCGCTGCCGTGCCGGCGTAAAGCGCATTGCCGAGAATCGAGTTGTTCGTGCCCGACGCCACCGCAATGGCGGCGGCGACCGCGAAACCAATGGCGTTGCGCGACGCGGCGTTCGTGCCGCCGATGCAAAAAGTGACAGGTTCAATTGAATAAGCCTATTAAGCCTATTAAGCCTATTGACCTGTCCCTTTATTTACAAAGCTGAATGCACGCTGAACCGTGCCATGTGCCGGGGGAATCCGTCGCAGACAGAAGAGACAGAAGAGACAGAAGAGAAGTGCGGCGGCAGACTCTTCCTCCTCGGGCCGATGTTAAGAAACATCCGATTCCCTCGCGGCGGAGTTTCTGTTCAAATCTCACTCAGCATGAAAATCACCACACTCCTGCTCGCACTACTGGCAGTGCCGCCTTTGCACGCCGCGAACGTCACTTTCAAAAAGCAAACGCTCAGCACCGAGTTCGTCGCCGAGGGTTGTGCCTTCGCCGACTTCGACCATGACGGCCACATGGACATCACCGCTGGCTGCTCCATCTGGTATGGACCGGACTTTGCGCGGCGCGCCAACTTCACGCCGCCGAGCGTGAATGCGAGCGGACCGACCAAGACGCCCTACGATCCGGCGAAGGGTTACTCCGACTATTTCCTCGCCTACGCGCATGACTTCAATGGCGATTCGTGGGCGGACATTCTCGTCTATGGCTTGCCCGGAGAGCCGGCGCTCGTTTACATCAATCCGAAGGGCAAGGGGGGGAACTGGGAGAAGCACGCCATCTTTGACGTGGCGGATGGTGAGTCGCCGGACTTGAAGGACATCAATGGCGACGGCAAACCGGAGTTGCTCGTGCATTCCAGCAACGCGAACAAGCCGGCGGCGGCGCAAGGCAAAGGTGGAGGACAACTCGGCTACGCGGAAATTGATTGGGCGAATCCGTTGGGAAAAGCGCGCTTCCGTCCCATCACGCCCAAGTCGCCGGCAAACGATGAGAAGTATTTCCGTTACACGCACGGCTACGGCGCGGGCGACGTGAACAGCGACGGACGCGTGGATATTCTCACCAAGGATGGCTGGTTCGAGCAGCCGTCGAGCACCCAGGAGGATAAGGACTGGGTCTTTCATCCCGGCCCCTTCGGTCCCGCTGGGGCTCGCGGTGGCGCGCACATGTATGTCTATGACGTGAACGGCGACGGCCGGAACGACGTCATCACGAGCTACGACGCCCACGGCTACGGCCTCGGCTGGTTCGAGCAGAAGAAAGACGGCAGCTTTATCGAGCACAAGTTCATGGGCGCCACGCCCGAGGAGAACAAGCAGGGCGTGAAGTTCAGCCAACTCCACGCGATGCGCCTCGTGGATGTCGATGGCGACGGCGTGATGGATCTCGTCACCGGGAAACGTCGCTGGGCGCATGGACCTTCTGCGGACGCGGAGCCGGCCGCCGCGCCGGTGCTCTTCTGGTTCCAACTCAGGCGCGATGGGAAGGGCGGCGCGGAGTTCATTCCGCATCTCATCGACGACGACAGCGGCGTCGGCACGCAAGTCACCACTGGCGACCTCAACAAGGACGGCAAACCCGATGTCATCGTGGCCAACAAAAAAGGCGTGTCCGTCTTCACGCAGCAGTAGGGGCAAAGTGGGATTGCTTCGAAAAAGTGGACAGAGAAGGTGCAATAAAGAGACAGGTCAATAGGTTTCACTCGGAATCTCTTGAAAAGCTTCCGCCGCCTTTGCTTGGCCGCTGAACTCAACCAACGCCTGTGCCAGCGCGTCGTCGACACCGTGTCCGATCCTTTAAGCGCCTATGCCGATTTGGCGGATTTCGATCTTTATGCCGGGGATGGCCACTGGCACGGCGCCGCCGCACACGATGCTCCCATCGACGGGGCCAAGCGAGCCGTCGGTCATTTCTACGCTCTGGATCTGCGCCGACACACGCTGCGTCACCTTGCCCTCGGTATCGGTAAAAAGGAACACGATAGGCACGTCTTAAAGCGACTCGACATCGATATCTTCCGTTAACACGCCCCCAAAGGCCGCAAGGTCCTCTATGTCTGGGACAAGGCCTGCATCGATTTTCATGCCTGGCACCGTTGGAAGCAGGCTCATGGTTTGTACTTCGTGAGCCTGGAGAAAGAGAATATGAAACTGGCGCTCACCGGAACCCCGGCTTGGGACCGAGCCGATCCCGTGAACGCGGGCATCCAATCGGTGGAATGGGTGTTCGGTATCGCCGGGGTGCTCCTGTGGCGCATTGGCTACCTCGAACCGGTGAGCGGGACCGAGTATGTGTTCCTCACCAACGAGATGACTCTACGGCCTGGACTCATCGCCTTTCTCTATAAACTGCGCTGGGATGTCGAAAAGGTTTTCGACCCGCTTAAGAACAAACTCGGCGAACAGCAGGCTTGGGCCAATTCTCCAACCGCCAAGGCCACGCAAGGACAGTTGATTTGCCTGTTGCACAACCTGCTCTTGATTGTCGAGGCGCGCTTGAAAGCCGACGGCATCGAGAATACGGCGGAGATGGCCCGCAAGCAGAAGACTTTTACCAAGGCGCAAGAGTTTGCCGCGGCACTGGGGCGAAAGATCCCGAGTCCCGTGGTCGCCCTCCAGCGCTTCACTCAGCACTCCGTAAAACTGCTCCGGTGGCTACGCTCCAGTTTCGCCGACCGACTTGACTGGGACGCCGCCACGCCTCGCCTCAGGGTGTTATACGCCACACTTTGATTTCCAATCTTGGACACCGTTCGTCACTTTGTCTTTGTCGAACTGGGCAGCTCAGTGCGCCGGACAATTCGATTGTTCATCGTGAATGCGGTTCGGTCTTGCACCGGCAGGGGCAGTGCCTGTTGGGTAAAGGCATGTCACCTGCACCGGACTCCACAACCCCACCGGCGATATTGACTCCGGCCGAGGAACGGTTCGAGGCCTTGCGCCGCCAGGTTGGATTCTACGGTGCACCCCTCACTCTGGCTGGGTTGTGGTTTGCGCCCATTCCGGGACTGGCAGAAAGTCCGCGGCACTTGTTCGCGATCGTTGGAATGGCGTTGGTGCTTTGGATGACGGAGGCCATCCCCCTCGCAGCCACTGCGTTGTTGGCACCTGCCCTGTGCGTGGTGGCTGGCTTGGGGAGTTCCCGAGACGTGTTTAAACCGTTTGCTGATCCGGTAATCTTCCTCTTCATCGGCAGCTTTATGCTGGGCGAGGCCATGCTGAAACATGGACTTAACCGGCGCTTTGCTTTCGGGATTCTGAAATTGCCGTGGGTTGGTACCAGCCCTTTCCGACTTTACGTGGCGTTCGCCGGGATAACGGCCGCGGTTTCGATGTGGGTTTCCAATGCCGCCACCACTGCCATGATGCTCCCGATCGGACTCTCCATCCTGTCCGAAATCGGAGCACGCCAGGGACTCCGCGACTTTCGATCTTCGACTTTTGCTTCGGGCCTGGTGCTCATCACCGCCTTCGCCGCCAGTGTCGGAGGAATGGCCACACCGATCGGTACCCCTCCCAATCTAATCGGGATCGGAGCCATCGAACGGCTGCTCGGGGTCAAGGTAACTTTCTTCGCATGGATGAAGATCGGGCTGCCAACCACTCTAATATTGACCGCGTTCTTGGTTTGGCGGTTCAACCGAACCTGCCCACCGCCCGCTGGGGCCCTGGAGGGGAACCGCGAATGGCTGCGTGCGGAGGGGCTGCAGCTCGGACCCTGGACGCGGGGACAAAAGAACGTCGTGACGGTCTTCGCGATCGCGGTGGCCGCTTGGGTTATTCCGGGGCTAATTGCTGCCCTTGCTCCGGGTGGGGCCGCGTCCCCGGCCTATATCTGGGCCTCCTCCAGGCTTCCCGAAAGCATTGTCGGACTCCTGGCTGCCTCGCTTCTCTTCATTCTTCGGGTGGGCGACGGATTTTCTGAAGGAACACTCGAGTGGAAAGACGCCAGTCGAATTGACTGGGGCACCATCCTTCTCTTTGCCGGCGGGATGGCCCTGGGCGAATTGATGTTCTCGACTGGCCTGGCCCGATGGATTGGTGGCGGACTTGGCGAACTCTTCCACGCCAAAACGGTCTTCGGTCTGACGCTTCTTTTCACGGTGGTCGGGGTTTTAGTGAGCGAAATGACCACCAACACCGCCTCGGCCACGATGATCGTACCGATCGCCATCGCCGTGGCCCAGGAAACTGGACTCGATCCAATCAAGCCAGCACTCGCTGCCTGTCTGGGATGCTCGATGGGATTTCTCCTTCCGGTTTCTACCGGACCCAATGCCATGGCCTACGGAACCGGCTGCGTGCCCATTCGAAGCATGATGCGACAGGGCCTTTGGTTGGATGCAGCCGGAGTTGTGGTGATTGTAACCATGGTCACAGTGCTTGGGTGATGGTACCGGACGGTGTCCTCCGCAAGGCCGGCCGGATTCTAAGAAAGTGACCGTTCATGTGCCAAAGTTGACAAGGTCCATTGTGACATACTGAACCTGTTACTGTGGCCATTTCCAAGCCCCTCGACGTCTTCTTGACAATCTCCTTGCGCGGCCCGCCCGGGCTCCCTTTTATCGCTCTCCACTCACGTGAAACACAATCCTACGCTGACAACGGAGCGGGCTCCAAGAGCGCGTCGCATTTTCCAGTCCCATTGCCCGTGGGGCACGCTTCGATGGACTGTCGCGTTTACGGTCGTCTTGTTGGTGGCAGCACTTCCTCCCGAAACCGTCCGCGCGGCGGAGACCGGCACCAATGATCGAATTCCCCTCTGGAGCGGCGTGGCGCCGCTCGGTGACGGCAAGCCGGTGGTGGGGAGTGCCTTCACAACGGTCCATAGACCCGCGAACCCGAACGGGGCCGTAGTCGTCATTTGTCCGGGAGGCGGTTATGGTGGCTTGGCGAAGGAGCCCGAGGGGACGGGCATTGCTCGCTGGCTGAACCAACATGGCATCACCGGAGTGGTGCTTGAATATCGCCTTCCTGCCGGCAATCGGTTTGTTCCGTTGCTCGATGCGCAGCGGGCTATCCGGTGGGCGCGATCGCAGGCTCGATCATGGAATTGCGATCCAGGACGCATCGGAATTGTGGGGTTTTCCGCCGGTGGACATTTAGCTTCCACCGCGGCCACACATTTTGACGACGGGAATCCCAATGCCGCCGATCCGATTGATCGGTTGGGGTGTCGTCCCGACTTTGCCGTGTTGATCTACCCCGTGATCACCATGGGCGACACGACGCACGGCGGATCCAAGGCGAATCTGCTTGGGCCGAGCCCGACGGCGGAAACCGTACTTTTCTATTCCAACGAGAAACAGGTCACGGCACGGACATCGCCGACCTTCCTCGCGCATGCCCGGGATGACCGAGCGGTTCCGCCTGAGAACAGCCGGATGTTCTACCGAGCGTTACAGACCAACCAGGTGGCGGCGCGATACCTCGAATTGCCGTCGGGAGGCCATGGGCTGAATGGGTATCAAGGGGAGATGTGGGACGCGTGGCAGGCGGGAGTGCTCACCTGGCTCGCGGAGTTGAAGATCATTCCCGCGCGGGACAAGACGCCGTAAGTTAGGATCGAGCCGATGTCGCCGATTTTTTACCTTGGGATGAGTCTGTAAAACGTTGCGTCCGGGGACGGGGAGGGAGTTATTGGATACGGACTTGCGGCGGCCGGAAGGCTCGTCCACGATCCGGTCACTTGCCTGGACTCTTGCAGCATACCGGACGCGGTCCAGACGATCGTCAGTGTGTCGCCGGAACGTTGGATGCTCAGGTTCAATGGATCCTCGGCTCGGAATTGAAACAGTGCCAGGGCATCCCTTGCGTTTAACACGCGATTGTAGATGCGCAGATCATCGATATCGCCGAACCATGGATCTCCCGGATGATTCAGATCGTTGTTGTGGCCGATAACCCACCGCTGAGTGCCGGGCGCGATGCGTGTTGCGGCCGCGTCGGTTTGCACTTCGATTCCATCGACGAACACGCTGTAACTCGACGAGGTTCGTGTATAGGTGACCAGGTAATGCCGCCATTCGTCTATGGGCGGGTTCGAGTTGCGGGCGGTCGTATGAAAGCCGATCCCAACCCCCGGATTCCAGATCACCCAATGCGTCGACATGGGAACGACAATGTGAGGATTGGCCAGCACCGAGGCATTGGCCCGTTTCAGCCAAAAGCTGAACGAAAACCGGTCCTGATTATCGAATCGTACGGCCGCATCGGTCACGGCCAAATCGTCGCGGTTCTCGTCGGGATCGCCATTTTCCAGGATGTTAAAGCGCAGGGCGCCGCCAATCCGGCCGGGCACCCAGTGGGAATTGCCATCAGCAAAGTTGCCCAGAGAAACGCGGTTTCCACGGCCGGAAGAATCCGCGGCGGCAAGACCGTTGGTTTCATCGAACTTCCAGTGTGCAATCAAGCCGGCGGATAAATCGACCACCGGTGCCGGAGCGACTTGCAAAACCGCCGGATGGCTGGTTGCGGAGCTTTGGGGATTGCTTACCATAACCACATAAGTTCCTGCGCTCTGTAGTGTCAGATTGGTTAGGATCAGGGTTTTTTCAACGGCATCAGCAATATTTTGTCCGTCTTGCTTCCACTGATAGCTCAAGGGCTCCGTCCCATCGGCCAAAGCCGAAAAGACATAGGAGTCGCCGACGAATTTCGAGGTGCCCAAAGGATGCTCGATTAGGCTGGGAGCCACGGCAGAAATTTCGCCGGCGTCGGTATAAAGTGCCGCGACGTCCTCATCCGCCAGCAGGCGGTTGTAGATCCGCAAGTCATCGATGCCACCCACCCAAGGGTCGCCCAGTTGGTTGACGTCGTTATTATGTCCAATGACCCATCGTTGCGCACGGGGTTCAGGTCGTTCCGCCAGTCCGTCCGTTTGGGCCAATGCGCCGTCCACGTACACTTGGTACGAACTCGCTGCTCGGTTGAAGACGACGGCATAAAACGTCCAGACATTGACCGGAGGATCCACATTGGCGGTTGTGGTATGAAAGCCGATGCCTCGTCCCGGATTCCAAAGAACCCAATGGGTGGACACCGGAACGATGATGTGGGGATTGGCTGCGGGGGTGCCCTCCCTGCGCCGGAGCCAAAATGTGAAGGTGAATTCATCCTGATTCTCGAACTGAATCGGCCTGTCCGTGATGACGAGATCGTTGTTGCCGCGTGTGTTGAACCACAACGCGCCGCCGATACGGCCACGCACCCATTGAGAGCTGTCCGTTGGAAAACTGGTCAGCGAGGCGCGGTAGTTCTTGCCGGAAGAATCGGCCGCGGCGACTCCGTTGGTTTCATCGAATTTCCAATGTGCGACCAAACCGGACGTGAGATCCGCGCCCTGAGTGGCCAGCCCATGACCGATAAACAGGAGGCCGATAATCCCTCGGGTAAAGGTGGCAGGCATGAGCTGTTAAACGTCAGTCCAGCATGTACCAGAACGAGTGCGCGACATTCTTCTTGGCGTCGATCTGCCAAAGCTTCTTGAACGAAACCCGTTCCACGTGGCCATCCAGTAGCGACACATTCGCCCCGTTATTGTGAACGGTGGGACGCCCGGAGTTGAACGGTGTGCCGGGGTACGCGGCCATCGTGTCCACGTTGCCGTCTTTGTCCATGTCGATTGTGAAGTGGTACGAGACATCGACCGGCGAGTAGACGTAGTGAGTCAGCGCGTCCATAAACAACATGGCATCCGCCGGTTTAGCGATCCGAGTGGCGTTTAGCGCCGGGGTGGTATCTCCGTAGTAAAACGGGCCACTCAGCGGGTTTCCGAACGCGCCAAAATTCGCCCCGACCCAACAATTCCATCCGTCAAAGGGTGCCTTCTCTTTATAGAACGGAGGGTTGCCCACGCGCCCGCCTGGACACTTTCGCAGTTCGTAGGTGTAGGCAATTCCGGTCGAGGCCTGTTCCTTGCTCAATTGCCGGAGAACATACGGTGCCAGTTTCGCATGCCAGAAGCTGCCAATGTCATTGTACTTGGATGTGTCGCTGGCGGAATCTCCGAAAAGCGGTATGCGGTCCTGGAAATCATGCGAATACATGAGGGTGCCGAGACCCCACTGTCGCAGGTTCGAGGCACACTTCGCCGTTTGCGCGGAGGCTTTCGCTTTGCCCAGGGAGGGGAGGAGCATCCCGGCGAGGATCGCAATGATAGCGATGACGACGAGCAGTTCGATCAGGGTGAATCCTTGCCGTTGAGTGCCCGTTGAAGTACCTTTCGGGGATGCCGGCGAAGGAGTGTTCATATCGGCACAACAAGGCAATCGGGGAGAATTAGCAAGATCGTTGTTGCGGTGTGACGGACGCCGGGTGGAGGCAATAGTCTTCACGAGTTCTAGAATTATCTCATTTCGGTAAATGAGGTTGATTCATCGCCCGCCGTTTGTTATCGGACTAATGACACCATCCCCACGAAGCGGAATCTATTGAAACCACCTCCTGCCATTATTGGGTGGACCTTTGGCCAGCCCGTTGGTGACGCGGCATTCAGAGTCGGGACGGTTTGCCGTGTCTTGCTTCCCTGGCTGTGCGGTGGTCTCTGCTGGGGGTTGAGTTCAATGGCGGCTCCCGCGCTGCCGCCGCCGCAACTGAAGGTGACCGTCACCGCTTCGCCCCAAGCGCGATTGTCCTGGCCCGCAACGGCGACTGGTTTTCTGCTGGAGAGTGCGGGGGCAATCGGGGGTGCCATCACCTGGGCTCCGGTGACAACGGCACCGCAGACGGTAGGGGGTGAATTTGTCGTGCTCGTCCCGCCCGGGGGCGCACGCCAATTTTTCCGGCTCCGGCAGGGGCAAGGCCAACTCACGCACGTCGCCGCAACATCACCGACTCACGGCGAAGGCAACGTCGCCGTGACGCGGGAGACGATCCTGCGTTTTTCAGCGCCCCTGGACGCGAGCATGAGTGTCAGCACGAACTTGTTTTACGCCGAGTTTGGTGGACGACGGATTCTTTCGAGAGTGGAACTTTCGTCGGATCGGCGGACGGCGACGCTGTTTTATCTGGAACCGTTGCCGGGCGGAGGGCGCGTTCGCGTGACGTTCAACGGCGACGGGTTGAAAGATTATTCGGGCCAGCCGCTGGACGCGGACGGCAACGGCCAGGCGGGCGGGGCACTTCGGGTGGACTTCGACACACTGGCGAACACAGGCATTGCGGGCACCGCCGTGACGGGGCGGGTTTTCGCGTCGGAGCTCGCACCTGCCATCGCCGCACGCGGTCAGCTGGTGAATCGGCCGTTAGCGGGTGCTCGTATTTCGGTGGATGGGAAAGAACAGGAGTTGTTCGCGGTGACCGATGCGAGCGGTAATTTCCGGTTGGATCCCGCGCCCGCCGGGCCGTTCTTCGTTCATATCGATGGCCGCACCGTCAACGTGCCGGGCGGAGGCTATCCCAAGGGCCGTTACTATCCGTCCGTGGGCAAGGAATGGGTCTCGCGCATTGGCGAAGAAGTGAGCATCGGGAATATTTTCCTGCCGCTCATCCAGGAGGAAACACTCCAGCCCGTCAGCGCCACGCAGGAAACGACGATCACTCTTCCGACGAGTATCCTCCAACAATTTCCCCATTTGACCGGTGTGCAAATCACGGTGCCGGCGAACTCGCTCTTCCGGAACGATGGAACGCGCAGTGGTGGATTAGTGGGGATTGCGCCCGTTGCGCCGGATCGTTTGCCGAGTCCGTTGCCGCCCGGATTGAATGTCGCGCTGGTCATTACCGTGCAAACGGACGGCGCCGAGAATTTCGACCGGCCCGTGTCGGTTTGTTTTCCGAATTTGCCAGATCCGGTCAACGGCAGGTTACTTGGGCCGGGAGCGAAGAGCGCCCTGTGGAGCTTCAATCACGACATTGGAGATTGGGAGGTGGTCGGCTCCATGACGGTGAGCGCGGACGGCACGCGGGTTTGCAGCGATCCGGGCGTGGGTATTCGGCAACCGGGCTGGCACACATCGGCTGCCGGCGGACCCGTGACGGGTGGCGATCTCACTTCGGGCCGTGGCACGCCGTCCAATTCCGAGCCAGGGGGTAAAGGGCAGCCTCCCGCTGGCCCGTGCCTGACGGGAGATTGTCCCGAGCCGCCGGATGAGGTGGTCGATCCGGTTTATCTTTTTTCCGGCGAGTTTTATCTGGCAGCCGAAGATTTGCGGATCCCGGGCCGTGGCTTTGATTTTGTTTGGGCGCGGAAATACCGCTCGCGGACGGGAGCCAACACCCGACAGGGGAGGGGCTGGGATTGCGCGTACAATATTTCCCTCGAAGCCAAGCGACAAAACCTCGTGCTTGGCGATGGCAACTCGCGGCGCGATGAATATGTCCGCCAGCCCAACGGCAGCTGGGTTCAGCGCGAGTTCTTCCGTGAAATAACCCGCAACGCGGACAACAGCTACACGCTGACATTCGCGGACCAGGGGCGATGGAACTTCCATGCGCTCGACGGCACGCCGCCGGCCGGAAAACTCGCGCAGAGCGTGGATCGAAACGGCAATACGATGCGTTTCGAGTATGACGCGCAGGGCCGGCTCGTGCGCGTGCTGGACACTTTGGATCGTTCGATTGTGATTGCTTACAACGCGGCGGATCTCATTTCCACCGTCACGGATTTCGCGGGGCGCGTCGTTCGGTATCAATACTATGACGGCACCGCGTCCGGCGGCAGTGCCGGTGATCTCAAATCGGTAACGACGCCGGCCGTGGTGGGCACGCCGAATGGAAACGATTTTCCCGACGGTAAGACGACCACCTACACCTACTCGACGGGCTTCGCGGATGATCGTCTGAATCACAATCTGCTTACGGTCACCGATGGCCGCCGCAATGATCCCAACGATGCCACGTTCGGATCGGGTCCCTTTGTGGTGAACGTCTATGCACCGGAGCAAGACCCCGCCGGCGCCAACTTCGACCGCGTGGTGCGGCAGTTCTGGGGCGGCGACGTGGTGGACATGGTTTACGATCCACTGTTGCCGAGCAACGCCAATGACCGGACTACGATGCGAACCATCGTCAACGATCGGAATGGAAATGTCCGCGAGTACTTCTTCGATGAGCGCAATCGCGTGGTGCGCCGGCGCGAATTCACGGGTCGCGCAGATCCGCGCCAGCCCACGACGAGTCTTGCGAATCGTCCGTTAAACAAACTGCGGCCGGGCGACCCGGACTTCTTCGAAACGATCTATCATTGGAACGAGGATTCGTTGCCGACGCAGGAGATTCTCCCCAACGGCAACGTACTCGAGCGGGTCTTCGAGTCGGACCTGAATCCACAAGCTCCCGCCCGCGTGCGGGGCAATCTGCGGATCGTTCGCCACCTGCCCGGGCAGCATCTGCCCGGGGGCGACCAAGCCGTCATCGAAGAACGCGTGGACTACGATACCGACGGCGGGAACGCCTGTTGTGGTTTCAATTTCGTAACGCGCTACACCAGCGGAAATGGCAATTTCACCGCGCATGAGTACGACGCCCGGGGCAACCGGATTCGGACGCGGCATCGTATCGCGACGATCATCGAAGAGTACGAGCATAACGATTTTGGCCAGATCACGGCGCACGTCTGGCCGGACAACGGGAGCGGACAGCGGCGGCGCGATACCTATGCGTATTACACCGAAGGCCCGCAACGTGGCTATGTTCGGACGGAAACAATCGATGCAGCGAACGAGAAGCTAACCGTCACTTACGAATACGATGCCGTCGGTAATCCGATTCGAGTGACCGACGCCCGCGGCCACGATACGCGATCCGTCGTAAACAGTTTGAATCAAGTCGTCCGGCGCATTTCCCCCGAGGCGGACGACAATTCCGGGGTCCGTTATCAGCGGGATTTTTTCTTCGACGCCAACGACAATGTGATTCGGACCGACATTCAGAATATCGACGACCGGGGTGTTCTCCAGCCGAACACTCACTTCACGCGGACTTACGAATATGGCCTCCTCAGCAGAATCTGTGGGTGGGTGGCGGTTCGGGTAGTTTTCCAAGATTGTGATATAGAGCTACTTCCAGAGCGCGATAGGTCCGAAAGCCGTAGGCTCGTCTGGTCGTCACTCGAATCTTGTTGTTAAGTCCCTCCACAG
>CAMDJH010000188.1 GCA_945900455.1 Akkermansia muciniphila
GCCGCCGTTGGGGCGCATAAATGTGTCGGTTGCCGGTTACCCAGGCCGTTGGCCTGGGCTGAGGGATTACGCGCCGTTGGCGCTAAGTCTGCGGCCTAACGGGCTGCAATGCCCGTACAGTTTACGCCTTGGGAATGGCCAAACTCCAGGGGTAGGACTCCGTCCTGCCGCTGGAGATTGGCTATTCTTGGCGACATTCACGGCCCAACGGGCCGTATGATCCAGCCCAAGGGCTGAGGCCCCGTGGCCGATGCCCTGGGTATCTTCGAACCCAATGATCGGCGCCCTGAAGGGGAGCGAGAGAGTCGATCTCACACGTGCCGTCAATCGGATTCGATGTTCGGGATGCACGGCTCTGACGGCGGCGTTTGGTCAAAAGGCTCATGCGGCCCCTAGGTAATAAGAACTTGAAGATTCGGAAGGCTCTAAAGTTCCAGTCGCCAATTTTCAGATCGACAACGTTTCCGACGAAGTCGGAATCATTTTCCCGGAACGATCCATGGCATCCAATACGCCTGGATCATCACCAACACACCCATGAGCAGCGCCAGTGTCACGCTGTGCCAGAAAACGGCGCGCAGCACGGTGCCGGCGTGAGGACTGTCGGCATGGCCACCGGTGGCGACACTCGCGACGACGATGCTTTGCGCGTCGATCATCTTGCCCATCACGCCGCCCGAGCTGTTCGCCGCAGCGGTGAGAATGGGCGGGAGATGAAGTTGGTTCGCGGTGACCGCTTGAAGATTGCCAAACAGCACATTCGACGACGTATCACTCCCGGTGAGCGCCACACCGAGCCAGCCGATGATCGGCGAGAAAAACGGAAACAGGATGCCGCTCGATGCCATCGCGAGTCCCAGGGTTGTGTCGGTGCCGCTGTAACGGGTCACATAGCCGAGGGCGAGCATGAGGGCGATGGTCAGGAGGGACACGCGTAGCTTCCAGAAAGTCGCGCCATATAGTTTTATCAGTTGCGCTGGCGACAGACGAAGACACAGACCGGCGAGCACCCCGGCGAGGAGCAAGGCCGTGCCCGTAGCGGAGAGCGCGTTGAATTTGAAAATCGCTTTCTCGCGTTCGGCATGGGCAGCCACGGGGGGGACACGTTCCACCATTCTGTGCAAAAGTGGCACTTCGATTTCCCGCGAATAGAGACGGTTCAAGGCAGTCTTTACCTGCGGCAGGCCCCAGAAAAACACGAAGACCGTGAGAAACACCCACGGCAGCCACGCCTTCCACACGGGATGGATCGGTCCCACGCGAACTTCCGTCGTCGAAACCGTGGCGGCCGTGGGAACGCATTCCGCGGCATCCTTCGGTCTCCAAATCCTCATGAATAAGACCAACGCCGTCATCGAGACCACCGCCCCAAGAATGTCCACGAGCCAGGGGCCGTGAAAATTGCTCACCACGAATTGCATGCTGGCAAAGCTTAAGCCGGTCACCAGACACGCGGGCCAGACGCCGACCATCCCCCTCCATCCCACCTGGGCTGCGACCAGCCAGAACGGCACGAGGATGGAGAACACCGGAAGTTGTCTGCCAACCATTTGGCTCAGCCGATGCAAGTCGAGCCCCGTGATCTCCGCCAGCGTGATGAGCGGTGTGCCCAACGAACCGTAGGCCACCGGCGCGGTGTTGCCGATGAGCGCGAGCTTCGCAGCCTCCAGCGGTTTAAAGCCAAGTCCGATCAACAACGCCCCCGTGATCGCCACCGGTGCGCCAAAACCCGCCGCCCCCTCGATGAAGGCCCCGAAGCTAAACGCAATCAGCAGCGCCTGAATGCGTCGATCCCCGGACACACCCGCGACCTGGTGCTGCAGGACGCTGAACTGACCCGTGTGCACCGAGAGATGATAGATGAACAGCGCATTCAAAATGATCCATCCGATCGGAAACAGCCCGAACGCCGCGCCATACGCCGCCGCTGCCCCGGTCAGCGTCGCCGGCATGTGATATACAAACATCGCAATCACCGCCGCTACGATCAGTCCCGCCAGAGCCGCGATCTGAGCCCGAACATGCCAGAACGCCAGCAGCCCAAGCAGCGTGATGATCGGCAGCGTCGCCACGAGCGTCGAGAGCGCGGAATTGCCGAGCGGATTGTAATTCTGGGTCCAAATCATGGCATTGAGAAATCAAGGCGCCGTCCAAGGAATTGAGTCGATGGAGTGAGCTTGGCTCCGGATTTCAGAGATCCTATTCTCATGACGCTAACTCTTCGTGTAAGAGTCCCGCAGCACTTGCATCGTGTGCTGCACCGGAATCGGCGATCCACACTTCTTCAAATGCAGTCTCAACTGTGTCAGGCAGCCAATGTTCCCGGACGCGAGGACTTCCGCACCCGTCGCTAGCACCGCCCGGGCCTTTTGTTCTCCAAGCGACGCGGCAATCTCAGGCTGATCCATGTTGTAGCTTCCGGCACTGCCGCAACAGAGGTGGGCATCGGCGATTTCGACGAGGTCGAGGCCGGGGATGGCCCGCAGCAATGATCTCGGTTCCCGACGCACATTTTGAGCGTTGGCCAGATGGCAGGCATCGTGATAGGCGATTTTGAGTTTCCGTTCGAGGCGTTGCTCACGCAGTCCAATCTTCGCCAGAAACACGCTCACATCCACGACACGATGTCGGAATCTTTCCGCCCGGGCTTCGCTATGGGTGCCCCGCAGGATGAGATGGTATTCGTGCATCGCCGAACCGCAACCGGCGGCGTTGGTCAGGATCGCATCCACATCGTCCGGGAACGCCTCGATGTTATTACGCGCAAATTTTTGCGCCGCTCCAAGATCGCCCGTGTGCCAGGCAAGTCCGCCGCAGCATCCCTGCTTCGGCGGTAGGACGACTTCAATGCCGTTGCGCGTCAGGACGTCGATGGTGGCCGTGTTGATGTCGGGATCGAGGACTTGTTGGGCGCAGCCCAGCAGCAAAGCCACTCGGGCGCGGCGTTCCCCCTTCGCAGGATTCAAAGCGGGCCACGATTCCGCTTTCGGAAGCCGATCGGGAATGAGTTCGAGCATTGGCCGCCACTTTTTCGGCATCAGGGGTGCCAGGGCTTGGCCGAACCACCCCAGCCTGGCCGCGAATCGAAACCGTGACGGAAACGGGATCGTCTGCGCCGCGATGAATCGTCGCAGGCGCTCGCCGGGCGTGCGACGGAGGTGCTGCTGCGCCACAGCGCGAAACGGACTAATCAAGTCGCGATACGGCACTCCGCTTGGGCAGGCCGGTTCACACGCCAGGCAGCCAAGGCAACGATCGACATGCGGCTGTGCCGCTGCAAAGGTCATCGTGCCTTCCAATACCTCCTTCATCAGGACGATGCGTCCACGGGGGGTGTCCATCTCTTGTCCGAGTTCGCGATAGGTAGGACAGGCAGCCAGACAGAATCCGCAATGCACACACGCCGCCACCGCCTCTGCCATCGGGGCACCCAGCGGGCCATGCTTTTCGATTGGAATGGAGTGAAACATCAGTCGTCGAGAGATGGAAAACGGTTTTGAGGGTCAAGCGCCTCCTTGACTGCGGCCTCGATGGCCGGCCGCTGGCGTTGGCCAATCCAAAGCGGGGCATCCCCCCGTAATGTCAGCGCATCAAAATGGATCGATTCGAGTTCCGTGGCACTTGATAGTGAAATGAAAGCGACGTTTCCACCGGCGCTGATGTGACAGCGGGTTGAGAGCAGCGAGCCGATTTGATCCGGAGTAATCGCCGCCTTGAGCAGCACGCCATTGGGATGCGCCCACCGGAACTCTCGCAAGCTCGCCCAGCAGTCATTGGAAATAATTTCACCGGGAAACTTACCAAGGATCTCTCGGGCAATGGCGCGCAGGGCGGAGTCCGGTCCGGCGAGACGCATGACAAGGTGATTGCTATCCGGCAAGACATCGAGTGCATCGAGTTCCCAGCGAGAGCGGGCCGCCGCAATCATCGTTCGGGCGTCGGCCGTAACTTGGAGCGTCAAAGTCGATGGGGGCCGCGGGAAGACTTTGAAGGTGATTTCGCCCAGGACTCCGAAGCGACCCAGGCTGCCGGTGAAAAACTTTGGCAGGTCGAAACCGGCCGCGTTCTTAACGACCTTGCCACCCATCCGTAGCAGGCGACCCAAACCATCGACAAACCGCACACCGAGGATGAAATCCCGCACACCGCCAAATCGGAATCGACCCGGTCCGCTCAAACCCGAAGCCACCACACCGCCGAGCGTGCTACCGGCATCGACCAGCATCGGATCGAAGGGCAGGTACTGGCCGCTCTGGGCGAGGGTGGCGATGATTTCGCTCAAGGATGTTCCAGCGAGGGCGGTGAAGGTGAACTCGCTGGGTTCATACTCGGTGATGCCACGCAGTCCAAGCGTGGAGATTTTGACCGCATCGACCTTGCAAAGACGCGGCTTTGTCTGGGCACCCACGGCGAGCACACGCGGCGCGGAGAGCACCGCATCGCAAAGTTCCGTGAGTGACGCCGGTGTGATCATCCGCGTGAAATGACGCCGGCCCGCTCGAGGGGATGCAGGCCTGGGTGCTGCAGGGCGGGTGCTTCCTTGCCCGGGAACATCTTGCCAGGATTAGCAATGCCCAGCGGATCGAAGGCTGCACGGAGGCGCTGCATGCAGTCGATTTCGTCGGCCGTGAACATGCTGGCGAGGAAGTCGCGCTTCTCGACTCCGATGCCGTGCTCGCCGGTGATGGAGCCGCCCATTTCAATGCACATCTTCAGGATCCGACCGGCGAGTGATTCGGCACGCTCCAGCGCGCCGTGCTTGCGGCCGTCGAACAATATAAGCGGGTGCAGATTGCCGTCGCCCGCGTGGAAGACATTTGCGACACGGAGACCCGTCTCGCGGGACATCTCGGCAATGCGGCGCAACGCTTCGCCAAGTTTGCGACGCGGCACAACGCCATCCTGGACGATGAAATCAGGCGAGAGACGCCCCACGGCACTGAAAGCGCTCTTCCGGCCTTTCCAGATCGCGAAACGCTCGTCGGCATCGCGCGCGGGTCGCATCTCGATCGGTTGACTCGCGGCAAGGATGCCATCCAAGCGTTCACGCTCGAGGGCGACGACTTCGCGGGGGCCTTCCAACTCGACGATGAGCACGGCTTCGCATCCCGGCGGATACTCCGCATGCACCGCCGCCTTTGCGGCCTCCAAGGCGAGCGCATCCATAATCTCGATCGCTCCGGGCAACAATCCGCAGGCGATCACCGAGGATACGGCATCCCCCGCCTGCTCCAACGTCCGATAACCCGCCAGCACGGTGTGAAAACATTCGGCTTTGGGGAGCAGTTGCAGCGTGATTTCGAGCGCGATGCCAAAGAGGCCTTCGTTGCCGGTGAAGAGACCGCACCAGTCGGGTCCGTTGCGCTCGCGGCTCGCTCCGCCCCACTCGACCACTTCACCGCTGGCAAGCACGGCTTTAATCCCGAGCACGTGATTGGAAGTCATGCCGTATTTTAAACAGTGCGCTCCGCCGGAGTTGAAGGCGACATTGCCGCCCAGGGTGCAGATGCTCTGGCTCGACGGGTCCGGCGCATAGTGCAGGCCGTACGGCGCGGCGGCGAGCGTCACATGGGCATTGACCACTCCCGGTTCGACCACCGCAATGCGTCCCTCTGGGTCCAGCTTCAAAATGCGGTTCAGCCGGTTCAAGGCAATCACAATGCCCTCTTTGATGGGGAGCGATCCGCCGGACAAACTTGTGCCGCTGCCCCGGGCGACGAAGGGAAGCTTCAATGCGTGGCACAGACGAACCAGCGCGATAACCTCGTCCACGGAGTCGGGAATCGCGACCGCGAGCGGCCGGGTTCGAAAGGCTGTCAGGCCATCACTCTCATAGGCCGCCAGTTCCACCGGTCGCCGAAGCAATCGCTCCGACGGCAGCAGTGCGGCGAGACGTTCGAGCGCAGCGACGGCCATGCGCGGACCTATTTAAGCACTTCGCGCAACGCCGTGAGTACAAGATCGACGTTTCGCACGGTCGATCCGTGGCCCATGAGTCCAATCCGCCACGCTTTGCCGGCCATCACACCCAGACCGGCACCAATTTCAATGCCGTATTCGTCGAGCAACCGTTTGCGCGTGCCGGCATCGTCGGCTCCGGCCGGAATCGTAATGCAGTTGAGTGTGTGCAATGAATGTTTCGGAATGTAGGCGAGGCCCATGGCTTCAAGCCCGGCTCGCAGACGCTTGTACATTCGCTCGTGACGCTCGATGCGGTTCGCCAGTCCCTCTTCCAACACGATGGCCAGCGCTTCGCGCAGCGCGTAAGTCATGTTGATCGGCGCCGTGTGATGATAGACGCGGCCGCCACCGCTACCGACGTAGTACTTGCGCAGCATCGAGACGTCCAGATACCACGACTGAGGTTTCGTTTTGCGCGCATCCATGCGGGCCAGCGCGCGTTCGCCGAAGCTGACAGGAGCGAGGCCGGGTGGGCAGCTCAAGCATTTCTGCGTTCCACTGTAAATGGCATCAATGCCCCAGTCATCAACGCGGAGTTCGTGCCCGCCCAAACTGGTGACGGCATCGACGACGAGCATTGCTCCTCGGCCATGGACAAGCTCGGCCAGACCGGTGAGGGGTTGATGCGCGCCCGTACTGGTCTCGGCGTGAACAATGCCAACAAGTTTCGTTCGGGTATGCCGATCCAGCACCGCGGCGATTTGATCGAGCGTGAAGACCTCACCCCATGCAATTTCGACGGGATGGACGATGGCACCGCAACGCTCCATCACATCCTTCATGCGACCGCCGAAGACCCCGTTCACGCAGACGATCACTTCATCGCCCGGTTCAATGAGATTCACCGCAATGCACTCCATCCCAGCCATGCCGGTTCCACTCACGGGGAAAGTGAGGGCATTCTTCGTCTGAAACACCTGCCGCAGCATCTCACAGGTCTCATCCATAATGGCGAGATACTGCGGATCAAGGTGGCCGAGTGTGGGGGCTCCGAGCGCACGCAGCACCCGGGCGGGTACGGGACTGGGACCGGGCCCCAGGAGGATACGTTCAGCGGGAAATTGAGTGTTCATCATGCAGGAATCCGCGGAACATGCCGCTGACTCCGCCACTCTGTCCACCGTATTACTCCAGGAAAGGACGCCCCCCCTGCCCCGTCAACGCCGCCTGCACACCATCCGGTGAGACGACCAATTTGCCGCGGATCAGTTTGTGGCAATCGACGCAACTCATCGTCACGCGCACGTAGGCGAGTGTCGCCGCGTCGAGATCCTTGCTCTTGGCGGCTTTGACCAGCGAATCCACGTGCTGTCGGAAGATGGCACTCTGCTGGTTGTAATTTGGGTGCTCGAAGACGCGCCAACCTGGTTCGCCGCTGATCGCGCTGAGTTTGGTGCCCTTGGCGACGATGAGGTCGTAGTTTTCCGTTGCCAGACCTTCAATCAAGCGTTGCGAGAGTTCCAGCTTCTCTCGCATGAACTCTTTGGTCGCGCGGTTGCGCTTGGGTTGCAGGAGCGGCGCGGACAACCCCGCTGCGGCAGCAAGAA
The DNA here is from genome assembly GCA_945900455.1 of Akkermansia muciniphila. Classification (GTDB taxonomy): domain Bacteria; phylum Verrucomicrobiota; class Verrucomicrobiia; order Limisphaerales; family UBA9464; genus SIBK01. Next base: position 7,509 of record CAMDJH010000188.1, read on the forward strand.
AGACAGTGAAAAGCAATAGTTTCGTTTTCATCGGTTTGCCAAGATGCGGATTCCAGGGGACGGCCGCCTCACCCGGATTGTCAAGGGTCGACTCTTTTTTGCAAGATCACGAGGTCATTTATCCTACCGCCGCCTTGCCAGTGCTCTTGCGCCGGCGAGAATTTCGCCTTACCACACGGGTCGGCTGTTGCGGCAAACCAGCCGACCAAAAAACCGCGTGTTGGCTCCCCTATCCAATTTTGCACAGCGCCTTGCAGCGCTGATTCGAGGTGTCGACCTCGGAACATTGGGCGTGAGACGCCCGGCGGGTGCCCCACTCGGGACCTCACCGGCTGGTTTGCTGTCATGCGATGGAGGATTGCCGGAATCGTTTCCGGCATTGGCTCTTGAGCTTTTTGCGCTACAGTTTGCGGCCAATGATCCGTATCGCCGCCTTTGCATTGCCCGCCGGCGAACACCCGAGCAGGTAAGCTGCTGGACCGAGATTCCGGCCGCTCCGACCGAGGCGTTCAAGGACATGGACCTCACCTGTCTGACACCCGACGAACGCCGGTTTGTCTTCCACTCGAGCGGCACCACCGGTCAGCGCGCCAGTCGGCATTTCCACTGTCCCGAGTCACTGACCCTGTACGCCACGTCACTGCAACCATGGTTTCAGAGACATCTTCTCGGCGATGTCGAAGCCAGTTTGAACGGGCAGTCTATCGCACTCTCGATGGATCAGATCGCTTTAACCCCTGCCCCTGCCACGGTTCCCAATTCCTCGCTCGCCCACATGCTCGGGGTACTCGAAGTAAATCTGGGCAGCCGGGATTCCGTCTTTGTTGGCCGCCTGGGATCGGATCAATTCTGGACTTTGGACTTTGACGCCCTCCACTCTGCGCTGCAGCGGTCCGTGCACGCCAATCGACCGGTGCTGTTGATGGGAACCGCTTTCAATTTCGTAGATCTGATCGACCAATTAGAATTGATGAAGATTCAGTTCCGACTCCCGCCCGGCTCGCGAATCATGGAGACAGGAGGGTACAAAGGCCGGTCCCGTGCTCTCCCCAAGGAGGAACTCCACGCACGGCTCATCGGGCATCTCGGTATTCGGGAAGATCATATCGTCAGCGAATACGGAATGAGCGAATTGAGCAGCCAGGCCTACGATCACTCGATTCGAAAATGCTCGGAAAAAGAAACGGGCGCACGGGTCCGAAGGATCTTTTTCTTCCCACCCTGGGCACGGGTCCGGGTCATTTCACCAGAAACTCAGGCGGAAGTTGCCGAAGGAGAAACGGGTCTGATCCAGGTGACCGATCTTGCCAACGTCGCCTCGGTGCTCGCGGTCCAGACCAGCGATCTGGGGATTCGACGGGGTAGCGGCTTCGAGTTGCTCGGCCGTGTGTCAACCGTCGAGCCGCGTGGCTGTTCTTTAATGACCGCATGAATGCACCTGCGCCCACAGAACCTGCCGGTCGGGGACGGACGTTATTTCTAATTGGAGTATTGCACGGCTTCACGCATGTCTATCATGTCGCGCTGATACCCCTATACTTGGCGCTCCAAGCCGATCTGCATCTCAAGAACGTCCAAGAGGCAACCTCGTTGGTTTCGGTGATGATGTTCGCCTATTTCCTGCCGAGTTATCTGACGGGGATGCTGGCGGATCGTGTCAGCACCCGGGCACTGTTGGGCTGGGGGCTGGTCATTAATTCCCTGGGGTTTGTCGCGCTCTCGTTTGCGCAGTCGCATGCCATGGCGATAGCAGCCGTGATCCTGGCAGGCTTGGGTGGCAGTGTGTTTCATCCGGCGGCGACGTCCTTAACCGCCCGGCTGTATCCGATCAACACCGGCCGGGCGTTTGGCCTGATGGCAATTGGGGCGAGTCTCGGGTTCTTTGTGGGGCCGCTCTATTCGGGATGGCGCGCCCACGATGCCGGGTGGCGCGCACCGGTCTTGGAACTGGGACTCGCCGGACTGGTCACGGCAGGAATATTCTTCCGGTTCGCGGCGAATGCCCGTCCACGCAATCTCACCCAGACGAGCGGCCCCGCGATCAAGCTGTTGCCCACGTGGGCAGCGGCGGGTTTGTTTGTTGCCATGGCACTCGGGTTTTCATTCCGGGATTTTGCGGGGGCAGGCAATGCGACTCTCAGCTCGCTCTATTTGCAGAAAGCGCACGGAGACAGCGTCGAATCGACGGGCAGGGTGCTCGGTCTTATCTTTCTAGCCTCCGCGCTAAGCAACCCGCTGTTCGGCTACCTGAGCGAACGGCGGCGCTTGCCCTGGGCGGCGGGGTTGCTGTTCATTTCCGCAGCCTGCCAGCTGATGCTTGGGTGGGCGCCACGGAGCCTCTTCCCATTCAATCTGATTGTCTTTGGCTTTTTCCTCATGGCCACGTACCCCGTCGTCGAGGCGGCGCTCATGCAGGCGGTGCCCGATGCAATTCGGGGACGATTCTTCGGACTCTTCATCACGTTGGGCGGCTTGTTTGGCAACTTGTCTCATTGGATCATTGGAAGCTGGGTGCAACAGTTGGGCCCGCAGGCGGCGGATGCCCGTTCCTATTCCCCCCTGTTTGCAGCCTTAGCTGTGATGCTGGGTCTTTCGACGTTCGCGTTGCTGTTTCTGCGTCGGCTGCCAGGAATCTGGGCGGCGCGGCCCGCCGAAACCGCCCCATCTTCCCCTCCCCTCACGGTCCCAAAAACATGAGCCTCCCTGCCCTTCCCAATCTGTTTCTCGCCGATCTCGGGTCCGAACTTGCGTTACGTCCGGAGACTCTCCGAGATGCCTGCTTCGCGTTGCGTCAGAATCGAGAACATTGGTTGGCCGGACAGCGGACCCGCCCGTTGCTGGAGATGGTGGCGTATACGGCGGAGCAATGGCTGCAACCGGATTACGGATATCGGGTGCGCGCCCTGCGGGATGGACCGGCTGCGACCGGATTCTCGGCGGCGACACTGGCCCGGGGACTGGATGCGTTCTTCCGCAGTCTGTCCCTCGAGAATCTGGAGTCACTGATTGTGCAAGATTTGGGTGATAATCGACGTCTGGATGACTTCACGTCGACGGTTGCCGAGGCCCGGGGTGGGCGGACTTCACTGGCCCGTGGGCCGATTCTGCTGGCTCATATCGCGGCGGGAAATCTCCCTAATCCGACTCTCTTCAGCATGGTGCTCGGGATCCTTTTGAAATCGGCTCAACTTGTGAAATGTCCCTCGCGAGGCAGTCTCCTCCCGAGACTGTTTGCCCACTCGCTTGCGCACACCGAGCCCAAGCTGGGATCCTGTCTGGAGCTTGCCTCCTGGCCCGGCGGCGATGAGCGTTTGGAGGAAATATTGTTTCAAGAAGCCGATTGTGTCACCGCAATGGGCGACGATGAAACAGTCGCCGACCTTCGGCGGCGCATGCCGCTGCGCACACGATTCATTCCCTATGGGCACCGACTCAGTTTTGCCTATGTCAGCAATGAACTGCTGTCCACGTATTCGATCAAGCGGGTCGTTCGCGATGCCGGCGCAGATATCACGGCGTGGAACCAGTTGGGCTGCCTTTCACCTCATGTTTTCTATATTCAGGAAGATGGAGTCGTCTCCCCCGAGGGGTTTGCTGAACTCCTGGCTGTGGAATTGGCAGCGAGAGAAGCGGCCGACCCGCGCGGGGATCTTTCCCCGGACGAATCTGCCGCGATCTCGACCCGGCGGGCCGTCTATGAGATGCGCGCCGCGGTCACCGTGGGAGCGCGGGAGCCATTTCGCGGCGAAAATCCGTTTCGTGAGGCCCCGGGACAGGTCCGGCTTTGGAAAAGCGAAGACTCGACTGCCTGGACGGTCGTTCTTGAGAGTAACTTGCTGCTTCAGCGGTCCTGTCTGAATCGATTCATCTACGTGAAACCGGTACGGAAACTGTCCGAGGCACTCCACCATCTAGAGCCCCATCGACACCAGGTGTCCACGTTCGGTCTCGGGGCCGTCGATTTTCGCGCGGTGGAATTATCCCGCGAACTGGCCAATTGGGGCGTACCGCGGATCTGTCCGCTCGGTAAGATGCAGGAACCACCCGCGCCGTGGCGACACGATGGCCGACCGAGCCTGGGCGACTTGGTCACGTGGACTGATTTTGAGAGCTAAGTCCGAGGTTGGCCAGCCATCGCCCAACCCGCCAGCCAACCCGTGGTCCAGGCGGCCTGGAAATTGAACCCGCCTGTAATGCCGTCCACGTCGAGCAGTTCTCCCGCGAAATAGAGTTCCGGACACCGGCGGCTCTCCATCGTGCGAAGATTGACCTCATTCAGCCGAACGCCCCCGCACGTCACAAACTCATCCTTGTTTAGGCTCTTGCCGGTTACCTCGAGCTTGGTCGCGGTGAGTTGCTGCAGCAGCTGTTGACGGTGGACGCGCGTGAGCATGGACCAGCGAATGATGGGATTCAGGCCGGCAACGGTCACCAGTTGTTCCCACAGCCTTCCGGACAGCGGCGCGAGTGGCGTGTTAATGACCTGCCGCGCTCCCTGCTGCTGTTGTCGCTCAGAAAACACCGCTGCAAGACTCTCGGGCGTATACTGTGGCAGCCAGTTTATCTGCAGAGGGAATCGGTACTGCCGATCGCTTAACTCGCGAGCGCCCCAAGCCGACAATCGGAGAATCGCAGGCCCACTCAGGCCCCAATGAGTGATCAGTACCGGGCCATGTTCCTTCAACGACGTCCCCGGAACGGACGCTTCCACTTCCGGCACGGAGACACCCGGAAGCTGGCGCAGCCACGGGGCTTCGACGTGAAACGTGAACAAGGAAGGCACGGGGGGCTCGAGCGTATGGCCGAGCGACACGGCCAATTGCCCACCGGCCGACGCGCGGCATCCCCCAGTTGCCAGCAGCAATCGGTCGCAACGGTCGATCTCGCCGTTCGAAAAGGACACCTCGAAGCCGCACGGCTCCAAACGCCGGACACTCGCCACGCCACAGCTCGACCTCAGGCAGACACCGGCGGCGCGGGCGGCCTCCTGCAGGCATTCAATGATCGTACCCGAGTCGTCGGTCACGGGAAACATCCGGCCGTCTTCCTCGGTCTTCAAAGCGACTCCACGGCTTTGAAACCAAGCCACCGTATCCTGGGGTTGAAACCGGCTGAACGGCCCGATGAGAGCCCGTTCGCCGCGCGGATAACGGGGTGTCAACTCGCGCGCATCGAAACAGGCATGAGTCACGTTGCAACGTCCGCCTCCGGATATTCGCACTTTATCCAGAAACCGAGCCCCCTTTTCAAACACGGTGACTCGCGCGGTCGGATCCGCTTCAGCGCACGTGATTGCCGCAAAGAATCCCGCCGCACCACCGCCCACGATCCACACCTTCACACCAGATTGCATTGCCCAGACGGTACTGAGCGCTTCCGGAACAGGGAATTGCAAAGAGAGTCCGGAAGCCGCCGGGGGTGCATCTCACGGAAACGGTGGTTTTCGAGTCAGCGATTGTTGAACGGAAGAATTCTTCATTTTTCCCGGGACTCTGATTTCGATTTCTGAAACGCTCCGCGGCCAATGGTGCTGCCGAGCAGAATGCAAGGGCGCGACTTTGG
>CAMDJH010000189.1 GCA_945900455.1 Akkermansia muciniphila
AAACTGCCGAAGTTACCCGCACCGATGTTGTCTCTAGGAAAAGCCAACAAAAACCGACTGGAGAACCCACGCCGAGGTCGTGACTGACAAACAGTTACGCCAACAAATGCGCTGGGAATTTGCTGTCCAGTAATGGGGGAAGATGAGCCCGAGTACGGCGACTCGGACACCGCCTCATTTCGCCGCCGCCGACATTAACCCTTTGGGAAGCCGCGCTTGGTCGCTGATTTGTTGCAACTGCCGCTTGGCCTCGGTCAGTAGAAATGTCACGTCGGTGAACGGATCAGGGCCGATATCCTGCCAGCGGATGAGGCCGCTTCCGTCAATGAGGAACACTCCGTGGAGGGGTACGGTTTCGAAGTCGTCAAACGTCCGGTAGCTTCGGAAAACTTCCCGGCGACCGTCGGCCAGCAGCGGAAAAGGAAATCCGCCCGCCATCCGGGCCTTCTCCTGGGTCTTAATGAGAGCGTCGGCGGAATCCGCACTAATGGCTAGCATGTCGATGCCCGCGGCTCGGAAATCCGTAGCGGCCGGCGCGAGCGCGTTCAGTTGATCGAGACAATGGATGCAGCCGTGCCCCAAATAGAAAAACACCAGCACGGGTCGGCCGCGATAGTCTGCGAGCGAAACCGTTTTCCCGTCGGCCATGGGAAGGGAGAATTCTGGTGCGGGCATCGGCTTCCAAACCAACGGTCCAAGGGACGCGAGGTCGGGCCGTACGCCGGAATCCTCTCGGGCGATCGGCGCCACCCGCCAATCGGCAGGAATTTGAAGCCCGGTTAGAAGCGGTTGGAGTCGCTGAAAGGCGGGCACCTCCAGGTCCACGTGCGCTGACAGGCTGCGCAATCGTTCGAAGGTGCTCTTGGCGTCGTTGGTCCGGCCAAGGTGCCACTGGATCTCGGCCAGATTAGCGAGCAACTGGACTTGGTTGGTGCCGGCTTCCACGGCTTCGCGGGCGAAGGTTTCCGCCTGATTAGTGGCTCCCAATTGCAGCCAAATCCGCGCCAATCGCTCTTTCGAAACGCTCTTCAATTCGGTCACCTGGTTGGTCAGATCGGCTAAGGCGCCGGTGGGCAGGGCTTCGAGGAGGCGAAGTTCCACCTTCCATTCGTCGAGGCGTTTAAAGGAATCGGCATATTTATCCAGCACGTCCGTCATCGCCCGCTTCATCTGGTCGTCGGGTTTCTTGTCGGCCCGCGCTTGCGCCTCGGCGGCGTTCAGCACCGCCGCACGTTCGGCGCGCAACGCACCGCCGGCACGCTCGATGGCCGCGAATTGTGCATGACCCTCGTTCGTCTGGCCTCGGGCAAAATGGGCCACGCCCAGCAATCGTGCCCGGCGGGCCTGCTCCAGACCACGGTCGGTCGGTTCCAGATAGAAGGTGTCGGCCAGCGCGACAGCGTCGTCCCACAATTCGTACCGGAGTAGCGTCTCGATCAAACGCCGGCGACCATGATTGGCCGAGCCGCCATCACCGGCGCGATAGGGCGTTCCGTTATTCGTGAGGCCCAGGGCGTTGTAGCGTGGATGCTGCGGGAGTTCGATCAGGTTCTTCGCCAGCGTCAGTGCATCGCGAACCCGGCCGACGTAATTTAGCGTCTGCACCAACCACTCGCCGTTGTGCGCGTAGTTGTGAATTTGGTCGGGCAGAACCCGGTCCCGCATCAACTGCGCGTGGTCCACCCGTTGACTCGCCTCCTGCTGCCAGGCCATATCGTCGTAGCGCTTGAGCTTGTTAAAAGTGTGGCCCGACATGTGCCAGAGGTGGGCAATCCCCGGGCCGCTCTGGCCATCACGCGCGGCCGATGGTAAGGCGCGTATCGCCGCGGAATCCTTTTCTCCATCCCAGAGATGGATCCGGTAATGATGCGCCGGATGCATCGGTTGCACGGAAAAGATTTCCTTCAGCAGCGATTCCACACCTTGAGCGCTGGAGATCGGCCATCCTTGACCCGCCGCATTCCAGATGGTGACGGCAAGGAACGCCTTGGCCTCGATGTCAGCGGGGAATTCGTAGACGATGTTTTCAAGGGATCGGATGTATTCTCGGTGACGTTCCTTGTCGTCCCGCTTGGCACTTTCGGGGGTGAGCAGGTGGAACTCGGCCAGGGCATCGATCCACAATTGCTCTCGGTGACTGGCGCCAACTCTCAAGCGCATCGCATCGCGCATGAACGGGACCGCGCGATTGGTATTGCTCGGGTTCGCCATGGCCAGTCCCCAGTAGGCCATCGCGCAATTAGGATCGTGCACCACCGCCTGACGGAAAGAGCGCTCCGCTTCAAAATACCAGAATCCGTGTAACTGCCCTATCCCCTGGGTGACAAATTGTTGCGCGAGCGTGTTCGTAGTCGTCACCGAAAAATGAACCTCCGGCATCCCCGGCATCCGGTACGCCGCCTGGCGAGGACCCTCGTCGAACGCCTGACCGTGGGATGAATGGCCCGGAATTGCCGGCGGTGCGTCGTCGGGCGATGCAGCGGTGGCGGCCGAAGCCCATTGTGAACCCGCCAGGATCGAGAGCAGGACAACCAGGTGCTGCCGCAATGCGCTCAATTGCCCCCTCGTAACGGATCCAACCAAGGCGTATTGAGGTAGTACCACGTTAGTTTAGTCGATTCTACGTGACCGTCGGCAAAGGCGGTGGAGGTGCGTTCATTGTGCCGAGGATCCGGGGCACACCAGTTGAGGTTGTCGGTCGCGGCGACACACCCCGGGCATTGGCCGGACTCCAGGTCTCCCAACATCCAGGCGCCATATTTCTTCGGCGTATTGGCGTCGACCAAGGGTTTTTTTCCAATGGTTGGGCGTGTTCCCGAGTCCGTTATATAAACGGTCCGAGAGGGGCTGAGGACCGACGATTCACGCTTGCCGAGGTAGGTGGTGAAATGGCTCAACTCGCCGGCGAGTTGATGATTGATCGCGTAGTCGGACACAGAGGGCGCCGTCGCGGCGATGCCTTCCGATTTTTCAAGCACCCACGGCTTTCCCTTGCGAGACGGACATAGCAAAACATTGGTGGAGGCGAGGTGGGGCTGAAGCAATTGAAACCATGTGATCAACCCTGGGATAAAGGGCGGAAATATATAACTGACGACATGCTTGTCGTTGTTGTCGATGCTATACATTTTACCAGCGAGCAGTATTTGCCGGACATTGGAGACGCATCGAATCGACGACGCCTTTGCTTTGGCCTTTGATAACGAAGGCAGAAGCATGCCGGCGAGGATTGCGATAATGGCGATCACCACCAGCAATTCAATGAGGGTGAAGCCGGCAATCAGGGCGAAGCGGGTGAATCGGGCGTTACCACGGAAAGGAGGCAGACATTTCATGAGTTCAAAGCGCCAAGGTGCCGAAGCGCTATTTCCTTGGTCGACAGTCGCAATTACTGCGCCGCCTCTTCGGAAAATTTCGTTTCGGCGAATGGCTAGGCTATGCGTGCCGCTTGGGTGTGTCAATGCCGCGGCGTTGCCGCCAATGATTCTCGGTACGTTCCGAAGTTGTTGGTAGAGGTTGTCGCGCTGCGACAACCCCGCCCGCGTCTAGCGGGCGACGCCGCTGCGCGCTTCGTGCCGCGCCTGAACGGCGCGGGGACGCCGCAGCGCGGCGTCCCCTACCTTCTCCAACAACATCCGGATGAACGGAATGATTCCGGGTGCGACCCGATGTTTCTCGATTCAAATTCTAGCAGCAGTGCGTTCGTGATTCGGTGTCTTGCTGCGGTTCATCTGGCGAGCGTCGCCTTTCGATGTGGCAGTTTTTGCCCGGCTTGGAGTAGACTGGGGCCATGTCTCGGCTAATGCATCCCGACGATCGTGAGCGGTATTTCCGACCTACTCCGGGGTTTGTCGTGATCGCCGCGTGCGGTTGGCGGGGTTTCCTCCTGGCAACGGTGTGGTTCTGTCTGGGGGATTCCAGCGTTTTGCAGTCCTCGCCCCCTGACTATCGGCGCGACATCAAACCCATTCTGGAGAAACGTTGTTACTCGTGCCACGGCCGGTTGAAGCAAAAGGCGGATCTGCGGTTGGATGCAGGTTTTCTCGTGCTTAAGGGAGGCAAAGACGGCCCAGCGGCCATTCCGGGAGACAGCCGGGCGAGCAAACTAATCCAGCGGATCACCGCTTCGGACGAAGCCGAGCGCATGCCAACCGAGGGCAAACCACTGAGCTCGGAGCAGATCACGCTCATTCGAGATTGGATCGATGCCGGAGCCAAGTTTCCGACGGATGAAATTCCCCCGTCGTCGCCCGCAGAGCATTGGGCCTTTCAACCATTGCGACGGCCCTCCATTCCACGGGTGAAAGACGCGGAATGGTGCCGGAATGGCGTGGACCGGTTTATTCTGGCGCGGTTGGAAGCGCGCGGTTGGAAGCCGGCTCCGGACGCTTCGCGACCCGCTTGGATCCGCCGCGCCTATCTCGATCTGGTCGGCTTACCGCCGTCGCCGGAAGCGGTCGACGCATTTGTTGGCAGCAACCGGGGACGTGAAGAAATCCTCAATCAGCTCTTGGCGGACCCCCGCTATGGCGAGCGTTGGGCCCGGCACTGGCTCGATTTGGTGCGCTATGCGGACAGCAATGGTTACGAACGGGACGCCGCCAAGCCCTTTGTTTGGCGCTACCGCGATTACGTCGTGAATGCGTTGAACAGCGACAAGGGATTTGACCGGTTTGTCATCGAACAGATTGCCGGCGACGAACTGACGGATAGGAGCGCGGAGACGGTGATTGCCACGGGCGTTCTCCGACTGGGGCAATGGGACGATGAGCCGGCCGACCCGGCCGCGGATCGGTACGACCAATTGGATGACGTCGTGAGCACCACTTCTCAAGTGTTTCTGGGGCTGACCTTGGGGTGCGCGCGATGCCACGATCACAAATTTGAGCCGCTCTCGACGCGGGACTACTACTCGATGGTCGCCGTGTTCAATCCGTTGAAGCGTCCGCAAAATGGCCGCACGGAGTTGGTGCTTCCGGCCGGTTCCTTCGCTGAGTTGGAAGCCGTGCAACGCCGTGATCGGGAGATTGAACGACTCAAGTTGGCGAAGAATGACCCTCAGGTAACCGAATTGCGGCAGGCGACACCGGATCTGCCGATGGGCTACTTTCTGCAGGAGCCGTCATCGAAACCGCCCGAAACGCGCGTGCTGCTGCGGGGAAATCCGCTACGTCCTGGCGACAAAGTAGTCCCCGCGGTGCCGGCAATTGCCGCGCGAAGACAACCGGATTTTCCCGAACCGGCCTCCGGCACCTCCCGTCGTCGTCTCGGTCTCGCGCAATGGATTGTCCAGCCGGACAACCCACTCACGGCGCGGGTGTTGGTGAATCGCGTATGGCAACAGCATTTCGGAATCGGATTAGTCCGGACACCGAGTGATTTTGGACTCATGGGAGAACCGCCCACACATCCTGAATTGCTGGATTGGCTGGCGGACTGGTTCATCCACGAAGGCAGCTGGTCCCTGAAGAAATTGCATCGCCTGATTCTGAGCAGCCGCAGTTGGGAGATGAGTCGCCAGGCCAACTCGGAGTACATCGCAGCAGATCCGGAGAACCGGTTGTTGTCCTTCGCGCCTTATCGCCGGCTCGAAGTGGAGGCCATCCGGGATTCGATTCTGTCGGTCAGCGGCCAATTGAATCAGGAGATGAGCGGGCCATCGATGTTTCCGACGATTCCGGCCGCGGCGCTCGAGGCGAATACCGACAAAGACACCATCTGGAAAGCGTCCGGCGCGTCGGCCTCTTCCCGGCGCACGCTTTACGCCTTCATCAAGCGGGGTCTCGTCGTGCCACTGTTGGAAGTGATGGATCTCTCGGATACTGTGCAAAGCTGCGCTCGGCGCCTGAACACAACCGTAGCGCCCCAGGCATTGACTCTCTTTAACGGCGAGTTCGTGAATCAACAGGCGGCGTATCTCGCGCAGCGACTGCGGCGGGAGGCAGGTCCGGATCCCGTCCGGCAGATCCACCTCGGCTATCGGCTCGCGCTTGGGCGGCCCGCCCATCCATCGGAGCTCACGGCGCTGCGCGCGTTCCTACAACAGGAATCTGCCGCGAATGGTCGACGAGATGGCGATCCAGATTTCGCCGCCCTCGTGCAACTGAGCCGCGTGTTATTCAATTTGAATGAATTCGTTTATCCCGAGTAACCACCCCTTGTCATGAAAATGCACCGATTCATTCCCAATCCGACTCCGTGTGGCCGGACACGACGCGAGTTCCTGTGGCAGGCCGGCGGAGGCTTTGCGGGCCTCGCATTGATAGATCTATTGACGCAGTCGGGAGTCTTTGCCGGCCGAGCGCTCGCTGCCGATGCATCACTCACGAGTCCGACCGCCCCGAAGACTCCCCATTTCCGGGCGAAAGCCAAGCGGGCGGTCTTTCTCTTCATGAACGGAGGCCCGAGTCAGGTGGACACCTTCGATCCCAAGCCAGCTCTGACCCAATGGCATGGCAAACCGTATGGGGGCGATGCGAAGGTCGGTTCCAACGGACGGGCGATCGGGCACCTGATGCGATCGCCGTTTGAGTTTCGCCGTCATGGACAAAGCGGGCTGGAGATTAGCAGCCTTTTTCCACATACCGCGCGGTTTGCGGATGATCTCTGCGTCATTCGCTCCATGCATACCGACACGGCGGCCCACGCGAGTGGATGTTTGCAGATGAATAGCGGCAGCGTATTCATCGGAAAACCGGCACTTGGCGCCTGGCTGAGCTATGGATTGGGAACCTCGAATCAGAACCTCCCCAGCTTTGTTGTCATGACCGATCCCCGGGGCGGGCCGATTGGCAGCGCCTCAAATTGGTCCGCCGGCTACATGCCGGCGGCGTATCAGGGTACGTTATTCCGGAGTGCCGGTGTTCCCTTGCTCGAACTGGCAACTCCGTCCGGAACGACCGATCAATCGCAACGCCACAGTCTCGATCTCCTCAGGCAGTTGAACGAGGAACATCTGGCAACCCGAGCTCACGAGTCCGAACTTGCCGCGCGAATTGAATCCTACGAACTCGCGTTTCGCATGCAAACCGATGCGTTGGACGTCGTGGATCTAAGCCGGGAAAGCGCCGCGACCCGGGAGATGTACGGGTTAAACGACAAACTCACGGCCGATTTTGGACGAAAATGCCTGATCACACGACGGCTGCTCGAACGCGGTGTGCGGACGATTCAACTCTACTCCGGCGGTGGCCATATTGAAGATACCTGGGACGGCCACAACGATTGCATTCAGAACCATAAACTCCACGCCGGAGAGACGGACCGGCCGATTGCCGCCCTGATGACCGATCTGAAGCGTCTCGGGATGTGGGACGAAACCTTGCTGATCTGGGGCGGCGAGTTTGGCAGAACGCCGACCAGTGAGGGTGTCGACAAGCCAGGGCGAGATCATGACTGGCATGGATTCTCGATGTGGCTGGCGGGAGCCGGCGTGCGAGGCGGCCAAGCCATCGGGGCGACGGACGAATTCGGTTTTCGAGCGGTGGACGAACCCGTTCACGTCTCCGACCTACACGCCACAATTCTCCACCTCATGGGCCTGGACCACCACCGCCTGACGTATTTTCATTCCGGGCTCAACCAGCGATTGACGGGAGTTGTGGAGCAATCTGTGGTAACGAAAGCGTTGGCGTAGTCCTCAATGGGGTCAGTCAATAGTAATGTGCTATTTCATTTCGTGATCGGACACTTTCACGCCTTTGCGGTAGGTGTTGAAGCCGAACATTGAAGGATCATAGGTGCCGATAATATCGACGTCCGCCTTCTTCGGCACCTCGATGCCGGACAAGTGGTAGCAGGCGTTCACGAAGAGTCGGCGGAGATCTTCGCTTCGGAGGTCGGTGGCGGCACCAATCGTGGAGCAAAACACCTTCGACTTGTTTCCGTTGTCACCTCGGTAGTCTCGCATCCAAACGATAGGCATTGCGGCCTTTTGGAGATTCGGGCCGTCTTCGGGCTTCATTCCTTTCAACACCTGCCCGTGGAGCAGGATGGTGGCATCTGCCGGGAAATCCGCATTAACGCCATAAACATCCGTTGGGCCGAAGACATCGGTGACACTACGGAGGACCGGATGAGATCGGTTGCGTCCGTCAATGACTCCCCGGGTTGCCTCTTTGCCGTGATCGCCGTGGTGATAGGTCCAGGTTTCGCCGACGACGCGGCCGCCGAAGCCGCCATTCCACACTCCGCCCTTAAAGCGCCAGTCGTAGGTGGCGAAGACGCTGTCCTTTTTGCGTTCGTAATTGAAGGAGTGGGTCGCGGTGCGGATCACCATCATGGGTTTCCCCAAATTGAGGTAGTTTACGAAATGCTGCATGTCCCCATCGGGCAGTTCACGAAAGCGAAATTGAAGAATCACCAGATCTGCAGTGGCCAGGAGATGCATCCCGGGAACGTTGGTCTGGTTGTTCGGATTGATGGTTCCATCCGGGTCCTGTGAGAAGAGGACGGTGCACTTGAAGCCATGTCTCTGGCTCAGGATTCGTCCGAGTTGCGGCAGGCCCTCTTCAGACCGGTACTCCTCGTCGCCACTCAACATGACGATGTGCTTGCCGGGGCCGGGGCCGGGCTTGGGTTCGTAAGTCACCCATGGGGCGGCAGTGGCGAGCGCGGCAGAGAAGCCAAGAGTGGCAAATAAGGCGAGGAGTTTCACAGGCGTAATCGTACGGATTGCCGGGTAGGAGTGAAGACGGAAATAAAGGAAACGAAGGCAGACAGTGCATCCCGATGTAGTCGGAGACGGTAGCGGACGCCGCGTTGCGGCGTCCCCGCGCCGTTCTGGCGTGGCACGAACCGCGCTGCGGCCCTGTCCGCCCGCTGGACGCGGGCGGGGTTGTCGCAGCGCGACAACCTCTACCAACAACTTCCGATCCACGGGAGGGCAGCCAAAGACAAGAAGGTTCTTTGTTCACTTTATGAACGTGTGATTCCCTAGGCCCAAAGGGCCGTCATCCCTCAGCCCAGGCCAGCGGCCTGGGTATCGGTGCGGCCGCGGTCAGCGGCCTGTAGGGTCGCGATTTTATTGGACGGATATCCCATTCATCGCCCCTCGTTGAGGTGCCACCATTGGTTATTTCCCGTTACCCAGGCCGTTGGCCTGGGCTGAGGAATCGCGGGCCGTTGGCCCAAAACGACGCGACCTCGTCACGAACCTGCCCGCACGAAAAATCACATGGGAGAAAGTGGTAAAGATAAGGGAAAAGCATGGTATCGCAGCAATTCTCGTTATGCCTTTTCACCTCCCGGGATTCCTATCAGATCCATAATGAGAACTGCTGCTCCGCAGCCTAATGGCAGTCAACGTTCTCTTCACAAATCACGACGAATCCATCCTTTGGAACTTAAAATCTCCAACAACTTCAGGATGCGCCCTCTATTTTTCACCCTCGATGTTCGCGCTTTTACCTTTGTCGTAACTCCGATAGGCTCTCTGGGATGCAGTTTTCCGAACTTGGGTTACGTGCGGCCATGCTCGATGCGGTGGCGGAACTTGGTTACAAAGAACCGACTCCTATCCAGGAGCGGGCCATCCCGCTTTTGTTGGAGGGGCGCGACGTCATCGGGTCGGCGCAGACCGGCACCGGGAAGACTGCGGCGTTTGCCCTTCCCATCCTAACCCGCCTCGGGCCGCATGGGCCGGGTCCGCGGTGTCTGGTCTTGGAACCAACGCGGGAGTTGGCATTTCAGACGCACGAGAGCTTCTTGAAATTTGCGCGGTTCACCCAGTTGCGATGCGGTCTGGTCTATGGGGGTGTGGGGTATGGGAAACAGCGGGAGGATCTGGCAAATGGCGTGGATGTGTTAGTGGCGACCCCGGGTCGGCTGTTGGATCACATGGGGGAAAAAGCAGTGAAGCTGAATATGGTAAAATTTTTGATCTTGGACGAGGCGGACCGGATGTTGGACATGGGGTTTCTTCCGGATGTGAAGCGAATTGTGGAGCAGACGCCCCGGGATCGGCAGACCGCCCTATTTTCAGCCACCATTCCCCCGGCAATCGAGACGTTAATCACCTGGGCGATGAACAACCCGGAAACCGTTGCAATTGGGGCGCGGCGCTCGCCCGCGGAGACCGTCAAGCACGTTCTCTATCCCGTGGCTGAGGCTCAAAAGATGGATCTCCTGCTGGCCCTTTTGGAAGCGATTCATTGGGAGAGCGTGATCGTGTTTTGCCGGACGAAACGAGGAGCGGACGAAGTTGAGCAGAGTTTGAAGCGCGCAAAGCATCGGGCCGCGGTCATTCATTCGGACCGATCGCAGAAAGAACGGGAGCAGGCGCTCGAAGGGTTCAAGAAAGGGTCGTATGAGGTGCTGGTTGCGACGGACGTGGCGTCCCGCGGGCTCGATATTGCCGACGTTTCGCATGTGATCAACTATGACGTGCCGCAGCATCCGGAGGACTACGTGCATCGGATCGGCCGTACAGGGCGGGCGCAGGCGACTGGGGATGCATTCACCCTTTACACGGCGGGTGACGCTCAGGCGGTCTTCGCGGTGGAGCGATTTATCACACAAAAAATCGAGCGCTTAAAACTGGAAGGATTTCCGTACAACTACACGGCGCTATTTGACGAAGACAAGCTGGGTCCATTGCACGAGCGTCGGGTGAAGGGCGTCAAGATGGGGGGCGGCTATTATATCGGCGGATCACGGCGCAAACGGTAGCCCTGTTCCCTTGGTGAAACTCGGTATCTAAATGGTCTGGCAGTAGCACGTTAGAGAACGGATGGTGTCGCGGTCAGCCGAGCTGGCAATGGTTGGATGCGGATGTTTGAGGGCTCGTTCAAACTGCCGCGCCGGTATCCCTGCAGGTCGAGTGTGACGTGCAGATAGCCGAGGGCGCGAATGCCGGCTTCGAGTGACCGGTGCCGTTCCGCATCCGACCAGCGGTGGAATTCCTCCGGACCGACTTCGATCCGAGCCAAATGACCGCTTTTCAGCTCGTGATGGCGGACCCGAACTTCATGGAATCCGGCATCTCGGAGCAGATACTCGGCCTCCTCGATCATGAGCAACTTCTGTGGTG
Organism: Akkermansia muciniphila; assembly: GCA_945900455.1. GTDB lineage: Bacteria > Verrucomicrobiota > Verrucomicrobiia > Limisphaerales > UBA9464 > SIBK01. The sequence goes on from CAMDJH010000189.1 coordinate 11,030, forward strand.
TCACGGCTTCGCCGTACGGAATGCGGGAGCTTAAGCACGCGAGTTGTGGCTTGTCAGCGGTTGGGAGGCCGAGTCGGGCTGACAGAGCGCGGATCTCCGACTTGGTAAGACCGGCATCTTTCAGGGGCGATCGGACGGAAAATTCGGCGGCGGCACGGGCACCGGGACGGTGGTCGCCGATGTCGCTGGCATTTTCACCATAGGCGATGACATTGAATCCTTCGAGCCGGGCGAGGGGCGCGAGTTCCGTGAAGAGCTCGTGCTTGCAGAAATAACAGCGGTTGTTCGGATTCGCCAGGTAGTCGGCGTTGTGAAACTCGGCTGTGTTCACCACCCGCACGGGAAATCCGAACTGCGCTGCCAGATCGAGCGCTTCCCGCAATTCCCGTCGGGGCAGACTCGGTGAATCGGCGATGACGGCCAGCATTTTCGGGCCGAGCACGTCGTGGGCGACCTTGGCAAGGAACACTGAGTCGACGCCCCCGGAGTAGGCGACGAGGCAGGAGCCGTACCCGGCAATTTCCCGGCGCAGGCAGTCGTATTTCATTTCCACAGGCACAGAGGGAAGCTGGCACCGGACTCCTGAGATGTCGAGAGGGGTACATCCCGGGCCCATGTCGCGCCTATGGCCCGGCGGCCCGCTTCGAATCGTCCGATGCCGGACCCGCATTTGAATACAGATCTGAGCCGCCGCCTGCCTGCGGTCACAATTTCAGAAGGTTCTTTTGGAGCACCATCTTTCGAAGCCGAGAATCGGATTCACGGATTGGATAAACCTTCGGCTGCATAAAGGTCTCGGAGAAATCGGTCCGGCATGCACCGGTGTATCCGAGCATTAGTTGAAACCGCGGCTTGAGGGAATTCCGGCTACCGAAGTGGATGCACCCCGATGACTCGATGAATAGCACCGTGCCCCGGGGGCCGCAGAATTCAATGGCCTCCTTCCGATCGGCGATCGAATAAACTTCGTCGTCGCTCACACGATATCCGCGCCCATGTTTCCAATAACCGAGTTTATCCTTCACCGTTTGCGATAGGCTCCGGGGCAAGAATGTCCAGGGACCGTGTTCGGGGGTGGTGTCCTCCAGGAGAACGAGCACGTAGACGTTCGGAAGGGAATAATAATCGATGTGATACAGCTGGCTATCATGCGGTTTACCGGGCTGGTCATCAAATGCCGCGTTCGATTCCACGAATCGAATTCCAGAAGGGAGAGTCGTCGAAAGGGCGGGAATCGATTGCAGGTACCGGCTGACGACGGCCAGGAGATCGCTCGAACATGCAAAATCGAGAAAAGCAGGATAGGTCTCCGGGTCTGCCTCCGGCCTCCACACGTCTTGAAAGTAGCTGCGGTATGCCCCGACGGTCGTCTGTCGTTTTCCGGATCGTTCCGCAATGATCTTATCGGCATCCGCAAGCACTCGATCGAGATGAGGCAGCGACCGGGAGGTATCGATTGCCCAACCATCCTTCATTTCAACTGGATGCCGCGCAGGGGGGCCGTTCTCCTCCAGGAGTTCGGTAAGCTGATCACGGTAAAGACCACGGCGCCACGCGTCTTGACGGCCGAATTTCAGGTGCCAGTGGGCGTGGGCCAGACGCATCGTTTCCCCGATCCCAAGCAGCTCCATGTGGTTCGCGTGCAAGCGTCGGCCCATGGATTCCGGGATCGTTTCGAGTTCTTCCAAGGTCATTTCGGGTATTTTTTGTGAACGGATCCTGTCCTCCGACTAAACGGTTTGGACTCTGATGTAAAACTTAAAACCCTATTGGACTCCGATTGCGGTGCATTGGTGCGAATGCCGGCCTTGCTTTTGTAGATATCACAACCGGCGAGTTCAAGGCGGCCGAGTTCAGTGGCCCGGACTGCGCTCTGGTTGTTGCGCGTGAGCTTGCGCGGATCCGCCCGGCTG
>CAMDJH010000190.1 GCA_945900455.1 Akkermansia muciniphila
ACCGCGCCTGAACGGCGCGGGGACGCCGCAGCGCGGCGTCCGCACCCTTCTCCGACAACATCGGGATGCGCCCGCTTTCCCTCGAACTCAGAGCTTTAAACCGCGATCACTTCTGTTTCACTTCCCTCCGCTGGCTAGCTCTGCTGTCTGGACCGCCGGCTGTTATGCAATCCAATCGTTTAACAATTCAGTTTTCACCCCGGGGCTTGTGGCGCTGTGTTCTCGAAGTTGGACTGCTGCTGAATTCCCTTATGACGGCATCCGCAAGCGTGTATTACCGGTTCAACGTGGCCGCCGAAACGCCTGCTGGCGGCTTGACTGGGGTTGGCACCGGACCTTCGATCAATGATAAGGGCAACGTGGCCTTTGTCGGAAAATTTGGCAACAGCCCGTCCGTTATGATGTGGTCCCCGACGACAGAAAAAGTGACAGGATTAATTTAGTGAACCCGCCCCTACGGACACGGCGCCACGGGTCGGCTCCAGCGCAGAAGGGAGCGGTTGCCGACTTCTTCAGTCCAATAACCGCCGAACAACAAGGAGGGGGTTGCACCGCCGTTCACCGGCAGGAACGGGCTGGTAATGCCAAGCAGTGCTCCATCCGGTCCTTCGGGCAGTCCTTCCCAGATCGCACCGTTCCAGCGGACCCAGTCCCGGCCTTCAAACCCGTCAATCACATAGAGCCCAGGCCCGAAGCCGTCGTCGAATGCTTCCAGCCGTTGGGCCGTGCTGCTGCTAAAGCCAAACACACTGACTCCGGGCACCGGTGGGAGCCTTTGCCACGCAACACCGTTCCAGCGGGCCACGCCGGCATCATAGTTCCGGCGAATCGGGTCGAAGAAGCCCGCGGCGACGTGCAGCATCGGCCCGGTCAGCGTGTCCATCACGGCGAGGCCAGAAGGAGCGCTGGGCAGACCATTAAAGACCGTGGCCCAGTTGCCGACATCGGACAGGGTGCGGCCATTCCAGCGTTTCAGGGAGGGGGAGTTGGGGTGACCTGCCAGATATAGGGCCGGCTCCACGCCATCGTCGAACACTGCCAACGCCGTTAGCGGGCCGGGGTTGCCGGCGGCCAGCCATTCCACGCCGTTCCAGCGGGCCAGGCAGGAAATATTCTTGGTCCCGACCTTGTTGTACCAGCCGCCCACGTACAGCGACGGGCCGGAGCCGTCGTCGAACACCGCCAGCGCCGAGACCGGGCCAGGGGAATCCCCCAGCAAGAACCGGGCGTCGCCGACGGACGACCAGGCGGTGCCGTTCCAACGAGAGATGTCGGACGCAGTTCCACCGTTTCGGTCGTCAAATCTGCCGATGATATAGAGGGCCTCGCCCGAGCCATCGTTATGCGCGAGCATGGCACCCGGCCCCGAAAAGTTCGCCGACACAATTCCTTCCATGCCCTTGCCCAGGGAATGCAGCCGGCCGGCCGCATCCATCCGGGCGATGCCGAAGAGACGCTGGCCGTCGCCGCAGGTGAAGTTGCCGCCAAGATAGGTCTCTGGCCCCTGGCCGCTGTCGAACTCAGCCAGACATTGAATCTGGCCATCCAGCCCGTCGTCCGCCGGCTGCCAGAGCTGGCCATCCCATCGGACCATTCCTCGTGGCTGAAGTCGCCCGCCGGAATCTTCCGGGCGCAGTCGCTGGGGTTGATCGTGTCCTACGCCGCCTACAAACAGCGAACCCTCGATTGCCGCCAGCGCCAGAACGTCGCCTGCCGCGACCACCGCCTCGGTGGAGCCGTCCAGCGCGGTCCAGCCGGTGCCCGTCCAGCGGGCCACGCCCAATGGCAGCGAATCCGGCCGGATGGGACCGCCGACGGACAGGAAACTGCCACCGGCCACTAGGCTGGTGCCGCTGGCATCCGTCCACGGCAGCAGGGCGACAATGGAACCGGACGGTGTCACGGGCCCGCCGGCCAAGGCTGACCACGCGGTGCCATTCCAGCGCGCGATTGCCGGCGCACCCACTTGGTCGACCCCGCCACCGGGCACGCCGAATTGGGCCGCGGCAAATAACGCGCGTGGTGCGCCACCGACCGCCGCCACGGCGAGCGACGCGATGTTGCCACCCAGCCATTTGCCATCAACGACCAGTCCCTGCTCACCCACAGGCGACCAACTGCTGCCATCCCAGCGGACAATGTCGACGGCATAAGTCACGCCACCCCCGTAAGAACCCTTCCGCTGAAATTGGCCGGCGGCAAACAGCCGCGGCCCCTTTCCTTCATCGAACACCGCCAGCGCATTGACTCTTCTGTTTAAAAAATTGAAGTCATCGGCGATGCCGTCGGCTACGGCTGACCAGGCGAGGCCATTCCACGAGGCGAGATTGTTGACGACAATACCTCCCGCCGTCTCGAAGAGGCCGGCGACATAGAGCCGCGGCCCGGTGCCGGCATCATACACTGCCATCGTCCGCACCTGGGTTCCATCGCCCCTGGGATCCCCGCCACGGACTCCGTCACCGAGCGCACGCCATTGCTGGCCGTCCCAGCGCGCGATGCCGGCCGCGGCGATTCCGCCCACGGCAACAAACCCTCCGCCCGCATACAGGGCCGGCCCACTGCCATTATCGAACACCGCTAGCGAAAGCACAGAGCCTGCGGTGGCGCCGCCCACACGTTCCCAGCGCAGGCCGCGCCGACGATAGACGCCGTCTTCCACGGAACTGTCGACGAATGCGAAGGATCGCTTCCCCGCGGCGTAGAGCGCGGGACCGCTGCCGTCGTCGAACACGACGAAGGCATTCACCTGCACCGGCGCGCTTGATGGCGGCAGCACCGTGGCCGCGAGTTGCGGCGTGCAGACTTCGCGCAACGTGATCGTGCCGAAGTCCGTGATGCCGTCGGGCACCGGCTGGACGTTGAGCGCCCGTCCAAGGAAGGCGCGTCCCTCCGCCTCCAGATGCACATCGAGCGTGACAAGGGTGCCAGGAGTGAATTCGAGACTCGGAAAGCTGAAGCCACCCGCGGCGACCCGGCCCAGCGGACGCAATTGTTCGTGGATCCGCACCGAGGCGCCATTCGCCGGTGAGCCGTCGGCAAAGATGGCGCGTCCGGCCAAGGTGGCTCGGACAAGGGTCATAAAGTGCCATTCTCGGGACCCGAACAACAGGTTGCTGGAAAAGTCAGCCACACCAGGGCTGAGTTCTCCGCGCCAGCGCATGGCGGGGAGCTTCGCCGGCAACGTGAAACGCGCCGCGGCCTCGACGGGAAGCAGTTCGATGGATACCGGCACGACAATGACATCGTCAGCGGTTCCCGGCCGATCATCCGCACCGAACCCGGTGAGTGTGAGGCTGGCCGGGCCGGTGGCCGGATGCAGCGGTTCGCTGAAGAATACGGTCACCGCTGTGACGGGCTGCTCGGGCCGGTCGTTCAGGGCAGGGGTGGAGCCGATCATTATCGGTCGCGTCCGATCCGTAACGGTGAAGTTCCAAGGCCGCTCGATCACCGGATTGCCGGCCGGATCCTGGACGCCGGAGCGCAGCACGGCACGATACTTTCCGCTTGCCAAGCTTCCGGCGGCGGGCGTGAACACGCCGCCGTCACCGGCGGCGTTGACCGTCACGGTTCCGGGCACGAGCTGGTCGTCAGTGGTGCCAAGCTTGAGGTCCGGCCCGGGCAGAAACACCTGGAGCGTGGCAGCGACCAGCGTGGCGGGATTGAGCTGCCCGTCGAAGAGCACGGTGACCGAACGCACGGCATCGTTCGCCACCGAATTCTCTGCCGGCGAAAACGTTACCAGGCGAGGTGCCGTCACGTCGGCGGTCAGCGCCACGGTGATCTCGTCGGTCCAGGTCACATTGCCCCCGGTGTCCGTCGCCTTGGCGCGCAGCTTGAAGCTCAGTCCCGACGGTGGCGCTGTGAAATGATGCTCGAAGGGATAGCTGCCGTCCGTGAAGACCCGCGTGCCGTCGTGGTAGAATTCCACGTCGCGGACTTGCACGTCGTCGGTGGCCTCTGCGCGAACGAACACCCGCCGGCCTTTCTCCACGCTGGCGGGATTCAATGGGAAGCTGGCCGTCAGGCTGATGGCAGGCGGCTTGCCCTGGGTGTCGAAGGCCAAGTAGTTCACCACCTGCATGCCGTTGAGATGATCGGCGACATAGGCCTGGCCCTTGTAGATGGCTACCGCGCGCGCGATCCCAGGCGTGACAAACTGGGCGAGAAACACGTCCGTATTCAAGGGGTCGGATGTGTCGTAAAGCAGGACGTTTTGCGGTCCGGTGAAGGCCAGGCTGGGCGAGACCGCGGCCACACCCAGGCCAGATCCGTTCAGCACGATCTGTTTCCACCCCTGCTGTGCGGTGGTGGTGTTTTTGAGCAGCACGGGCGTGGCGGGATTTCGGACATCAATCGTGTTGTAACCGCGGTTGTGGACCGCGTAGGCAATCTTGCCATCCACGAACAGGCGCATGCGCCCGTGCGTGGTGTTGATGTTGCCCGGCGTGGCCACGGAGCCGAGCTGGGTCAGCCCATCCAGGGCGAGGACGTAGAGCGTGCCCTGCGCCAGTGCGTAGAGCTGGTCGCCGTTGACGCGCAGATCCTGGATGGGCTTCGGCAGCTTCGCGGTCATCAACACCACGCCGGAGCCAAGATCCACCGCGAGGATTTGGCCAGAGTTGGAACCGGCGTAGCCCACGCCGTCGTCGGCGTCCACCGCAGCAATGCTGGCGCCAGCGGAGCTCGGAATCTGCTGGGCAAGGTAGGCCGCGGCCGGCTCGGTGAGGTCCAGGATCGCCATGCCGGCTGTGCCGTCGCCGACGAGCACTCGGTTGCCGGATCGCGCCACGCCCAGGGCCTGACCCGGCGTGTCCACCTGCGCGAGCAGGATGGGACTGGTTCCTTGCTGGACCTTCAGCACGGCCACACCCGAGAGGTTGAGCGCCACGACCGCGAGGTCGTCCCCGACTGTCAGATCGAGTGCCTGGCCCGCCGTGTCCGCTGAGGCCACGATGTCGAGGCGGACTGGCGCGCTGTCGAGAGGATTGCTGCCCTGGTCAATCTCGGCACCGTCGCTGAGGCCGTCGCCGTCGGTGTCGGGGATGTTCGGAAGCGTACCCCACGCTCCCTCAGCAATGTCGCCCAAACCGTCCCGATCGCCGTCCGTATTGTCGGTGAGGATCGTAAACTTCTTGAGGGAGAACTCGGTGGTGACTCCCGGACCCGCAGTGGTGCCATGATACGCCAGCACGCGGTTGTGCGACACGAGGTGCAGGTGAAGCTCGAACGCCTGATTCGGGAGCAGAATGAAAGTCGGACCGCCAGGAGCCCCGATGACGTCGTGCAGTTCCTGACCCGCGATCCGGATCACAAACGGGGCGTTGTTGGGGAAGCCGAACTCGCGAAAGTATTCCAGCAGCGTCTCGCCCTGCAACGTGTCGGATTGGCTGAGAATGGCGGTCACGCCGCCACCCAGCGGGATGATCGCCGCGTCGGCGTTCTTGAGGGCAACTTCGTAGGCGCGCACGGCCTGGAAGGCGGCACGCAGTGAACCTGGGAGTGGTTCAGCCGACTTCCGCCCGCCCGCCAGTTGCGGCGGGCCGCCAGCGGAAGCCCCGTGGATCTGGAGGTAAGCGCCCAGCTCCCCTATCACCGCCTGCATCGAGGCGCACAAGCTGGTGACCGCCAAATCCCGAAGCCCGCCTTCGGCCGCCTGGACGACGAGGTTGACGACCGACACGGTGGCCTTGGCCGTGGAGATTCCGGCGCACAGGCCCCGGGCGAAAAGGGAATCACATTCGTCATCCGCAGACACATGTCGGCCACAGATGTTGTCGGCGGCATTGAGCAAGTTTTCCGCGCAATTTATCTGAGCTGCGGCCTTGCTAATTGGGTTCTTGTCGGCGATGAGGTTCGCCAAGTCGGTGGCGACTCCCTTGGCGTTGCCGATCACCTGAAGCGAGTCCCGCGCGCTCTGCACGGTGATGCCGCTCTCGTTGATGTGGTCCATCAGGCCCGAAAAATTGTTGAAGCCTTCGCGCAGTTCCGTCGCGAGGTGGATCAGGGTACGCACATCATCCGCCGCATCGGTGAGATCTCCGATGCAGCGCGTAACAGCACTTGCCAGATCCAGCAGATCGTCGGCGTAGTCGCTGCCTTTCCCCTCACAGCCGGGAGGCTTTGGCGGTTGCGGCGGCGGCGGCGGCAAGCCCGGCGGCGAGCCCCGGTTCGGCGCCCACCATCCCGGCTGCCGGATGCCCACGCCAGGATCCGAGTCCGCGAAGTTGCCGTCCGCGCTGATGGTCATCGGCCCCTGCAGTTCCCAGCGGCCGGTGTCGTGGTTGAAGCCCCACAGGCCGGTCTTCGCGCCCGGTGGCAGCTTCACGCCCGTCGCAGGGTCCGGTAGGTTCGGGAACCGCGCCGGCACGGGCCGGTCGAAGTTCTGCGCGCCGTCCGTTTGCACGGTGATGACGAGCGGGAACTGGAGTCCGGGCGGAAGCGGCTCGGGCAGCCGGTCCGGCGGCACCGCGGCGATGCCCACCTTGCCGCCACGCGTGCCGTTATCCGCGAAGAGCGAGTTGGCCGGCACCAGGATCTGGACGCCAGCGAGCGCGGGATTTGCCCCCACTACGGCCGCCGGGAACGTGATGGCCGTGTCCTGCGTGGCGCTGACTGCCTGGAGCGTGTTCGCCGCGATCAAAGGCAGAAAGATTTCGCCCGTTCCGGCGGCGCGGTTGGTCAGGACGCCGGGCTTCGCTTCCCACGCCTTGCCAACCACCGGATAGTAAGCGCCGCCGGGCCATTGGCTGCCCACGGCGGTGCGCCCGTCGACATGCACAAAGAATCGGCCAGCGGGGCAGTTGTTGAGCGTGAAATTTCCATTGATATCCGTCAACGCGCGCAGTGTCTGTTCGAAGCCGTCCACCGTGATCGTGACGCCGGCGAGCGGCTTGTTGACGGCGTTGGTGCCCGTGTCGGGTCCCGGCACGAGTTCGCTCGCGAAGACCCGCCCGATGATCGCAGTTCCAGCGATCGGCGTGGCGTTAAAGGTCTCGAACTCGAGCACTCGCCGGCCGCCGGCCTGCTCATCGCCATCGGCATCCAGCAGCTTGTCGTGGGCATCCAGCAGTCCAACGGCGTCGAGTGTCACTCGCACGATGGCTCCGGCGGGCAGGTCTTCGAGCAGGAACAATGTCGCCCGGAGCCGGTCGGAACTGAGTTCGGAGCGCGACAGGATCGAGCGCCCGCCGGCCTCGGCGTGCAGGTTGTCCCGGCTGAGCAACACGCCTGCGGCGAGCGGCGCGGTGAAGCGGAAGATCGTCTCGCGCTTCACCGACACGCCGGTCTCACCGGCTACGGGCGACGTGGACTCGATCTGGGTGAACGCGGGCGGCGCGGATGCGACCAGCGCGCGAAAGAAGCGGGCATGACCCGTCGGTTGCACCAGGAAACTGGGCGGAATGGTGGCCGGATCCGGCGTTGCCGTCGCCGCACGCCAGGGCACGGGCGGAGTGAGTGAGTCCGTTTCCTCGAGGATGAAATTGACGGCTGTCGTGGACTGCAAACGCAACCGACCGTCGGGCTCCTGGAAGGCGTCCAGTCTGAGTGGCGGTGTGAATTGCGCATGGGCAGGGAGGAGGGAAACGCCAAGACCCAGGCTCAAAACGGCGGGGAGGAGGTTCACGTGCCCACAATAGCAAACGAAATCCACATCGTCCATTTGTCGCGGAGCGCCTGCATTTTTGCCGCTATTCGAGCCGTTGACCAGGGAGTGGCGAATCACTTCCACCTGATGGAAAACCCCGCTATTTCGAATCGACCGCGAATGCCAATCACACTGGCGCTACCGGCTGCCGCCGGGAATAGCGTCACGCGCGCGCGACCAACTGGCGGAGCACGAAGGGTAGAATCCCGCCGTGCTGGTAATAGTCGATTTCGATCGGAGTATCGATTCGACAGCGAACCGGGACGTTATCGACCGCACCGTTTTTCCGGGTGATCCGCACGGTCAAATCTTGCTGCGGTTTTAGGGCGGATCCGAGACCGATCACATCGCAGGACTCCGTGCCGTCAATCTGCAACGACTGGGCAGTGACGCCCTCCTTGAACTGCAGTGGCAGCACCCCCATTCCGACGAGATTGGACCGGTGAATTCGCTCAAAACTTTGCGCGACCACCACTCGAATTCCCAGGAGCTTGGTACCCTTAGCCGCCCAATCGCGGGAGGAGCCCGTGCCGTATTCCTGGCCGGCAAACACGATCAGCGGTGTGTTCGATTCCGCATACTTCATGGCGGCATCGTAGATGCTGGCCTTCGAACCGTCGGGCATTCGGGTGTCGCCCCCTTCATCGCCGCCCAGCATCAGGTTCTTAATGCGCACATTGGCAAACGTGCCACGCGTCATGACTTGATCATTGCCGCGTCGCGAGCCGTAGCTGTTGAAGTCCTCGGACGCGACCCCCTTCTCGACGAGATAGCGGCCGGCGGGCGACGACTTCTTAATCGCACCGGCTGGAGAAATGTGATCGGTGGTGACCGAATCCCCAAACACACCGAGGACCCGCGCCCCGTGGATCTCCTGGATCGAGCCCGGTTGCAAGTTGAAGTCCACAAAAAACGGTGGCTCCTGAATATAGGTGCTTTGAGTGTCCCAGGCATAAACCAGTCCGGTGCTCGATGGGATTTCGTTCCACTTGGGATTCTGCGCGGCGAAATCCTTATAAAGCTTGCGAAAGATCTCGGGCTTTAGAGCGGACTCCATGGCGTCCCGGATTTCCTGAAGCGTGGGCCAGAGGTCGGCGAGGAAAACGGGATTGCCGTCCCGGTCGTTGCCAAGGGGTTCGCAACTCAGGTCAATATTCACACGGCCCGCGAGCGCGAAGGCGACGACGAGCGGTGGCGACATGAGGAAGTTCGCCTTGACGTTCTGATGCACCCGCGCTTCGAAGTTGCGGTTGCCGGACAACACACTCGCGGTGACGAAATCGTTCTTGATGATCGCGTCTTCGATAGTCGGGTCGAGCGGGCCGGAATTGCCGATGCACGTCGTGCAACCGTAGCCGACGAGGTTGAAGCGTAGCTTATTTAGATACTTCTGCAGGTTGGTCTTCTTGAGATAATCCGTGACGATTCGGGAGCCGGGCGCGAGCGATGCCTTGACCGCCGGGTTCACCGACAGACCTTTCTCCACGGCCTTCTTGGCGAGCAAACCGGCGGCGAGCATCACGCTCGGGTTTGAAGTATTGGTGCAACTGGTGATAGCCGCGATGACCACGGAGCCGGTGCCGACCTTTACCTTTTTCTTGTTCGCCATCTCCAACTTGACGGAATTGGAAATGTCTTTGCGCGCTTTGCCGAATCCGTTCCCCGCTACGGGGCGCTCGAAGGCAGCGAGAAATTCGCGACGGAGATCCGGCAATTCGATGCGGTCCTGCGGACGCTTCGGTCCGGCCACACTGGGCACCACCGAGGCCAGATCCAGATCCAACACCTGCGAATAGTCAATCTGACCCGCCTGCGGAATGCCCCAAAGCTCCTGCGCGCGATAGTAATTCTCGTACCGAAGGCAGTGTTCTTCCGACCGACCGGTTGCTCGTAGGTAGTTGACGCACTCGGCGTCGATCGGGAAAAAGCCCATCGTCGCCCCATACTCCGGTGCCATGTTGGCAATCGTTGCACGATCAACAACCGGCAGTGCGGTCGCCCCCGGCCCGAAAAACTCGACGAACTTTCCGACCACCTTCGCCTTACGGAGCGCTTGGGTCAGCGTGAGGGCAAGATCGGTCGCTGTAACTCCTTCACGAAGAGCGCCCGTTAGGTGCACGCCGACAACATCCGGCGTCAGAAAATAAACCGGCTGACCCAACATTCCAGCTTCCGCTTCGATGCCACCCACTCCCCACCCGACGATCCCGAGGCCATTGATCATCGTGGTGTGGGAATCGGTCCCGACCAGAGTGTCGGGGTAGAAGAGGTCGTTCGATGCCAAGATACCCTGGGCTAAATACTCGAGGTTAACCTGATGCACGATACCGATGCCAGGAGGGACTACCTTAAACGTATCGAATGCCTGCATGCCCCACTTCAAAAACTGGTAACGCTCCCGATTTCGCTGGAATTCAAGGTCCAGATTCTTCTGCAATGAATCCGCCGAACCCGCAAAATCCACTTGGACCGAGTGGTCCACGACCAAGTCCACGGGCACCAATGGCTCAATGATTTTCGGGTTTTTTCCAAGGTGCGCCACGGCCGAACGCATCGCTGCCAGATCCACCAGCAGGGGAACTCCCGTGAAATCCTGGAGAACAATCCGGGCCACCACGAATGGAATCTCGGCAGTGCGGCTGTCGTTGGGCTTCCAGGCGGCGAGCTCCCGGACATTCAGTTCACTGACTTTCATTCCGTCACAGTTGCGCAGGACAGATTCCAGGACCAGACGGATGGAGACGGGTAGCCGGGAGATGGGACCCAGGCCGACCTTCTCGAGGGCTGGCAGGGAATAGAAGCGTCCCGTGCGGCCATTTCCGGCGTCAAAGGTCTGCAGCGAATGAAAGAGAGAATGGTGCGTGCTCATGTCAAAGGGTCAGCGGAATCGATGCTAAAACGGCGCTAAAAATGAGCATACCGCTCGCAGCCGTCAAGCAGTGCCCCGGTTTTTCCTTTAGCTCGAGTCAAAATGCAACAATTGCGGCATTGCCGAGAAACCGCATCCGGTGGACCATCCCGACCGAATCTGGGAGGTGGGGCGATCGAGTAGCATCAAAAACCGCAAGGTAATCTATGAAACACATCGCCCGAATCCGAGGCATTCTCCCTGTCGTCACCGCCCTTGGCGCTGCTCTCCTGGTTCCAGGCTGTGCGACCACCCCCGATAGCAACGCCGGCTCACCCGCGCCCGCACCGACTGCTGTCGCCACCGGAATCCATTCGACTGCAAATGTCCCGTTGCACAAAGACAAGGACAGCTCGTATTTGTATACGTTGCCGAACGTAGCGGGGAGGGCGGTGGGGCGCGCATGTTGGGAGCCTATAAATCTGACGACGACATCCAAACCAATGATATCCGCGATCTGGCGCTCGACCTCGCGGACTGCATGAAGCGCAATGCGGGTGTGAAATAGCGAACACTTGGCCTAGTCGTTGAGAGGGTGTAAGATCGAAATCTTCACGAGTATGAGTCTTTGGGTCCGCAGACACTGACTGGAGTTTGCCTGTTCCCATTCAAGCGATCCGAAGGAGCGCCCTCGAGATGGGCTATTTTCTCGCGCGTGTGTTCTGGAACGACAATCTGAATTTGCCAAAGCCGCGGAGCGGCGCCAGACCGTAGCCCACGGCGCGAGCCGTGGGTATGGGGCTCGAACAAAACGATAGCCCCATAAGGGGCCTGGAGTTTGGCCATTTATCTCGGGTCGCAGAGGAACTTTGCCGCAATGGTTCGGGCTGCGAATCCCAACGGGATTCCGTCCCAAAGCCCAGGGTTGCGAGGGACGAGCTACCCTGGGAAATGATCCGCACCCTCGGTCCAACTCCAAACGGGGTTGCGTCTCAATCCCGAATATATCGTTCATCCCATTCGATTTCATGTTTGCGCAGCAACGTTTGCAACTCGTCCTGAAAAGTCATCTTCCCGTGATGTTCCTCTTGGCGGGCGACGTATTCCTTGACCTGTTCCAAGTCGGTCGCAACCCCGTTGGGGTTGCGGTGTTGATTGTCCATCACCCAGGGTAGCTCGTCCCTCGCAACCCTGGGCTTCGAGGCGAAATCCCTTTGGGATTTCCCGCGGAAAATGGCCAATCTCTCACGCGCCCCATAAAGGGCCGGCAGAGCTGGGGAGACCGAATGAATCGGACCCGCTCAATTGGATCCTAACATTTCATGACAAGGTTGCACTTTGTCTACCCCCTGAATCAGACTTTTGTCTTACACCCACGCTGGGGGCATTTACACTGTTGACGGATTCGTTTGATATCCGTACTAGATCCCGTGCCTAACACCCCTCCGATCCGTGACGATTTGATGTTCGATCTGTTGCGCGGGGTCCGTCGCCGCAAAACGGTCTTCTCCAATTCCCAGGGTAGGGGATGGCTGCTCAAAATCACTTCGGTTCCAATGACGCTATTTCTCTTTGCGTTCGGTTTCCTATTGCTACTGCTCCCAAGGGCTAACGCCGTCGCTACGAACGACAACTTCAATCAACGTGCCACACTGTTCGGAGATCGACTGACTGTTACCGCTTCTTCGGTCGGGGCCACGCGAGCGCCGAATGAACCGGCCATGGCCGGTGTCGACAGTGGTGCTTCATTATGGTGGGTGTGGCGCCCCACCCTCGAGGGTCGCGCCGTGGTGGATACCACCGGCAGTTCCTTTGACACGGTGCTCGGTATTTACTTTGGGAAGGAAATAGGCCGTCTGGACAATCGATGGGGAGCCAATGACAGTGACGGCGGAAATCTCACGAGTCGTATCGAGTTTAATGCCGATCCGAGCGTCGATCACTCGATTGTTGTGGCGGGTAAGAATTCCGCTGCGGGCGATATCGTTCTGAATATTCGCCTCTACACGCTCCCGGTAATCGTCGAGTCACCCAAGGATTTGGAAGTCACTTCTGGGCAAAGCGCCGATTTTCGAGTGCGCGCATTGGGCACTCACCCTTCCCCGAAAGAATCCCTGCCCCGCATAGAGATTTCTTCGGCTGATTGGGCGTCATGTAGGTTTCCGTCTCTTCGGCGGT
>CAMDJH010000191.1 GCA_945900455.1 Akkermansia muciniphila
TGGAGAAATATTGGTCCTCGGCCGGCGATTACGTCGTTCGTTGCGTCACGTCGGATATGAAAGGAGGGACAGCGAGCAGCTCGATGCTGGTTCAGGTGGGCAGCCCGTCAACGCTGCGAATTGCCGGACGTGTGCTCCTTAACGGGCAGGGAGTGGACGGTGTCCGTGTGTACACGTCGAACACCAAGGCGACCTATACCGACTCGGATGGACAGTATTATCTTACCGGGCTTTCGCGTGGCAGCTACCAATTGAAGGCATCGGCGGAGAATCTTTTTTTAATTCCCAAGGGTTTTTCGAATCCGATTGTTCTGACGAATTCCGTCTCGGCGCGCGATTTTGAGGCCCAACCACCGGGTTCCCTGGCCACGGTTGCATTAATTGAGGCCGGGGCGGAGTGGAAATACTTGAACGATGGCACGACGACGCCTGCATCGGCCTGGAAGGCGCTTTCTTTCGACGATTACGAATGGAATGAGGGGGCAGCCCAGTTGGGTTATGGGAATAACGATGTCGTCACAACGTTGGACTATGGGACGGCGGCGAATAAGTTCATCACTTACTATTTCCGTCGTTCGTTCGTTGTGGACGATCCCGCCAGTTTTCTTTCGGTGAACCTGGGGATTATTCGCGATGACGGGGCGGTGGTGTACGTGAACGAGGCTGAGGTCTTCCGGAGCAACATGCCCGCGGGACCGATCACCGCGTCCACTCGTGCCAGCACTAGCGTCAGCGGCACCGCTGAATCGACTTTTTACGAAACCAACCTGGATCCTGTCATCTTTCACCCGGGCACCAACGTGATTGCGGTGGAGGTGCACCAAAACTCGCCGGAAAGTTCGGACCTCAGCTTTGATCTGCAGCTGACGGGGTTACGTCCGCTTCCGACGGTGGCTCGACCCGCTTTGAGCGCCGAGGTGGTCGAGGGAGTTCGGCGGATTCGTTGGCCGGCGGTTGAAAGCTATTCTCTGGAGGCGTCGACGTCTTTGGACGGCGGGTCGAATTGGGAGCCGGTTGAAATTCAACCCGAGACGGTGGATGGCGAGAATCTAGTGGTGCTACCGATCGATCAAGCGAGCCGGTTTTACCGCTTAGTCAACCCGTGATTCGGGAGCGGCTGCCGTCGCCGGCGGCGTCGGAGCGCGCGGCCGGATCCATATTGTTTCTTTGGGGTTGTTTCCCGTCACCCGAATCCCGTCGTTGGACTCGCTCAACTGGATTGTTCGGCCCTCGTCCGTAAATAGAACCGGCCAGACATGCCGGAGAATCCGATCCCGCGTTTCTTTACGGAGTCGCTCGGTGGCGGGTCGCCGGGCGGACACGACCAGGACGAGTTGGGGATCCACTGCTTGTAGGAATCCTTCGGACAAAAACCCGCCGTCGGGCGATGATTCAGCAATTAGGACGTCGGCTCGCAAGGTTGGATTATTCTGAGTAATGAGCCGGTTTTGAGCGTCGCGGGACAATGGGCCGCACGCCAAGATCCGGACGCCGGAGACATCTCGGCGTAGCAAAAGGGTCGTATGGTCTGGACGCGCCGTGTTAACGGCGGTTTCGAGGAGTTCCCATTTGAGACATCGAGGGTTCTCTCGGGGCGTTCGGAGGACCGCGCCCGACTTGGTGATGACTTCAGTGAGGTGCTTTTCCACGGGAGATCGACTGCGTTCGGACGGGACGATAAATTCCGAAACGGAAAGCTTTTGGACCATTCCGACAAGTCCTCCAGCATGCCGCGCATCGACCCCGAAAAGCAACCAGCCATCGATGCTATTTGCGCCTCGGCTTTGCAGGAATGGGCGGAGCACCTGTTGGACCTCCGACCCGCGACCGCCGTTCCAGATTTGCATTGGGCCCCAATGGCCGGATCGTTCAAAAGCTCCTGAGAAACCGGGAAGCAATGTCAGTTGCCACCGCCAACGATGAAGGACTGTGGTTGCCGTCGCGGCGACGAGGTAGAGTGCAGTGAGCAGCAGCCAACGGAACCGGACGTGCGGGATCGTGAATTGCCCGGTCGCCCAGGCGAGGAGCACGGCCACGTAGGGCAACCACCACATCCAGGGAGGTGCCTCCTGGTATGCCCATCCCCCGGGAATGTCCGCGAATCGGCGGCTTGCCCAAGCCATGGCCGCCATCCAGACCCAGGCGCTGGCATTGAAGACTTCGCTCAGCGCTGGCCACCAATCGCCGCAGGCCAAGCTTAGGGCACCCGCGGCGAGTGCGAGGCTGCTCAGGGGCACGACCACTAGGTTGGCTACCAGACTGATGGGGTTAAAGACATGAAAGTAGTGGATGACCAAGGGCAGTGACCCCAGCCACGCGGCCAGCGTGGTGGCCAAATGGTTGGAAAATGTTTTCCACAAACGACAGATGACGTGCTGCCATTTCGGCCGAAGTTCCTCGGGAATCAGCGGATCGAATCGGACGCACCGCGACAATGCCACCTCCACGGGTCGCTGGAGGATTGCCAGGCTGGCCACCACCGCGAAGGACAGTTGAAAGCCAGCCTGCAACAGTTCCCCGGGTTGCCCTGCGAGAACCACCAGGGCTGCGCCTGACAAGGAGTTGAGCAGATCCGTAGGCCGTCTCAGCGCCCATGTTCCGACGATCACCGTCGTCATCACCGCGGATCGAACGGCCGAGGATTGTCCTCCCGTGGCGAACACGTAAAACCAGATGAACGGAAGTCCGATGAGACCGCACCCGGCTCGCGACAAGCCCGCCAAGCGAAGTCCGTGAACCAGCATTCCAGCGATGAGCGCCACGTGGAGTCCGCTGATGGCAAAGACGTGCATCGTACCGGAGTGCATGAAGGGTTCGGCGACGTCTGCCTGAAGGCCCGGCTTCCATCCCAAGACCATCGCCCAAAGGAACCGCACGTTTTCGTCGTCCTCCGGCAGTCCCCGTGCAAGGACGTGTTTTGCCCACGGAATGAACCGATCCGACCACGGAATCGTGCGTTTGCCACCCGCCGTGGTGATGCGAAGCTCCCGCGGCGAATCGACCACAAATTGATGGAAGATGCCCTGGTGCCGGAGGAATTCTCGATAGTCAAACAAACCCGGTGCCTCGGCCGCGGGAGGCACCCGGAGCACTCCAGTCGCTTCGATGGAATCTCCGATGTTGGGAGTCTCCGAAAGCGGGCCGCGGACCGCCCATTGCACCCGTCCCGATATGGGGTTCCACTGCCCCCCGTTCGTAGCCCATGCGTCCAGATTTGCCACCAGGGTGGTTCGCCCATCGCCCGCTCGCGATGTTTCGGCCGGGGGGTAATAAACGCAAGATTGGGCAACCGTACTTCGGATCGCAGCCACCTGAGCCGCGGTGCCGGCGTGCCGTCGGAGATCTTTCGGATCCCACGGCGTCTGCTCCGACAGTTGGTCGATCCACCCAGCAAGGAAACAGACCAGTGTCAGGCAAACGCCGCGCCATCGATTGTTCCATGGGCCGACAACCGCGGCTGCGACCAGCAGTGCCAAACTGACTCCTAACATGAAAAAAAGGGACGGTTGGATCCATTCGCCCGCCAGGATTCCTCCCGCAAACAGCAGTGCGGTCGGGAGCATCGGTCGTTTCATTGCGACCCCTTACCCGTCGCTTCCGCCGGGGGACTCAGTGATCCGGTGGAGGAATCGCAGATGGATGGATCGGACCCAGCGCTTTGCCCCGGATCCGCCACCACAATTCTGAATGCTTGTTTCGAACGTCGGCTCACCACCGACGAAAGACCCGTCCGAACAGCCAGATTACGAACAATCCAAACAGTGCTCCCATGGAGTCGATCGCGACGTCCCGGAGGCTGCCTTCCCGAGTCCGGGTAAATGCCTGGTGCAGCTCATCGGACATTGCGTACCCGACCGCGATAGCCCAGGCCGCGAAGGCTTTTTCCCGGGACCAGGGGCGGATTTCACGATGGTTGGGACGGCAAAGGGCCCGCCAAAGCAGGGCTGCCAGGAGTGCGTACTCCACGCCATGGGCGGTTTTGCGGACGCACAATTGTGCGAACTCGATCGCCGCTTCGGAGATGTCCGGTTTGAGCCAGAGCAGAAAGGGACGAGTGAATCGGGATGTGTGGGGCGCGGAGAATCCGTCCGTCGAAAATCCAAAGATTGATGCCATCCACCCGAGCACAGGCAGCCAATAGCGCAGGAACTTCCAAAGACCGGTCCGCATCGACTGATCAGATCAACGGCAGTCGTTTCAGTGCAAGGAAAGACCGAATCCGTCGAAGAAAGTGACTCTGGAAAAAGAATTGATTGAACCGCAACGACTCCGAACTAGTATCCGTCAGCCCTTACGGGTGACCTGGTCGGGACGTAGCGTAGCTTGGTAGCGCGTCTGAATGGGGTTCAGAAGGTCGTGAGTTCAAATCTCACCGTCCCGACCATTTCTTCTTTCAATTCCTCCAGCGTGGAGGTTTTTCAATGGCGGAAGTGACGATTTCCCGTGAATACCATTGCCATTCCCCGCTCGTTTGCCGCTCGGATCACTTCGGTGTCCCGGACCGATCCACCCGGTTGAATCGCCGCCGTCGCTCCCGCGTCGGCCGCGGCGATCAATCCGTCTGGAAATGGGAAAAATGCGTCGCTGCAAACGACGCTTCCGTGAAGGGGTACCTGAGCTTCGCCCGCCTTCCAGACCGCGATGCGGCTGGAATCCACCCGACTCATCTGTCCCGCTCCAATTCCGACAGTTCTTGCCGACCCGTGAACGCTGGCCGCGTAGACAATTGCGTTGGATTTGACGTGCTTCACCACTTTCCATCCAAAAAGCAAGGCGGCCAACTCGGCAGCCGTCGGCTGCCGGTCGGTCACGACTTTCAGATCTGAGGCCGCCGTCGCCCGCAAGTCTCGCTCCTGCCAGAGATAGGATCCTGCGCCGACGCTTCGGATGTCGCTGGTGGAGGCCGCCGTCGGATTGCCGCGCACCTTCATCAGGCGCAAGTTTTTCTTTTGCCGCAACAGGGCGAGGGCGTCCGGCAAAAAATCCGGAGCGACGATCACCTCGCTGAAGATTTCCGCAATGGCTTGGGCGCAGAGCAGGTCCATGGGGCGATTGACGGCGATGATGCCGCCGAACGGAGCCTGACGATCCGTTGCGAACGCGTGATCCCAGGCGCCGCGAAGATCCACCGCCTGCCCGACGCCGCAGGGGTTGGTGTGCTTGAGGATCGCCAGACTTGGGAGTTCGCCTTCAAATTCGCTCATCAACGCAATCGCCGCGGTTAAGTCGAGGATGTTATTGTACGAGAGTTCCTTGCCATGCAGTTGCTCGTAGTATTCGGGGAACCGCCCGTACAACGCGGCTTTTTGATGAGGATTTTCCCCGTAGCGCAACGGCTGAATCAACGGGGCACTAATTCTGAGCGCGGCGGGTGGCTCTGAAATCGCCGGCGTGGGATGGAACGTCTTTTCCAAATGAGCAGCGATCGCCGCGTCGTACGATGCGGTACGCGCAAAGACTGCTGCCGCGAGACGTCGGCGCAGCTCCAAGGTCGTGTTTCCCGTTTCCCGCACTTGGTCGGCCACGGCCGCGTAATCAGCGGGGTCTACCACCACGGTGACGCTCTCGTGGTTTTTTGCAGCACTCCGCAGCATGGAAGGGCCTCCGATGTCGATGTTTTCGATCGCATCGTGCAGCGTTACACCGGGCTTTGCCACCGTCTGTTCGAAGGGGTACAGATTCACCACCACGAGGTCGATGGGCGAGATACCGTGTTGTGCGACCGTGGACTCGTGTTCCGGATTTCCGCGCAAATAGAGTAACCCGCCGTGCACCTTTGGATGGAGGGTTTTCACACGGCCATCCAGCATTTCCGGAAATCCGGTGTGCTCGGTTACGTCCTTGACGACGAGGCCCGCCTCCCGCAGGGCACGGGCGGTGCCGCCGGTGGAAAGAAGTTCGACGCCCGCCGCCGCTAGGACGCGGGCAAACGGGACCAAGCCAGTTTTGTCGGAAACAGAAAGTAGGGCACGGACGATTTTCGCCATAATTGAAGGGGCGGAGCATCCGGTTCGGAATTGCTTGCCGTCAATGGTGAGTTACTCACGGGCAATAATTGCCCTTGTGAGATCTGCTGCCCAAAGGCTCGCGTTCCGATCTTTTTTTTGGACACTCGAACACACATGGAAGCTCCGAAACACGATCTCACAAGAAAATCGCTCGATGACCGCGAACGCATGTCCGAACTGCAACGCGTCCGGCACAGTTGCGCCCACATACTTGCCACTGCCGTCCTCCGCCTCTGGCCGGATGCTTTGCTCGACATCGGTCCACCCACCGACGAGGGCTTTTATTACGACTTTGATCTGACCCATCGTTTTGCTCCGGAGGACTTTGGGCGGATCGAAGAGGAGATGCGCAAGGTGGTGAAGGAAAACCAAACCTTCGAGAAATCGATCAAGACGCGCGCCGAAGCTTCGGCGTACTTCGCGGATCGGGGGCAACGGTTCAAAGTAGAGCGTTTGGCGGATATCCCGGAGAACGAGCCGATCTCCTTCTACACCAATGGCGATTTTGTGGACCTGTGTGCCGGACCTCACGTCATGCGTACAGGCAACGTCAAAGCGTTCAAGTTGCTTAAGGTTGCGAGTGCCTACTACCGTGGGAATGAAAAGAACCCCCAACTGCAGCGCATCTACGGAACCGCCTTCAAGAATAAGGAAGAGTTGGAAGCTTGGATCAACCTTCAGGAGGAGGCTAAACGTCGGGATCACCGGAAGATTGGCCAGGAGATGGGTCTTTTCGCGTTTGATTCCGAGTATGTGGGTCCCGGATTGCCCTTGTGGTTACCCAAGGGAACGGTGCTGGTTGAGGAACTCGAAAAACTCGCCAAGGAAACGGAATTCGCCGCTGGCTACGTTCGCGTCCGTACACCGCATCTGGCGAAGGAAAAAATGTACCGCACCTCGGAACATCTTCCGCTCTATGCGGAATCCATGTTTCCTCCAATCGAGTTCAAGGAATCGCAGAGCGATACCACAACCAGTCGCTATTACCTCAAGGCAATGAATTGTCCGCATCATCACCGCATTTATGCGGCGGAACCTCGGAGCTATCGGGACCTTCCATTACGCCTCGCCGAATACGGGACGTGCTATCGATATGAACAGTCCGGCGAGCTCTTTGGCCTCATGCGCGTCCGGGCGATGCAAATGAATGACGCGCACATCTACTGCACGGCGGAGCAATTTGCCTCGGAATTTCGCGCCGTGAACGAGATGTACCTGAAGTACTTCAAGATCTTTGGCCTCGGTAAGTATCAAATGCGCTTCAGTACCCATGATCCTGCCCGGTTGGGGCAAAAATTCGTGAATGACCCGGTGCTCTGGAAAAAGACGGAGGACATGGTCCGGCAGGTGCTCATTGATTCTGGAATCGACTATGTTGAAGTTCCCAATGAGGCCGCGTTCTACGGACCGAAGATCGATGTTCAGGTCTGGAGCATTATTGGCCGTGAATTCACGATCGCGACGAATCAGGTGGATTTTGCCGTGCCAGGCCGTTTTGGCCTCACGTATCGTGACCGCGATAACGCGGACAAGACGCCCCTCTGTATTCACCGAGCGCCACTGGGGACTCACGAGCGGTTTATCGCCTTCCTGATTGAACATTACGCCGGCAATTTCCCTCTGTGGCTCGCGCCCGAACAGGTGCGTGTCCTGACCGTCGGCGATGACGAATCGCTGGTGACCTACGCTCGGACACTGGTCGAGGAGCTTCGCGGCCGGATGGTGCGCGCCGAAGGAGATTTCGGCAGCGACAAGATCAACGGCAAGATCCTTCGCGCCGAGGAGGCGCGCGTTCACACCATGCTGGTACTGGGTGGCCGCGAAAAGGACGCCGGAAACGTCGCCGTCCGCCTGCATGGAAAGGGCAACGTAGGCGCGCGGCCGCGGGCGGAGGTTGTGTCCGACATCCTGGCATCGATCCACGAACGGCGTGCGGGATAGATGGCATGAAGACTGGCGGACGCGCAAAAAACTTGCAACGTCCACCAGCGTATGAAAGACGAACAAGGTACCTCTACTGCTCAGGCTTGCGGAGCACACGTCGCAAGTAACGCCGCATCAGTCCAGCCCATCTACCAGCAAATCAAGCTGGCCCTGGACGTCCACGCGGGCGATCTCAGGGTCGTCCGGATGGTGGACGGCGCCAAACCGCAGCCGCCCCAAAAGTTGACGATCGCGGGCTTTCTGGAGTGGGTGGCATCAAAGCAACGAGAGAGTAACCACTGGTGGAAACCAGATCGCTGGGAGGAGTTGAAATTGAAGCTGGACGGCTGGCTAATCGAGCGACTGGAGGTCTTCCGGCCATTGATCCTGGCGATGGATCAGGCGGTACGCGAGTACGGACATCAACATGATGGGCGCTCACTTGATGGAGTAAATGACCCGGATAGCCGGACATCGGTTTTGACGCTCCGCGAATAACGAATCCCGTCGCTTACCCCATTTTCCCGGAGCGAGCACAGCGCGGAGGACTAAGCCCTATCAACGGAAATCATCCGCTGACAACCCGCTGCCTTGGATAATGCTCTTGATGGTTCCGATGGGAATCGGCTTGCTCCCGTGCATAGCCACAATGACCTGGCGACCATTGGCGTGACGCCATTTCTGATGACTGCCGGACTGATTTACGAGGTTGAACCCGTTGCGTCGTAAGACACGGACGACTTCCTGCCCATTGCAGACTGGAAAATGGCGGCTCAAGGCAGGGACAACTCCAGCAGCTTGGCGTTTGGCTCCAGTGTCAGGGTCACCGGCTCAAACCAAAGCGCCAGTGCCTCCTGTGCATTCGTGATCGCTTCAGCCTCGGTGTCACCCGCAGTCGCACAGCCCGGCAATTCCGGGAAGATGGCAGACCACCGTCCCGTGTCGGCATCTGGCTCAACTAGCAATCTAAAAGTCATGGCCCCAGAGTACGTCCCCTGTCGGATCCAAACAACGGCTAACCGTCAGCCCGCTCTACCCCAGGGATAAGGGACAGGATAAAGGGACATAAGAGGATAAAGGGACAGGTCATTGATTCCCCCCTACCCCATCACTTTTTCGATCGGTTCCGATTTGAGATCGGTGGTAGCCGAGCCGTGCTTGACAAGAAGACCGCAAGTGTCTCAGTTACACCTATGCCGTTCACCGCCGCTATTTCGATTAAGCAACTCCACGCCAAAACAGGCGAATGGGTCCGCCGTGCCGGCAAATCCAAGACGCCCCTGCCTGTCACCGACCGGGGTCGGCTGGTCGCAGTTCTCGCGGGCCCGCACATGCCGGTCATACGCCGTCAGCGCACTTTGTTGCCTGCCTACGCCGCGATGCTGGCGAAAAAGCCGGGTCACGGTGTCCTCGCCGACCTTGATGCCGTGCGCGGAGACCGCTGACTATGGTTTTTTGCGACACGTCCACGCTGGCGAAGTATTACGTCCCCGAGCAAGATTCCGCCGCCGTGCGCGCGCGGCTCGACGCGGAGGACCGGGTGGTGCTGTCCGAGTTGGCTCGCGCCGAGCTGATGGGCGTTTTTCACCGGCGGCTGCGCGAGCAAAAGTGGACACGGAGCGAATTTCATGCGGCTTTTCGCCAATTCAACCGGGATGATCTCGGGGGCTACTGGTCATGGGCACCGCTCGACAGTGTGATCGTGGAGGAGGCGGCGAAAACCTATGCCACACTGCCCGCCGTCGTGTTTCTCCGAACGGCGGACTGCCTGCATCTTGTCACGGCTGTCTTTCATGGCTTCGCGGAGATCCACACGCACGACGCTCATCAAACCAAAGCAGCGTCGGCCCTAGGATTGATACCTGTGACGCTGGCGTGAGCTGCTAAGGGCTCTGTACCGAATAGCGTTTACTTAAGGCGCAAAAACGGGGCCAAAGCGGGGCCAGTTCTTGGTATCAGCCACTCGTCTGCCTAGCCCAGATGCTTTAAGGGCAGCCAAACTAAATAAAACCAAGAATTGACCCCTTGTTCAGAACTGACCCCTTTTCGATTGATCACCATCTCACCGGCGCGGCCGCCGCCACGCGGCAAAGCCGAGGAGGGCGACACCCACAGCGCAGCCGATGGCCGCTGGTTCGGGCACGGGGGAGAACGCGCCGAGCTCAACGCCCCAACTATCGAGCTGGAGCCGGCCTCCGCCGGAGAGGTCGGCGAGGAAGAGCGTCCAGGTGCCTGCGGAGTCGAGGCCATTGAACTGGCCGAGCAGCGCGGTGCGCGGGTCGGCGGTGAGCGAGAGCGCGGGATCAGTCGCCCGGCCGTCCGGCTGCCACGCGCCGGTGAGCGGACCGGTCAACGGGATCACGTCCGAACCGGTCACGTTGAGGCGGTAGTTGTGGATGTCGCCGTTGGCCGCGCCATCGGTGAAGCTGACGTTGATCGCCTGGTTGTCGCCGTAGCCGAGCGGGGCTCCGTCGGTGCGACCGAGCCGGTTGAGCAGCACGCTCAGGCCGGCGCCGTGCTGGAGGTAGGCGTAGAGGTCGCCGGTCCAGCCATAATCGCCCCCGGGCACGCTCAGGTTCAGCGACACACTGACCGAGCCGACGCTGAAGGAATCGGTGACGGCGAGGGAATGGACGAGCCCGGTATCCGTGTCGTCGGGGATGGGCGTGTTGAGGCCGCCGGAGGTGATGATGACAGCGGCGCGGGCGGTCAGGGCCAGCCACGGGAGGGCGAGCAAAGGCAGGGTCTTCATGGGAAAGGGAGGGCGAGAAAAGTTCATGTCACTCGGTTCCTAAAGCGTCTTCGGGGAACAGTTGCGCGAACAATGGCGGAATCGGTTTCAAGAAAAAATCCCACTCCGCTCAGGGCACCGCCACCACGCGGTAGAAGTGCGGTGAGACGGGCGTGGGATCGGTGAATGTCATCTGGCCGTGGGCGGGCGCAGCTTGGGCCGCGCCGAGGTTCGACCAAGTGGCCGGTGAGGTGAGGCTGGCCGTCCTCTGGAGCTGGTAGCTGCGGCCGGGGATGCCGGCGGCCGTGACCTGCAAGGCACCCCCGCCCTCCACGAAGGTGCCGACTAGGTTCTGTGTCACGGCTTCCGAAGGCGGGTCCACGATCACCGTCACCGTGCCGGTCGCGGTGCTGGTGCCGTCGCTGAGGGTGTAGGTGAAGGTGTCGTTGAAGCTGCCGACGGGCGTGTAGAGCAGCATGTCGTCAACCCGTTGCACGCTCACGCCGCCGGTGGAGGTCGCGCTCACGGCGGTGACGCTGAGGGGATCGCTGCGAGGGCTGGAGTCGTTGGCCAGCAGCGTGGCGACGGGGATTTTGATGGTCCGGCCTGGCAGACGGTGGACGGTGTCCGCGCCGGCGACCGGCGGTTCGGGTATCACGAACGTTTGCTCCGCCGCCCAGGCACCACCGGCGAAGGCGCCGTCCACGGCCTGCATGCTCCAGTAGTAGGTGCCGGGCGGGAAGCGATAGAAAGTGCTGAAGCAGTGGCCGACGTTGCCGGGCGCGGCGATTTTCCTCCAGCCGGTGGTCGGGTTGGCCAGCGGGCTTACGGTGTCGGTGCCGCCGGGCGTGGTGCCGACGCGGAGGTTGTAGGTGAGCAGATTGGCGGGCGTGATGTCGTCCGTGGCAGCGCCCCAGCCGAAGGTCACCCTGCCGGGACCGACCACGGCGCTCAAGCTGCCGGGCGCGGCGGCCGGCTGGTTGGCGGGGATGTCGAGCTTGTTGCGATAGACCGAGGTGGCGTCGAAAAAGTGACAGGTTGAACAGCTCATGAACTCGATTAAACCTGTCACTTTTTTGGACACCGTTTCGGTTGCAACCCGACCTTGCAGTGCCGCCTGAATCCATTCTAGATTTCCAGCATGACAGTTACGTTGCCACCAAAGATGGGTGAGGCGGTTGAACGTTGCGCCCGAGCGGCTGGATATAGCACCCCCGACGAGTTTGTGAAAGCTTCGATGGATCGCATTTTGGCCGAGAAAACTAGCCATGAGGCTTCTGTATTGGAGGGTTTAAGAGGTGAGTTCTCGCAGTTGACCCGCGAAGATTTGGAGAGCGTTCGCAACGTTATCCGACAGGCTCGTGAGCGTGCCGCTGCTTAAGTCGTCGCTCTTCCTCGAGGACTACCTTGCGGTCATCACCAATTTGGCCGAGGTCAATTTCGAGGTCGCCGACCGATTTTGCGATGCCGTCGAAGACGCGTTGAATTTACTGGCCCGCCAACCGGAGACGGGGCGGCTGGCTGGATTCCCCCTCGCTCCAGACGTGCGGCGGTGGGGAGTTTCGGGATTCCGCAATTACGTCCTCTTCTACCGTGTTGGGATTGATGGCATCCTCATCGTCCGATTGCTGCACGGCGCTCGGGAATTGCCGCCGCTCTTGCACGGGGCTTGAAAACTTGAAAGTTCACATTCGGCGAAGTCGAGTGCAGGGTGCATCTCACGGAAAGGGTGGTTTTCTCGAGTGACAGTAAGATGAGATAAAAAATGCGCTGAGATTGCGAAGAGATTGTGGTCAGCCAGAAGGCTGGACGGAGAACTGCGCGTGTGGGAATAACTGCTGCCAGTAGCCGTTTCGC
>CAMDJH010000192.1 GCA_945900455.1 Akkermansia muciniphila
ATAACTTCCCCCAGACCGTTGTCCCCATCCGCACTCATCCCGACAAACCTCCGCACCGGCTTCTATGTCACGGGCGGAACGCTGCCGGCAGACTCCCCTTCGTACGTGGAGCGCAAGGCGGATCGGGATCTTTTTGATGCTCTCTGGCGCGGTGACTTTTGTTATATCCTCACCTCCCGGCAAATGGGCAAGTCCTCGCTCATGGTCCGCACGACGGAGAAGCTCCGTGCGGCCGGGCAACGTGTATGCGTCTTAGACCTGACGGCGATCGGCCAAAACCTGACGCCCGAGCAGTGGTATGGCGGTCTCGCCACCCGACTGGGTCGCCAGCTCGGGCTCGAGGATGAATTGGAGGCTTTCCTTCACACCCACGCCAACCTCGGCCCCTGTCAGCGGTTTTTCACCGGGTTGCGCGATATCATTCTTCCGCGGTTCAATCCACCCCGATCGGCCGATCGGCCGACGCCGGGCGGAACACCCACCCGACTGCAGTTGGTTCTGTTTATCGATGAACTCGATGTCGTGCGAAGTTTGCCGTTTCGAACGGATGAATTCTTTGCGGCGATCCGCGAGTGCCATACCCGGCGTCTGGAAGACCCTGAGTTCCACCGACTCGTGTTCTGCATGCTCGGGGTCGCCACTCCCACTCAACTGATTCAGGACGTCAATACAACCCCGTTCAACATTGGGCGTCGGATCGAATTGCGCGACTTCACTTCCGAAGAGGCGATGGGGCTCGCTCAAGGCATTGCAGGCATGCTCGCCTCGACGTCCCCTCCCCTGCCCGAAAGCCGGTCGATTGCCCTTGCCCTGTTGGAGCGTATTCTGCACTGGACTCGCGGCCACCCCTACCTGTCCCAACGCCTATGCCGCGAGACGATCGACGCCCTGGCGCGCAGCCGTTCCGTGAGCGACACCCGCGGCGGATCCGCCGCCGATGCTCCCGTAAACACATCGACTGAGGCGGCTCGACTGGTCGATCATCGGTGCCAAGAGATTTTCCTCACCGAGCGCGCCCGGGAGACGGACGACAATCTCCATTATGTCCGGGACCGGCTGCTGCGAAGCGACGCGGACCGAGATATCGTCTTGCAGCTTTACCGGCAGATTCGCCGGGGCGAAACGGTGCACGACGACGAAACGAATCCGGCGACCAACACCCTCCTATTATCCGGACTCGTGGAGGTGCGCGACGGCCGGCTTACCGTTCGTAACCGGATTTACCTCGAGGTGTTCGACGACCAGTGGATTCGCGCCAATCTTTCGGAAAAATCCGAAGAGCTCCGCTCGGTGGCGATTCTACCCTTCGTGAATCGCAGTCCGAACGCAGATGACGAGTACCTCGGCGACGGCCTCAGCGAGGATTTAATCGCGACACTTTCCAAGATGCAGGGACTGCGGGTGGCGGCCCGGACCTCGGCCTTTGCATTCAAGGGAAAGAGTGAGGATATCCGGACCATCGCCGCTCGATTGGGGGTGAATCAGGTCCTGGAGGGCAGCGTCCGTCGCGTGGGCTCCCAACTGCGAATCACCGCTCAATTGATATCCGCGGCAAACGGCGCGCCGGTTTGGTCCGAGCAATATGACCGCGAATGGAAAGATGTTTTCGCCGTTCAGGATGAGATCACTCGCTCGATTGTGAGTGCTCTCAAAATCCGCTTGCTGGGTGAAACGGATTTTGCGCGTCGGGGAAACATTAATCCGGAGGCCTACCAGGCATATCTTCGGGCCAGGCACCAATTGCATTTGGGCGCGGCCAACGGGCTCGACGAGGCCGTCCATCAATTCGAAGCCGCACTGGCGTTGGATGCGGCCTATGCGCCCGCTTGGGCCGGTTTGGCCGAAGTACGCCTGCATCAGTATTTCTGGAACCTTGCGCCCAAGGAAATCGCCCTGCAGGCCGCCCGGGAGGCGGCGAGCAAGGCGCTCGAACTGGACGAACATCTTCCGGAAGCCCACACGGCTCTGGCCCTGGTCTCCGGTATCATCGACTGGGATTGGGATGCCGAGGATCGACACCTTCGCCGGGCGATCGAACTGAATCCAAACGACGCCACTCCCCAGGCCTACGCGGCCATTCTCATGGCCATGCAACGGCGCTTTGAACCGGCCGTCCAGGCTGCACGTCGGGCCGTCGAACTCGATCCCCTCTCGCCATTCGTCAACCATCATTACGCCGCCGTCCTCTATTTCTCCGGCCGATTGACCGAAGCGGAAGCCGCCCTGCGCCGAACGCTCGAACTCGAGCCCAACTTCTTCCGAAGCCACGCGCTCTTCAGCAATCTTTGCCAGGATCTGGGTCGTCATGATGAAGCGATTGCGGCTGCAAAAAAAGCAACTGCCGCCTCTCCGGGCCCGGGACTCTTGGTGACTTTGGGCACTGCCCTCGCTCGGGCTGGCCAGGCAACTGAAGCGAGAGCGATTCTCGCCCAACTCGAAGGGATCAGCCGTTCAGTTCCTGTGGCTCCGACTCTATTCGCTCGGATGCACATGGCTCTCGACAATCCCGCCGCCGCTCTGGACCGCCTGGAACAGGCGGTGCAGCAGCACAGCGGCGATCTGGATCTCGTCCACCTGCAGCCTGTATTTCAACCGCTTCACGGCGAGCCACGGTTTCGTCGGATTGTGGATCAACTGGGCTTAACGCTCCCGGCAGCACCTCCCCCACCCATTTCGCCCCGCGTACCCGCAATTCCCGAAACCTCCGCCCGAGTCGGGCTCCTTCCAAAGCGTTACGTCCGACTCCGATGGCCGCTCCTGGGGATCGCACTTTCCCTCGCTGTCCTTTTGTCGTGGGTGGTGTGGAACAAACTCAGCGAAATCTTGAATATGTTCCAGAACTAAGAGTGGGCCTGAATCGGCCGTGGAAGGTGTCCATTCGGAAGAATCAACTTGATTCACAATATTGTCGCGGGAATCTTCCGCCGTATGAGGCCTGCTTCGCGTTCGGTTGATTCGGTCCGTTCCATCGCAATCCTTTCGGTACTTCTTGTCGGATATTTTCTCAACGCCGATGCCATACCGCTCCCTCAATTCACGATTCACCCACTTGCGACCGCTCCGTCCGTGACGGTGGCACCGACCCCGGCATCCGTAAACACCTCGACCGACCCGACTCTCAACAAATTGGCCCAGTGGCTGCAGAGTCAGGTGGGAACCATTCGATCAGGGAATGGCCCTGCATCCCCGGGAATTCCACGATCGGCGGCACGAGAATTCCAAGTTCGAGCCGCCTGGGAACGCCTCAAGCAAACGGCCGGAGATGGCCTCCAAGTGCGCTTCCGACCGGAACATGGGGGGGCGATGTTTGTCTCGGGAACATTGGCCAAACCTGCGAACCACTCGGGCCCGTCGCTTTCAACGACGGTGATTCCCCGATCGAAAAGCGAGCAGACTGCCCGCGGGTTCTTGGCAGAATATCACGATCTCTTTCTGATCGACGATCCTGAATCCGAGTTTGGACTCGTGGGAGATCAAACGGATGAGCAGGGATTTCGGTCGCTGAGATTTGCTCAACGGTTGGGTGGACGAACGGTTTGGCCGGCCGAATTGATCGTTCGATTGGATCTATCGGGTGTTGTTTATCTCGTCGAAGGCACCCAGGTGCCAACCCCTCACCGCATCGTCACGGACCCGAAGCTTACGGCCGACGAGGCGGCGGGGCGTGTCTTCCGTTCGATTCCATTTGCGGCCAACGGCAGCGCATCGCCAGCGGAACTCGTTATCTTCGCACCGCTGGATCAAGCCCCCCGGTTGGCATGGAAATTCGATATCACCGTCGGATTGCTCACGGCTTGGAACTTTGTTGTGGATGCTTCGGACGGAGGAATTCTGAGGCGCACCAGTCTGGTTGTGGATGCCGCCGTGAAGGGAGCCGGTGTCGACGTCACGGGCGCGACTCGGAATCTCAATTTGTGGCAGGACGGCGGCACCTATTACACGGTCGACACGAGCAAGCCGATGTTTGATCCGACATCGGCACTTCCTAACAATGGCAGGGGTGTCATCGGGATTTACGACGGCGGCAACAAGGTGGTTGAAGACACTCAGTTCAGCTCGGGCCTCGTGAAATCGACCTCTCCCACGAGCGGCTGGCTGCCCGATGCCGTCGGGTCCGCGTGGGGTCTCGCCGCCACCTACGATTATTTCCAGGACCGATTTAAGCGCAATTCCCTCGATGGTCAGGGCGGCAAGATCAGCTCGATCGTTCGCTATGACGTCAATCTCGCCAACGCCTTTTATATCCATCAGACAAAGACGATGGTCTTCGGTGATTTCGAGACAAAATTCGTTGAAGTAACCGGTCACGAGCTAACTCACGGTGTCACCGCCAGTTCGGGCAACGGCGGCATTCTCGAGTATCAATCGCAGTCCGGAGCTCTCAATGAATCGTTGTCCGACATCTTCGGCAACATGGTCAAGCTGTTCGCGACCGGCGCGCAGGACTGGAAGATCCGGCTCCTCCAAAACGGCAAGGACACTGTAATTCGGGATTTTCAGAATCCCAACAACGTCATCAATGGCGGCATTACACTCCCAAAAAACATGAGCCAATACGTCAAGCTCAATGCGGATCAGGACCACGGGGGGGTTCATGTCAACAGTAGCATTAACAACCATGCATTCTACCTTGCCGCCGAAGGCCTGCCAGACGCCATCGGGTTGAAGGACGCGGAGCAGATATTCTATCGGGCGCAAACGATGCATCTGCAAAAGCAGTCGCAATTCATCGATATGCGTCTCGCTGCGGTTGCTTCGGCGCAAGAATTGTTTGGTGCCACATCGAAGCAAGTGAGCAAGATCAAGGAAGCCTACGATGGGGTCGAAATTTTCGATGCACCGGATAGTCCGGCCCCGGCTCCTATTCCAACAATTAGTGCCCCGGATTCAACCTTGTTCCTGACGGTGGATCCTTTCTTCGGAAACATCCTTCTGGGTCGACGTGAACAAGCGGCGGGGGATCCGAACGTTGGCACGATATTAAACACCCACGGGGTCACACTTTCCGGGAAACGAATCTCCGTCACGGGCGACGGGGCGTATGCCGTGTTTGTGACGGCAGACAACGATATTGGTGTGATCCAGACGGATGGCAACGAGGTGACGTTTGCCGACATTGCCGGATCGATTCATTCGGTTGCGGTTTCGCCGGACGGCAGTCGCATCGCGGTTGTATTAATTGATGCGAGCTCCGGACTGCCGCAGGATCAGATCGGCTTGGTGGATCTTAATACCGGCAAGGTCAGTTTCATCAAACTCTTCTCGCCAGCGCAGGATGGCGACAAGGCGCTTGATATCATCAAGTTTGCGGACTCCATGACGTTCCTGCCGGACGGTCGGAGGATAATCTATGATGCCTACGCGGAGATTCCTCTCCAAAACGGAGCCGTCTTCTCTGGGTGGGGAATCTATTCGCTGGATTTCGCGACGGGACAGATCATTGGACTTATCAGTCTGGATGATGGCCTCGATTTCGGGAATCCAAGTCTCGGCAAAGTGCACCCCAATTTGCTCACTTTCGAAGTCGTTGACAAGCAGACGGGCATTTCGACGATCGTTGTCGCGGACCTGACATCGGGTAGCGCAAAGGCAATAGGCCAGCTGACGCAACAGGGCGTTTTTGGATTTCCGAGCTTCACCGGTGATGACAAGGCCGTCATTTACAGCCAGGTCGACTTAAATACCACCACGACGATTTCTCTCCACCGTCAGGCTCTGGCGGAGGACGGTGTTTCCCCGGCCGGCAACCCGACGCTTTGGCTGGCCGACGCAGATTTTTCAGCCATTTATCGGCGCGGCACATTTTCATCCCAAAACACTCCGCCCACCGTAACAATTCTTTCACCCACTACGGCCGAATCCTTTACGGTTCCGGTAACGATTCAGGTTCGGGTACAGGCATCGGATGCCGAAACCAGCGTTGCCAAGGTTGAACTCTATATCGGCTCCACCCGAATCGCGGAATCATCACAGGCACCTTATAATTTTTCGTTTCATCTGGACGAAACGCCGAAAAGCACGCTGCAGCTCGTGGCGCGTGCCATCGATACCATTGGCGCCGAGGCAAATTCAGCGCCGGTAATGCTTAATTTCGGACCGCGTGGGAGCAAGGGGCGCCTAGTTCCAACCTATTCGGCCGGAATTTTGCAACTTCGTGTCACCGGAATCGCAAATAGCGATCGGATCCGAGTGCAGGGTTCCACCAATCTTCTCAACTGGATTACACTGACCGATCTCGTCGCCGCAGGAACTGAAGCAACGTATACCGATCCTCAGGCGGGGACGTTTTCGAATCGGTATTATCGCACGTTGTTGAACCCGTAATGGCCCCGACCGCACCGGCGGATGTCTCGAAAGTGGCTATTCGAAACGCCAGTGCACCTCAGGGCCTGCCCTCGGGGGAACCGATCGCTTTCACGAATCGACCTAGCCAGTAGCCCAAGACATACTCGTCGCCCGCGTACTCGGTAAAGCCGCCGTCGCCTCCACCGAGCACAAAGGGATGTCCATTGCAGCGCATTACCGGCCGTTCGCCCGGGGGCAACAACTCGACCGTCTCTTGTCCTCGAAAATTGTTGGGCATCTTAGTCAAATCCTTGCGATGCGCGTTTTCAACCCGCCAACTCACCGTGTCCATCGGCCATCCGCGCAGGGTCCATATCGCCCCGTCCGCGTCAAACTCCGGAAGACCGCAACCGGCCGCCACAAAATTCCAGAAGGGGTAGCGCTCGATCTTTTCGAAGTCCCAATGGTCGGCGACCGATTGCCGGTAGCGATTCGCGAGCGCTTCCGTGAAGGCAAAGCGGCACAAGACCCAGTAAGTCACGAATCCCAACTCGTCATCGGAATGGTTCCAGGAATCCCCCAAAGTAATTCCCTGATGAATCAGTCCCGGCGTCGGCTGCAGGAGCCTCATGGAGGAGACGATATTCGTCAGGTAGCCGTGGTGATCGAAAAGATCGATCACCCGCTGGTGGTAGGCCTCCTTTTTGGTCAACGCGTACGCCAACTGCATCGTCGCAGTTAACTCCGCACTGTTGAGGCGACGATCGTAGGCAGTGGGCGGAAACCAGTTAACGTAATCCGGGTGCCATCGGCCCCAGAGGGTCGGTTTTCCGTCAACGTCCACCAGGTAGAGGTTGTTGCGCAGAATGTGATCCGCAATTCGATCCACCACCGAGATGATGCGTTGCTTCTCCGGAGGCGTTTCTGCGGCGCATTCCCAGAGCACCGCGTACGCAAACATATGGGAAGCAATCTCGTCGCTCGATGTATGGGCCTTCCAGTCCCAACCGACCTCTGGGGAAGGATGCCATCTCTCGACATCCGAAACCTTGAAACCAGTTCTCTCAAACGTGCGGGCCGGAAACCCTCGGTTGGTGTGAATAGACTGTTGTCGTTCGAGGGCAGCGAATGTCTCCCATGCCCAGCGCTTGGCCTGGGGGTCTTTGGTTACCGCATACCGGAATGCCTGGCTGGCCAGCCAATAACTACTCCAGCCGCCATCATTGTCGGTGTCGATCATTTCACCACTCGCCACATCGCCCGCGACCTTTAACCGCCGTTCCGCGCTGAACCCATATCGCATGTGGCGCGATCGTATTTTTCGCTCAAACTCGGCCGCCTTGGCCTCCAGTGTCGTCATCCGAAACTCAATCTTGCTCAGTCCGGTCTGGGTTAAAACCCACACATCTCCAGTGGGATCCACGGTAAGATCGACCACCGCGTCATCAGACAGCCAACGGCGGCCGGCAAAGTATCGGAATCGCGATTCGCCGAGGAGCGGCATTGGCACCGCAGCATTCGTGATGTCCGCCGCGGTTGCCGCCTCAAAAACAACCCCGCGGGATGTTCCCGCCCACAGTCCATTGGGGGCAACGCGCAGACAGGTGATGTCCGTCACCGGCAGATTCGTCTGCAAGGATGTGGAGAATTCACCATTGGAAATCTGAACTCCAAAATATCCGGTGCCACCCCCCACCAACAGTTCCCCGTCCCGAACGGCAATCGCCGTGACCGAATTGACCGGCCGATTCCACTGACTGCGGTTATCCGGAAGAAATGCGCCCAACTCTTCATCCGCAACGAAGAAAAACCCCCGCGCATCGGGAAAAAGGCGCCACTGACGGACCGTTGGTGGCACGGGCAACATCTTCAATCGCCCCTCATGCACCGCCGCGAGTCGGCCGGGCCCGGCCAGCCAGATCACCCCATCATACCCAATCGCAATCGAGTGGTACAAACCCGGGGGAACCTTACCTCTCGGTTTGCCGGCATCTCCGTTCGACAACCAGACGTCGTCCAGCAGGTAATACAGTTCCCCCGTCGGAGACAGGGCGATGTCTCTCGGTACCGCATTCGCCAGCGGTCGGTAATTTCGGTCCGGCACGAGCCGCCCCTCATAAACTCGCGCGACGCCTCGATCGGTCAATACATGCGCCACTCCGTCCCCATCCACGCAAAGTTTTTTGAGGACGGCATTGGTCAATTCAGGCGACAGGGTGAATTGGGCGGCGGCCTCCTGCCAGAACGGCACGTCGGGTGAAGCGCCCCAGGCCGCGCAGGCAAGCAGGATGGTTAGAACGAGAGGATGGCGCCAGTGCACAAGTCGACCATGACAGCGAGCTGCGTGACGAACCAAGCCGGAATTTCCTGCCCCTACCCCGCTGCCGTACATTCACGCTTTGTCGGGAGACGACCAGGAGCGGGCGAGCTCGCGTTCGATGTGAAAATTCTTGGACCAGTAGCAGACGAAGAGAACAAAGATTCTTCCTGTGTTCTGACGCACTCGATTGCTACCGTATCAAAGGGACTCTTAGCGAAATCGGGTTATTCGATCCAGCAGCGCCCTAACCAATCCGTCTATACTATCGATGTCTTGGACGCCGACATCGTCGACCAGACCAAATCCACGACCCCAGGCGGGGCCGTTGACGACTGTGAGATCGGTGCGGCATTCTTGCCGCTGCCGGAGTCCATGGAAGAGAACATCGTCTCGATCACCCTCCACCTCATACTTCCACCCCACGAGCAGCGCGTTCGGATACCATTGCCGCAACGATGCAAGAATTTTTGGAGTGGGTTCGAGTTCGACAAGGTACGTCCCGTCCCGGGTCGACAGCTTACCGGCCATTGCCAGGGCGAGGTTCCCGGAAGAATCCCGCTTCCAGACATTTCCAAACCGGAAATCACTCACCGCCGCCGCGTGGAACAGCGCAATCCGTTCCGGCGTCGCCCGCGCGAGCAATCGCCCCCGAAGGTCCTCGGTCGTCGAAAACTCCTCGACTGTCACCGAGGCCACCGGCAGGGCGGCCGTCGCGAGTTTACCTCGATACAAAAGGACGTCATGACCCGCGGCGGTCAAAGTATTAGCCAAGTGAGTACCCAACGTTCCCGTCGAGAAATTCGTCAAGCGACGGACATCATCCAAGGGTTCAAAGGTGGGACCCGCCGTCATCACGCAACGCATGGGGCGACTGTAATCATGGGCTGGAGTTCTGAAACCAGAATCCGGCGAAGGCAGCGGCGGGAAGACAATTGGCGCCGTCGACGTGGGGACCTCATCGCACCGAAAATACCTCGGAGGTTTATCGGACCCCGGAGGGAGTCATCCAGCGGTGTAACCCATTTCCTGCCACCATTCCGCCAACTCATCCGCACCAAAATCAGCGAGCACCTCGTCGTCAACCTCGATGCAAGGCGCCTTGCGTTGCCCGGTGAGAGCGACCATTTCGGCGAAGGCCGTGGGATTGCGGAGGACGTCAATACTTTCGTAGGGGATCTGTCGTTCCTGCAACCATTCGATGGCCTCATCGCACCAAGGGCAGCCGGGCTTGATGAACAGGCGAATGGAATTCGGTTTCATTGCAATCTCCGAGTGAATCGGGCGCAATGGGGGTCGGTCAATAGTATTGTGCTTTTTTATCGCCCGACGCGGGTTGTTGGTCTCCGATTTTTTCCACATCTGGCAAACCGGCACTTCCGCCCGGGAAACGGTCTCGGTACGATTGCCGGCGTAACACGGGATTCAACATGAGACCACCGAAAGCGAAAAAGGCAACCCGAGTGCCGACAAACATCACGTCGTACTCGAAGGAGAACCGCATCTTCAAACCCGCGCCGGCATTTAGTGCGAAGGCTCGAATCCGTTCGATGGCGGAATACAAGCGACTATGGACGGAGTCGGTGAAGTCACCGGATCGCTTCTGGGGTCGGATGGCGCGGGCGGAGCTTTGCTGGTTCACGCCATTCAAGAAGGTGCTCCGTTGGAAGGAGCCGCAAGCGACGTGGTTTGCCGGCGGCCGGTTGAATGTATCCTTTAACTGCCTCGACCGTTGGCTGGGGACGGCGACGGCGAACAAAGCGGCCCTGATCTGGGAGGGGGAGCCGGCGACGGACGGGAGGCCTGGGGAGGAGCGCGTGTTGACCTATCAGCAATTGCACCGGGAAGTGTGTCGTTTCGCGAATGTCTTAATCCGGAATGGGATTGGCAAGGGGGATCGGGTAATCCTGTACCTTCCGATGGTTCCGGAGGCGGCGATCGCGATGCTGGCGTGCGCCCGGATTGGGGCGATTCACAGCGTGGTGTTTGGTGGTTTCAGTGCGCAATCGGTTGCGGATCGCATTCAGGATTGCCAGGCGAAGGCGGTGATTACGGCCGATGGCGGGTTTCGTCGTGGGGCCGTGGTTCCGTTGAAAAAAAATGTCGATGAAGCACTGACCCTCAAGGATGCGGATGGGAAGCCGCTGACGCGAACGATCGAGCGGGTGATTGTGCTCAAGCGGACAGGGCAGGAGGTGCACATTGAGGAAGGGCGCGACGTCTGGTGGCACCGAGAGCTGGAGTACGTCGATTCCACGTGTGCGGCGGCAAAGATGGATTCGGAGGCACCGCTCTTCATATTGTACACCAGCGGTTCCACGGGGAAGCCCAAGGGGATTCTGCACACCACGGCAGGGTATCTGCTGGGAGTAAAGTTGACCTCGAAGTACGTGTTTGATCTTCGCGAAGAGGATGTATACTGGTGTACGGCGGATATCGGCTGGGTGACGGGGCATAGCTATATCGTTTACGGACCGTTAGCCAATGGGGCCACCGCGCTGATGTACGAAGGGGCGCCAAACTGGCCTGAGCCGGATCGGTTCTGGCGAATCATCGAAAAGTACCAGGTCTCAATTTTCTATACAGCTCCGACCGCAATTCGAGCGTTTATGAAATGGGGCGATGCGTGGCCAAGGAAGCACGATTTATCTTCCCTTCGATTGCTAGGCTCTGTCGGGGAACCGATCAATCCCGAGGCTTGGATCTGGTACCACAATGTAATTGGCGGCGGTCGCTGTCCGATCGTCGACACGTGGTGGCAAACCGAGACCGGTTCGATTCTTATTTCACCGCTACCGGGCGCGACACCCTTGAAACCCGGCACGGCCACCCTGCCTTTCTTTGGGATCGTGCCGGAGGTCGTGGACGACAACGGCAAGGCGGTACCGCGAAACACCGGAGGCAAGCTGGTGATACGAAAACCGTGGCCATCCATGCTGCGCGGCATCTGGGGAGATCCAAAACGGTACAAGGAAACCTATTGGGCCGAGGTAAAGCACTCCTATTTCACGGGAGATGGATGCCGTCAGGACGCGGACGGCTATTTCTGGATTGTGGGGCGGATTGATGATGTCCTCAATGTCGCGGGGCACCGGATTGGTACAGCCGAAATTGAAAGCGCGCTGGTAAGCCATCCCTCCGTCGCCGAGGCAGCGGTGGTGGGGCGACCGGACGAATTGAAAGGTCACGCGCTGGTCTGTTTTGTCACGCTGAAGACGGGGATTAAGGCGTCGCCCGAATTAAAGACGGAACTGCGGAATCATGTGGGCAAGGAAATCGGGCCGGTCGCCAAGCCGGACGACATTCGGTTTGCGGACGCGTTGCCGAAGACACGTTCGGGCAAGATCATGCGACGATTGCTGAAGCAAGTGGCCACGGGCGGCGAGATCAAAGGCGACACGTCGACCCTGGAGGACCTGAGTGTCTTGGCAAAGCTTTCGGCGACTGGAGACGAATGATCCGAGACGCCGGCGCGGAGCGAAATCACCAAGGCAAGGGCAACGTGATCCTCTTTCCAGCGCCCGAGGATCGGATCGGTGAAATATCGGGGGATTTACAGACTCGCGAGCGCCTCGGCGGCCTCCTGACATTCTATTACTAATGTTGCGCTCAACATTAGTAGTATTGAACTAAGCCGCTTCGCGGCAGCGCGTAGCGGCTTAGTTCAATCGGTGTTATGCCGCGCGCGGCATAACACCAGTTATTGTCGATTTCCAGGATTCCGTTCTCCAAGAACTTCTCCAACCGATCCCATTGATTAAGAGTGTATCCGCAGGCCTTACCCAGTTTGCTCGCCGGAAGGGACTTGGTTCGCATTTCTATCACCAGGGCCTTCAACTGCTCCATCACGGTGCGCGATTTTGCCTGGCGCAGGTCTCGCCGCGCTGCTG
>CAMDJH010000193.1 GCA_945900455.1 Akkermansia muciniphila
AATTCGCGATTGGGATGTTGGGGGATGAAATGATACGCGACGCCTTGCAAGCCGGGTGCCATGTCGACGCGGAATTCGTCCACGCGCGCGAGGTGATCCAGATGCTGCACCGGGCTGACCACATTCCTCACGACCGCTGGGAGACGTCGAGTCGGGAATCCTTCTCGGCCCCAGAGATATTGAATCAGCGCGGATCGCTTCGCGGTAGCATCTCGTGCGGAATGGATCGTGATCGCACGATCGTCGAGCAATGGGGCAGCCTGACCACGATGGGCGGACACGCTAACGGCGATGACCGTGAGCAGGCCGAGTAACGAGAAATTAAAAGGTGGCATCTTTTTGATACTCTACCCGGAAATTGGCGCAGCACACAAAATCCCTTTTTGCCGTTTCTTTGAGTGAGGCATTTCCCACATGGCATTCGAGCAGCACACAAAGGTCACAAAGGCCACGAAGTGGGAAACTCGAACCGTCGATTGCGAACCTAGGCGCCCGCAGGTTAGCAATCCAATCCCGCTAGGATTTCGTCATCCCCTCGGACGGATGATTGAAAATAACCCGGCGCCTCAACGCCGAGACTGGAGATTGATCATTCTACAAACAAAATGTCCCGGTCGGGACATTTTATCCGTCAATGAATCCGGCACACCGCTGCCTTTTTGTCCTGCACTCAGGGCAGCGGTCCATCCTGATGTTGTCGGTAGCGGACGCCGCGCTGCGCCCTGTCCGCCCGCTGTACGCGGGCGGGGTTGTCGCAGCTCGACAACCTCTACCAACAACTTCGGGATGCACCCGATGCCAATATGCCAATCGAGTTTCACTTGTCTAAGTTCAGCCGGACGATCATTCTCGATCCCTGTTTATCGATAATCTGTCGTTTCCAGGTCACCTCGTCGGAACGCGGGCGAATGTCAGTCATCCGTTATCAGTCATGAGGTCTGGGGAAATGATGGACCGGCAGAGTTGAGGTATTATGAAAAATCAACGAGAGTTAGAAATTGCGTCGCGGATGGTTCGCAAACATGACGATGGCTCCAATGAGTCCGCCTTCACCCTGATCGAGCTGCTGGTCGTCATTGCGATCATCGCCATTCTGGCCGGGATGCTTCTGCCAGCCCTTTCGCGCGCGAAGGATCGTGCTCAAATGACGCTCGATCTCAACAACGTGAAGCAAATTCTTTTAGCCAATCATCTCTATGCCAATGACAACGGTGACAACTGTGCACACCCGACATGGGGCGGCGACCTTACTGGCCCGGATGGATGGGTTTATGCGACGCGGAATAACGGTCGGATCCCCGGCGGTGCCGCCGCCCCAACGTCCGCAACGGGCAAGGATGTTAATTCGTTTCAATTCAGCAATCAGGTCGCCTTTTTTAAGATCAGCCAATTAGGTCCATTCTTAACGACTCACCGAATCTGCTGGTGTCCAAAGGATGTCGCGACGCGCGGGAGTGGAAAGCTTCAATCGCTCTGGCTTGCCCGCCCGTTGAAACTGACTTCCTATTGCTGGAATGGGACCATCGGGGGGTATAATAATATCGGGCAGCCCATTTTAAGTCCCGAAGGCAAGACGTATAAATTGAGCGACTTTCTTGCGACCGATTGGTTGATGTGGGAGCAGAATGAGCTCGACGCCCTCAACTTCAACGACGCGGGCAACGTCCCTCCGCCAGGAAATGCGGGGAACGGAGTCTCGATCCGCCACGCCGGTAACGCGGCGTGGTTCAATCTTTCGAACCCGAACGGCCAAAGCTCGATCAACAATCTTCCCGGTAGTGCCGTCGTGGGAACGTTTGGC
Source organism: Akkermansia muciniphila (assembly GCA_945900455.1). Lineage (GTDB taxonomy): Bacteria > Verrucomicrobiota > Verrucomicrobiia > Limisphaerales > UBA9464 > SIBK01. The sequence continues at coordinate 1,802 of CAMDJH010000193.1, forward strand.
GGAGCGGCCTCGCAGGTTAAGTGGAACTACTCGTGGCAGTTAATCAATAAACTTCCGCTGCCAAACGAGATCTTCAACGGCCCGGTCTACCGGAAGTAGACCGGGCAATGGATGCTGCAGGGCTCCGAGCACGTCCAATCTTCGAAGTTCTGCATGAAATGGCATAATGCCCTGCAGGTTCCCGGGATGAAGGCGCAAACGGTTAAGTTCGGTCGCTTCTCTCCCCGCATTCTTCCGCACCACTCCCGCGGGCATTTTCCGTTTCCTAAGCGAATTTGCTCGATTCACGCTGTTGACCAGCAGGTTGTGAATGCACGGTAGGCCCAAAGGGCTGTCATTCCTTAGCCCAGGCCATCGGCCTGGGTTACCGTTGCCGGCAAATCACGCGGCCTGAAAGGCCGCAATAACCCAACTCCACGGTGCGACCATCCATCGCGCCCCGTTGGGGCGCACAAATCTGCTAACATCCCACGACCCAGCCCGTTGGGCTGGGCTGAGGAATCACAGGCCGTTGGCCCGAAGCAATACGACCCAATCGCGGACCGTTCTGTGCGAATTGACCCACAGAGTTACCCGGTGCGATCCAACCGCAGCCAGACGGTGCGCCGCTGGCTACCGATGAACCACCTCCCACCTTCTGTTAATGGCCAGTACTAGGGGTAACTGCCGGTCTTGAGGGAAACTGTGGTATTTTCCGACAGCCAAATGGCATCCCGGGTGGAGTCTCCCGCCGCTCCCAACGGCAACGCCAACACGGGGGTGCCGTTCCTAACCGGCGGCTTAATTTTCGAGCCGATCCACTTGTGGATTTCAGAGTGGCCGTCCGCGAACGAAAAACCACAGGCCCCGTTGTGATACGAAGCCGGGACATCCACAATGAAAGCGCCCTTGCCGTCCGGCGGGCACATCTGAACGCCAAACGCAGGGTCGTTGATGCTGTCGGGATGTTCATCGACCAGGACCCATGTTTTAACCGGGTTCACGATTTCGGTCATCTTGCCATAGATTCGCCAGGCACCGGCCGGCAGCCAGCTGCCGTCGTCGAAAACCTGACTCATCGAGTTGCTGCGAACTCGCGGCAATTTCAGGCCCGCTGTCGTCTTCACGGTGACGCGGTCGGAGGGACATTTCCAGATCGCAGTGCTGTTCCCCATGTAGGGCATCATTGGACTCTTGGCGACATCGACCTTGGTGTCCCAATTAGCGGCGGCGCTCGTGTAGTCCACCCATCCTTTCACCCAAACGACGCGATTCCCAAGGGGGATGTCACGGGCGAGCAGAAGAAGATCCCTGGAGTCGTCGGCATACAAACGCCAGCCCAACATCATTTGCCGCAAGTTGTTCAAGCAGCCGATGCCCTGGGCCTTGGACTTGGCTTTGCCCAACGCGGGCAAGAGCATCCCTGCCAAAATCGCGATGATCGCGATGACGACCAGGAGCTCGATCAAGGTGAACCCGCGCAGGCGGCGGGTTGCGGGCCGGGATTGGAGAATGTCTTGGAAGGATTGCATAATATTCTAATTAATAAGGACTTGCTTTGCGGCGCCGCAGTTAAACGGACGCGGTTTTCAAGGAAATTCTAAGGTCAACCTATTTTCGTTGTTGCGACGCGTCAATGAGGAATTTTTCGACGGGGTTCCATTGGGTGTAGGACAAAAATCTGATTCCGTTCGAGGAACGCCCTTACTTATTTCGCAGCTTTGCCTTCGGCCGACGTACTCTTCTTTTCCGCCTTCACCTCCGCCTTGTCCCCCTTCTCGATCGCCTTCTTCTTCGGACGCTCGAGATCAAACTTGGCGGCCGTGATCACTTCCTGGCCGGCTTTGTTCTTGTGCAGTTTTCCGTGGGCATAGTCGCCCGGTTTCACGTCGCCCAGGGCCGCCGATTTGCCAAGACGCGCCAACTCTGACTTGGAGTCGAGGTGAATCACTCGGGTGCCCTCCTGTTTTTTGAGCGAGACCGTCATCGCCGTTTTGTTGATCGCACTCACTTCGCCCCAAAATGGATACCAATCCTTCTTGGCCTTTTTGGCTTTCGTCGTTGCATCCCCCGTGGCAGCGGCGGGGGTCTCCGCCTTCTTCGCCGGGGCCTTGGTGGTATTTGTGGCGGTCTGACCGAGGGCCGAACTGAACGTGAGAGTGGCCGCCAAAAGCGCCAGACCCGTGAACCGGAATAGGTGAGTCATATGATAAATAATAAGTTGTCGATGCGTCGTACCGGGTAGGTCATCGAAGCCTTTTTCTGACCGATTCCCCGAGTGCCTGAACCCGAACGGCAGCGTATTTAGGTTGGCTTGGCAACTTCTGTTTCAGTTGTCCGTGCCGATTTGCTGGCCAACCAAGAAAGGTCATGGTACTTGATCCCCTCCTACTTTTCACCGCTATGAAATACATGCCGTTTCGTGCAAGCGCCGTCACACTCGCGCTGACTCTTTTTCCTGCAGTGCTGGGCGCAGCGACTGCACCGCCTGCACCCGGAAGCAAGGCTGCGAATGCGTCGCACTTCACCTTGGGTACGTCCGGCGGTGCGGCGGTCAAGGTTGCGAATGGGTTCAAGCTGGAAATGCTCTACACGGTGCCCAAGGCCACCCAGGGATCCTGGGTAGCGATGTGTTTGGATTCGAAGGGGCGTTTGATCGTCTCGGATCAAAATGGGGCACTGCACCGAGCGACCCTGCCACCCCTCACGGGCGGGTCGGTGACGGTGGAGAAGATCGAGCTCGAGATCGGGGAAGCCCACGGGTTGCTCTACGCATTCGATAGTCTGTATGTCGCCGTCAACGAAGGGAAACGCACCCACGGCCTCTATCGCGTCCGCGACACCAACAACGACGATGTGTTCGACAAGGTCGAGTTGCTCCGGGAACTCAAAGCCGGCGGTGAGCACGGTGTCCATTCCCTCGTGTTGTCGCCGGACGGCAAGTCCATCGTCGTCGTCGTAGGCAACCAAAGCGAGTTGACCGCGGTTGATTCCTCACGGGTGCCGTTGATCTGGGGCGAGGACAGCCTCTTGCCGCGCCTGCCGACCGGGTTCATGGATAATTCGTATGCGCCGCAGGGGTGGATCGCCCGGACAGACCCGGATGGGCGCCAATGGGAACTGATCGGAATGGGCTTACGGAACGAGTTCGATGTGGCCTTCAACCGCGAGGGGGAACTGTTCACGTACGACGCGGACATGGAATGGGATATTGGCGCTCCGTGGTATCGCCCGACCCGTGTGAATCACGTCATCAGCGGTGCCGAATACGGATTTCGCAATGGCGATGGCAAGTGGCCCGACTACTTCATCGACAGTCTGGGTGCGGCGGTGAACATCGGCCCCGGATCACCCACAGGGATTGGCTTTGGTTATGGAGCGAAGTTCCCGGCCAAGTATCAAAATGCCTTGTTTTTGGCCGATTGGAGCTTCGGAAAGCTCCGGGCAGTCCATTTGCGCCCTGACGGAGCGAGCTACACCGGCGAATCGGAAGAATTCATCAGCGGGCAACCGTTCCCGGTGACGGATTTCGTTATCAATCCGCGCGATGGCGCCATGTATCTCGCCGTCGGCGGCCGGGGTACGCAGTCGGCCTTATACCGGGTGACCTACACCGGGTCGGAATCCACCACCCCGGCCGGTCCCGATCCCCGGCTGCAGGCACGTCGGGATCTGCGTCATCGCCTGGAGAATTTCCATGGGCATGCGGAACCGGACGCGGCGGCGACTGTGTGGCCGTATCTGGGAGATACCGACCGATCGATCCGGTTCGCGGCCCGGACCGCCCTCGAATGGCAGAATCCGGCCGGTTGGCGCGAACGGGCACTTAGCGAAAAGGACCCCCGCAAGGCCATCGCAGCTCTCGTGGCATTGATCCGTCTCAGTGGACGCGACGAAACTCACCGCAAACCCAATCACCCGCCGGTCGATCCCGCGTTGGCGCATCGGATCATGGACTCACTGGATGGAATCGACTGGTCCAAGCTGGCCCCAAACGATCGAGTGGATCTCTTGCGTGCATGGTCGCTTGCGTTTATTCGCCTGGGCCGCCCTGACGACGCAACCCAGCAACGATTGGTGGCGAAGTTTGAACCGATGTTCCCGGCCCGACACCGTGAGACGGACCTAGTACTTTCTCAGATTCTTGCGTATCTGCAAGCGCCGGGAGCCGCGTCAAAGCTGGTGGCCGCCCTGCGAAAGGCACCCACCCAGGAAGAGCAAATCGATTATGTCTCCGCGCTGCGGGTGTTAAAGACGGGTTGGACGCAGCCGTTGCGGGAGGAGTATTTCGGGTGGTTCCAGAAGGCGGCCGGCTATCGCGGGGGCAACACGTTTGCAAGTTCGATCGCCACGATGAAAAAGCGCGCGGTCGAGAATCTTTCCGAGGCGGACAAGTCGACGTTGGGTTCGATTTTGAGCGCGAAAATTGAAAAAAAGAGCCCTCGTGACACTCTTGCGGCGCGATCGTTTGTGAAGGAATGGACGGTCAATGAGCTCACACCCCTCGTGGAAAATAGTCTGAAAGGCGTGCGAAACCTTGAACGCGGCCGTTTGTTGTACGGCGACGTCGCATGCGCGGCGTGTCATCGGTTCGGCCAGGAAGGCGGATCCATGGGACCCGAACTGACCGGTGTCGTGGGCCGATTCAGCGTTCACGATATCCTGGAGGCCATGATCGAACCCAGCAAGGTGGTAAGCGATCAATATGAAGCCATCGTCGTCATCAAAAAGAACGGTGACGTCCTCACGGGGCGCATCGCCAATTTGGGCGGTGAGAATCTCAACTTGGTGGAGGACATGTTCGACCCGGGAAACATGACCAACATCAAACGGTCCGACATCGAATCAATCGCCCCTTCCAAAGCATCGATGATGCCCGAGGGGTTGTTGAACAGTTTAAAGGCGGACGAGATTTCCGATTTGATTGCCTATCTCTTTGCGCGTGGCGATCTCTCTCACAAGAATTGATCCGTTCAATCTACGTAAATTTCCGACTTGAGATGATTGGCGCATCAGCGCACAAAGGGGCTCGGCGGTTCGGAACCGCCTTGCTCTTTTAAACTTTCCCTGCCGGGTTCGTGTATCCGGGACAACGTCCTTCGACCTTACGACAAATTCGGGAGCGTAAAAGCGGTTCCAAAATCACCGCCGCCAGGCCTTTACTGGAAGGCGAACGTGGTCCGCTGTTCCCACCTAAGTTCCTTCGGTAGAAGGGACCTGTCTCGAACGGCCATGGCGGGGATTTTTTTGCCTTAATATTCCCTAAGCCTGCACTCGATGTCTCAGCCGGAATTCTTTGCCCCACCGCCCACCGCCTCGCCTCAACCCGCCGCAAGCTTCGCCTCCGCACCCCTCGCCGCTCGCATGCGGCCCCGAACCCTCGACGAGTACTGCGGGCAGACGCATATTCTAGGACCCGGTCAGCTCCTCCGGCGCGCCATCGAAGCCGATCGCATCCAGTCGCTCATTTTCTTCGGCCCTCCCGGCACCGGCAAAACCTCTCTCGCCCAAATCATCGCCAACCACACCCGCGCCCGGTTCGAGCGCTTGAGCGGTGTCGAATCGAACGTGGCCGACATGCGCCGTGTCCTCGCGGGCGCCGCCAACCGACTGTCCAATACCGGCCAACCCACGATTCTATTCATCGATGAAATTCACCGGTTCAACAAATCCCAGCAGGACATCCTCTTGCCGGATGTCGAAAGCGGTGTCGTCAAACTCGTCGGAGCAACCACTCATAATCCGTTCTTTTTCGTCAATTCACCCCTGGTTTCCCGCTCGCAGGTCTTCGAACTGAAACCCCTCACGGAACCGGAGCTACGACAACTCCTCGACCGAGCTCTTGCCGACTCCGGGCGCGGACTCGGTCACCTGAGGATTGTTGCCGATTCGGCGGCGCTCGAACATCTGGCCCGGGTATCTGATGGCGACGCTCGCAAAGCGCTCAACTCGCTGGAAATCGCCGCCCTCACAACACCCCCTGGGCAGGACGGCGCGATCCACCTGGATCTCACCGTGGCCGAACAATGCATTCAAAAGAAAGCCGTCGTGTATGACGGCGACGGCGATGCCCACTATGACACGATTAGCGCCTTCATCAAGTCGATGCGCGGGTCGGACCCGGACGCCACGATGTACTGGCTGGCGAAGATGATTCATGCGGGGGAGGATCCGAGGTTTATTGCCCGGCGAATCGTAGTGCAGGCGGCGGAGGATGTCGGCCTGGCGGATCCCATGGCCCTGGTGTTGGCGCAAGCCGCTGCCGAAGCGGCAGAATTCATTGGCTGGCCGGAAGCACGCATTCCCATCGCGGAGGCCGCGCTCTATATCGCCACCGCCAACAAGAGCAACTCGGTGATCAAGGCGATTGACGCCGCCTTGGAAGATGTCCGCAGCGGCCGGACACTGGCAGTCCCGGCGGCGCTCCAGGACGGACACTACGCGGGTTCAAAAAAGTTGGGCCGCGGCGTCGGATACCAGTACGCCCACGATCACCCCGGGCATTTTGTGCCACAGGATCACCTCGGGGCATTGCGCCGGTTTTATGTACCCACCGAACAGGGGGTCGAAAAAAAGATTAAGGAGCGCGTCGACCGCTGGCGTCAGCTTGCCGCGGATCATTCCGCCTCGACGACTTCTGAAACCATTCCCGGCACCACCCCTTCCACGCGCTGAATCTTACCCCCGGGCCACACGATTAACACCTCGTCCAATGAACCGCTTTTTCCAAGGCCAATTGTGACGGGGAGTTCGCTCTGCGACAGGTAACTGCGCGTCGGCATCACTTGCCTCGAAATCCACTCGTGGCCGAGTCGCACGCGGATCCAGGCTCCGATGGCATCTCGGTTTGAATGGCGGCCTCGGAGTTTGAACCGGACCCAATTTGCACTCAGATTTTGTTCGTTGCGAAGCAACCGCGGCGGACCCTTTATCTGCGTGAGGACGACATCCAGGTCTCCGTCCCCATCGATATCCGCATACGCGCTTCCTCGACCCACCATCGGTTCAAAAAGGTCCGTGCCCGCACCGGACGCACCCACTGGAACGAAGGTCTGATTCCCGCCCGCATTCCAAAAAAGCTGGGCGGGCTGACGATACCGGACGTTCGCCTGCACCTTCTCAATATCCGCATCGATGTGCCCATTCGCGGTCAAGACGTCGAGCCGCCCATCCAGGTCGTAATCGAAGAAGAACAGGCCGAACTTCAACAACAACCGGCTGGCTGGCCCCAAACCGGATGTGATCGCCTCATCCGCAAACAGCAATTCATCCCCCTGTGACACATACAGGGCATTCATTTCGTTGGCAAAATTGCCGATCGCAATTCCCACAGCCGCATCATTGCGAAACCGCGCCGCATCAATACCCATCGCTCCACGCGTCTGACCGTAGGCATCATATGCCATTCCGCTTTGCGCCCCAATCTCCCGGAAGGTTCCGTCGTGACGGTTGGTGAACACGAAGTTTTGGACGGTGTCGTTCGCCACCACGAGATCGATCCATCCATCCTTATTGAGATCGATTGGAGCGACCGCGAGCGTCTTGGCCATGGGCGTCCCGGATGCCGGATTCTTCACTTGCAACCCACTCCGGGCGGTCACGTCGACAAAATGACCGCCACCGTCGTTCCGGTAGAGATGCGGGAAGCTGCCCGGGAAATTCCACGGTCGTCCATAGGCGCGGCCGATCCCCACGAGCCGATTGTCCACTTCGCGATCCAGTTCAGGCGACCACTGGACGTAGTTGCCGATGAACAAATCCAGATCCCCGTCGTTGTCGATATCCACCCATGCGGCGGCCGTGCTCCAATCCCCTGCCCCGCCCCCGAGCCCCGCCTCGGCGGATACCTCACGAAAGCGAGCATAGCCAAGATTGTGAAACAGGTGGTTTCCACCGACACCGGTGAAAACAAGATCCACCCGACCGTCATTATCATAGTCGCCACAGGCCACTCCCATGCCGAAGAAGGCAATGTCCAATCCCGACCCGGCCGTGGCATCGCGAAACACCCCCTGACCATTATTGAGGAATAGGGCAGCCGTCGCGGGACGACTTCCTGGCACTGCGGGCGCGCCCGGCCAGACGGTCCCATTGACAAAAATCAAATCTTGATCGCCATCGTTATCAACATCGCAAAACGCCACTCCACCGCCCATCGTCTCCGGCAGGAGCTTGTCGCCCTGCGCTCCGTTTTCGTGGATGAAGGCGATTCCCGCCTCCTGCGTGATGTCTCGGAAATTGACCCGCGGAACCATTCCATTCAAGTCGGAAGCCCGCTGGGGAATCCCCAGAGCAGTCACTCGAACCTGAGCGAGAGAAGCCGGCCGGGAAAACCACCAGACGGCAACTCCCGCGAGAATTCCGAGGATCAGTAGCACCGCCACGGAACGCCACAACGCCTGAGCGATCACCGCATCGTCATCACTCGAAGACGGCGGAAGATCGGGCAGGTCCGGTGGATGGGGCCTATTCAGAATTCAATTTCGACGGGCAATCCACCCCAGTCGGGCTGCTCCGGCCGGGTCATCCTCCGGCGAAGGCCGGGACGAGGCTCACCTCATCGCCTTCGCGCAGTGGAGTATCGGCGTTTTGGAGGAAGCGGATATCTTCCTGGTTTACGAAGACAAGAACACTGCCGCGCACATTTCCATCGGCATCCAGGAGGCGCTCGCGAATGCCGTTGAACCGTTGGTGCAATTCATGAATGGCGGTGGCCACGGTGCCCGGGGCTACGGCCACAGTCTCCTGATTGCCACAAAACCGGCGCAGTGTCGGTGGAATCGAGATCTGGATCATACGCTGTCCTCCTACGCGGTGGCTGCCTCCGATTTTTCCTTCGCCAGCAGCGCCTCAAATTCCCGCAGGCTGGGGCGGATCTCACGCGTCTCACCCACATGGCCCACGACCGCGTCCAGCGTCTTCAATCCATTGCCCGTGACGCAAAGAACGGCACTCGAGTCGCGCGGTATCCTGCCCTGGGCAATCAGTTTCTTCGCGACGCCTACCGTCACTCCGCCCGCTGTTTCCGCAAAAATACCCTCGGTCTCTGCCAGCAATCGGATACCGTCGCGAATTTCATCATCGGTGACATCCTCTCCGTGCCCTCCGGTTTCCTTCATCACGCGCAGGGCGTAGAAACCATCCGCGGGCGTACCGATCGCCAGGGACTTCGCGATGGTGTTCGGCTTTTGGGGCTTGAAGAAGTCGAGACCGGCCTTTTGCGCCTGTGTGATCGGATTGCACCCGGTCGCTTGGGCTCCGTGGATCTTCCACTTCGATCCGGAGGATAGTCCCATCTTCGAAAACTCCTGGTAGCTCTTGTGAATCTTCGTCAGCAACGATCCGGAGGCCATACATACGACCGTATGTTCCGGAACGTGCCATCCCAACTGTTCCTGGATCTCAAAACCCATGCTCTTCGATCCTTCGGCGTAGTAGGGCCTCATGTTCACATTGACGAAAGCCCAGTTGTATTTGCCGGCAATTTCCGCACACAGCCGGTTCACTTCGTCGTAGTGCCCCCGGATACCGATGACCGTGGCACCGTAAACGAGTGAGTTCACTACCTTTCCCAATTCGAGATCGGACGGAATGAAGACGAAACATTCGAGACCGGCCGCCGCCGCATTGGCTGCGACGGAGTTGGCCAGATTACCGGTCGAGGCGCAGGCGACCGTCTTGAATCCGAGCTCAACGGAGCGACTGAGCGCCACGCTCACCACACGATCTTTGAACGACAAGGTCGGATAATTGACCGCGTCGTTCTTCACGTACAACTCCCGGATACCGAGCGCCCGGGCGAGACGGTCTGCCTTGACCAAGGGGGTAAAGCCGACCTGGGTGCCGACGGTCGGTTCACCCGCCACTGGCAGCAGCTCGCGATAGCGCCACATTGTCTGGGGACGTCGGGAAATCGCGTCCCGAGTTAGGGAACGGCGGATGCGGTCGTAGTCATAGGCAACTTCGAGGGGGCCGAAGTCGAACTCGCAGACGTGAGTGGCCGTGAGCGGGTATTCCCGGCCGCATTCGCGGCACTTCAGGGCCTTCATGAAACCATTCTGACTCATGCAATTCGTGCGTTTCACCGGATTGGGGCAACAAAAAGCCCCTTCCCGCGGGATGAGAAGAGGGTGAAAACGCTGTCGACCCTTCTCATCTGCGCCAGACCCGCTCCCGCGGGCCCAACCTGGATTTGGCACCTGGTCGTCGAACAGTCGGTTCAACCGGTTGCCGTGGCTTCATCGGGCCAGTCCCTCTGCCACTCTGGATGAGTGTCCCTGTCACCAGGAACGACCGCCTATATGGCGAAGGATCCGACCGAGGTCAACTGGTTTTGGAAAGAGAACTCAGAAATGCAGGACGCGCCTTTCGAGTTTCATAGATCCAAGAGCTGAGGGTGTTTGGCAAAGATCATCGCCTGGAGGCGTTCTCGACCGCCCCGGGCCGAGAGTAAGCGCTTACGGAAACTCTTCGTATTATGTTTGGTCTTCGGGTTGGTCTTCCGGGCCCGGTCCACCGCGGCGTTGGACAGACTCACGATCAGGCGCCGGATCATCCCCAGGATGCGAACCGAGTTGGGGCTGCGCACCCGGCTGAGGTCCTCCTGCAAAGTGATGTCCAGACAATGGTGCAGGCGACTCTCGATGACCCAGTATTTGCGCTT
>CAMDJH010000194.1 GCA_945900455.1 Akkermansia muciniphila
GCCACGGGAGGGCACGGTAAAGAGATCGCCCGCATGGGTGAACACGATCTGATCCCCGTGGACGCTGGGAAAGCGCAGCAGTCTCGCCTCCGCGGCCTGCAACGGAAGGGACGAGAATACCACGGAAAGAATTCCGATCAGGCAGGCGAGTAACGGTGCTGAGTGCTGAGTCGAGTTCGGCATAGGATGGGGAGATTGCCTCATCCCGACTTAGTCGAGACTCCGTGAAGGCGATGTATTCCTTTCAGACGTCACTTGCGTTTGAGTTGATCGCGCCAGGCAATGGCTTCAAGTTCGACCCGAACAGCGTCTTCGACGGCAATCACAGGACGTGCCTGGAACTCAAAAGCAGGGAAGGTCGAGCACGCCTTGTGAACCGCCACAGGATCGTCGCAATCGACCAACATATGCCCACCCCATTCTCCCACGCGTACCACGAACATTTCGATCTTGAAATGGGTGGGTGCCTTCCATTGAGTGAAAACTTCCAGTATCCGCTTCTGGGCATTCTCATACTCCATGGCGGAGCCTTGGGGACGTTCGAACCAGCTAATCATGTATTTCATCGGTATTCTCCATTGGTTGAGTTGATCCTATCGGATCGTTAATCGCTGTGAGCCTGCAACAGCCCTGATATCAACGACGGCCGAGTGTAGCGCGGCCGCTGCGAGATAGGGCGAAGAAAGCGCATACGAGCTCTGCAAGCTCTGAGAGTGGAACCTACGGCCGAGACGGGTACAAGCCGGAAATAGCAGCTACCATCATACTCAGACCCGTCGCGTCGGCTATAGACGATCCGGTTCTCAGTTCAATAATCTCTTGGGGTGAAGGCCACTATCCGGCCAATCGCTGATCTGCCCCGGCAATTGCTGGCTCCGGAGTCGATTCCGGTCGGTGGTTACCCACCAACCGTTCGAAGATCGGAGACGCCATGAGTGTCGTCACAACCGCCATGATGACCAGGGTCGCGAAAAGCGCGGGCGAGATGATCCCACGTTGCAGGCCGATATTGATAATAATTAATTCCATTAGACCTCGCGCGTTCATCAGAGTGCCGATGCCCAGTGCTTCGCGATTGGATATGCCCGTGGCCCGCGCGGCGAGCCAGCACGCTATTCCCTTCCCACCGACCGCCGCGAGGAGAACCAGGCCGGTCATCAGCCAAAGGTACGCGGAGTCGAGTAGGGCGATCTGCGTGTTGAGGCCGGAGTAGGTGAAAAACATGGGCAGGAGCAGCGCGACGGTCAGGGGCTGAATCCGCTCAGTGAGGGAGCGGCTGACCAAGCCGCGCGGCATGGCGATTCCCATGACAAAAGCACCGAAGACAGCATGCAATCCGATGGCGTCGGTGAACCACGCACCGAGGGCGAGGAGAATGAGGCAGATCACGAATTCCTGATCGGAGAGATGACCGCGCTTCGCGATGCCGCGCGCCCAGCGATCCAGGACGGGCCGAACGACAAGGAGGGTGAGGCTCACATAGGCGATGCCGCCGAGAATGTTGATCACTGCATGGCTTAAATTGTCGTCGAAACTGGCCAGCACGACGGCGAGGAGGCACCACGCGGCGGCGTCATCGATTGCGCCGGCGCCCAGGGCAACGGTTCCCATCGTGGTACCTGCAAGCTTCTTAAAGTGGATGATGCGGGCAAGCATTGGAAAGGCGGTGATACACATGGAAGCGCCCAAAAAGATCATCGCTTCCAGCAGCGAGGTTTTCGGTGGAAATAACTTGGTCTGATGGAAAAATATCCAGCCCAGACCGGCACCCAAAACGAACGGGGCCATCATGCCTGCCGCGGAGACGGCGATGGCACTGTGGAGGCGGTTGCGCACGATATCCATGCGGAACTCGAGTCCGACCACGAACATATACGCAGCGAGGCCGAGTTGGGAGACTGGGAAGAGCACCTTCATGGATTCCGGCGGGAACAACTGCGCGGACACCTGCGGCCAGAAAAGTCCGAACAGGGACGGTCCGAGGAGCACTCCGGCGAGCATTTCCGCCACCACCTGGGGTTGACCGACCCGTCTGGCAACCGAGCCGACGACCTGACAAAAGGCAAGGATGACGGCGATCTGAAAAAAGAACTGGATCGCCAGTTGCATGTTGCTCATTCCGGCAACGGTAGCGGGAAGGAGCGTGGTAACGGAAATAATTCCCCGCTATCAGGGTGATGCCGGTTTGGCATCACCTGGCGCGGCACGAGAACCGCGACAACTGCGGGAGTTCTTGATCGGGATTCTAGGGCGTGACCGGGGCCTTTTCCGTCAACTGGACAAACACCAGTTTATCGCCTTCGACCCGGATTTCGACCGGGACGGAATCGGCGAGCGTGCCCCGGAGGATTTCCTCCGCTAAGGGGTCTTCCAGATAACGCTCCACGGCGCGACGCATGGGACGCGCCCCGTATTGTGGGTCGTATCCTTTCTCGATCAGAAAGTCCCTGGCCTTTTCGTCCAGGACGATCTTGATATTCTTGCGGCGGATTCGCTCAAGGACCTTGGCGATCTCCAACTCCAAGATCTGGACCAACTCGGGCTTGCCCAGCATTCGGAAGACAATAATGTCATCGAGTCGGTTCAGAAACTCTGGGCGGAAGAACTTCTTCGCCTCATCCAGCGTTCGGCTCTTCATCGTCTCGTAATCGCCGGCATCACTCAACTTGCCAAAGCCCATGACATTTTGCTTGCGGATGACATCGCTACCCACATTTGACGTGAGTAGGATGATGGTATTTCTGAAATCCACGACCCGTCCGACGGAGTCCGTCAGCTTTCCTTCCTCCAGGATTTGGAGGAGCATGTTCATTACGTCCGGGTGCGCCTTTTCAATTTCGTCGAAGAGGACGACGCAGTAAGGCTGGCGGCGGACCTTTTCGGTGAGTTGACCCCCGTCTTCATAGCCGACATATCCGGGAGGCGAGCCGATGAGTCGACTCACGGTGAATTTCTCCATGTACTCAGACATGTCGATCTGGACCAAAGCGTTCGTGCTTCCGAACATTTGTTCGGCAAGAGTCCGAGCGAGCAGGGTTTTGCCGACGCCGGTGGGGCCGAGGAGAGCGAAGCAGCCGATGGGCCGTTTGGGGTCCTTGAGGTCGGCGCGAGCCCGGCGGAGGGATTTCGCGAGGGCGACCACGCCTTCCCGCTGTCCGATGACGATCTTTGACAATTCCTCCTCGACCGCGAGGAGCTTTTGCATTTCTGACTGCCCCATCCGCTTGAGGGGGATCCCGGTCCATTTCGCAACGACCTGGAGAATGTCGTCCTCGGTCACGACGACGCGGCGTTCGTCCTTAACTTGTTTCCAGTCGGCGAGTATTTTTTCCAACTGTTCCTTGGAAGACTTTTCCTTATCGCGGAGATGGGCGGCGCCTTCGAAATCCTGGTCCTTGATCGCCTGTTCCTTGCGGCCCCGGAGCGATTCGATCTCCGCCTCCAGGTCCTTTAGGTTCGGCGGACGCTGCATGGCACCAATGCGGGCCTTGGACCCGGCCTCGTCGAGAACGTCAATCGCCTTGTCCGGAAGGAACCGGGCAGTGATGTAACGGTCGGAAAGCTTGACGCAGGCCTCGACTGCTTCCGGCGTAAACTCGGCCTTGTGGTGATCCTCGTACTTGCTCTTCAGACCGACCAGGATTGCAATGGCGTCGTCGACGGACGGCGGCTCGACCTTTACCGTCTGGAAGCGGCGTTCGAGGGCAGAATCCTTTTCAATGTACTTCCGGTATTCATTCAATGTCGTGGCACCGATGATTTGGAGTTCACCGCGCGACAGGGCGGGCTTAAAGATATTCGAGGCATCCATGGTACCTTCGGCGGAACCGGCTCCAACGATCGTGTGCAACTCATCGATGAATAGAATGACATTCTTAGCGCGACGGATCTCGTCCATCACGGCCTTGATTCTTTCCTCGAACTGCCCGCGGTATTTGGTGCCGGCGACCATCAGCGCAAGATCCAAAGTGACCACGCGCCGGTTTTGCAGGAGTTCCGGGACGTTGCCCTTGGCAATTTCTTGGGCGAGTCCCTCGACGATGGCAGTCTTGCCCACGCCGGCTTCACCCAGGAGCACGGGATTATTCTTCGTTCGGCGGCAGAGAATTTGGATGACCCGTTCGATTTCATTTTGCCGGCCGATGACGGGATCCATCTCGCTGCGCTTGGCGATCTCGGTGAGGTCGCGTCCAAAGGCCTTCAACGCGGGCGTTTTGACCTCCTTCTTTGGGTCCTTGGGGCCACCCTTGCCGGCCTCGACCGGTTCAGCCTCTTTCGGGCCTTCGTCGCTTTCCGCCTGCTGGAACTGAGGATCGAGCTCCTTGAGAATTTCCTGCCGGCATTGTTCGATATCGACATCGAGATTCTTGAGCACTTTGGCAGCAACCCCGTCCCCTTCACGCAATAATCCGAGGAGGATGTGCTCCGTACCGACGTAGGTGTGGTTCAGCGCCTTTGCTTCCTTTGCGGCGAGCGACAGCACTTTCTTAACGCGTGGCGTATAAGGAATATTGCCGGAAGCTTTGGCTTCATTGCCTGAGCGAACCTCCTTCTCCACTTCCTGGCGGACGGTTTCCAGATCAAGCCCCATCTTCTGGAGAACGTTGACGGCGACCCCTTGGCCAAGCTTGATCAGCCCGAGCAGGAGGTGCTCCGTGCCAACAAAATTGTGGTTGAAGCGGTCGGCCTCCTTGCGGGCTAGCGCAAGAACTTGTTGAGCCCGGGGAGTGAAATTGTTCAAATTTTCTTCGCTCATGGTCTTGGAGTCTCGGGTCGGCCCGGACTGTTACCCTTAAAGTGAGCACGCCCGCTGCAGGCGTCAAAAGAACTTCACACCCGTCCAGCCTGGGAAATGGGTGGATCCCTGCACCAGAAAAGTCGGTTTACAGCCGTTGCCGCTGGCGTGAGTCCTCGACAGGCACCGGATTGAGGCGGCGCCGCTGGTACCAAGCTACACCAACTAGGTCGAAGATTCCCCGCCCCAGCCGGTTCCAGACCCCGTATTTGCTTACGCCGGCGACGCGTGGTCGGTGATTCACTGGAATTTCCCGGGTCTTAGATCCATTCCCGGCCACCAGAATCGGCAGAAAGCGGTGCAGTCCGTTGAAAGGAAAAACGCCGGCCAAACAGGTTCGCTTGAAGGCCCGCAGAGCGCAGCCCGTGTCCGCAAAATCATAGCCCAACGCCGTCTGGCGGGCCGAGCGGGCCATGCGTGAAGAAAATTTGCGCACCCATGAGTCTCGGCGGTTCACCCGGTGGCCGCAGACGAAATCCACCGAATCCAGCAATCCCAGCATCGGGAGCAGATCGGCCGGGTCATTCTGCAAATCGCCGTCCAACGTGCAGAGCAGGGGAGCCGTCGTTCCCTCGATCCCGGTCCAGATCGCCGCACTTTGGCCCTGATTCCGGGCATGGCGAAGCCCCCGTACCTGAGGATTGGCCGCCTGGGCCGAGAGAATCTTCGCCCAGGTGTCATCCGTGCTGGCGTCATCGACGACGACCAGTTCCCAATATCGGGTGCTCGGACCGAACGTGGCGGTCACCTCGTGGACCAGGGGATCCACGTTGCCCGATTCATTGAACATCGGAACAAGGATGGCAATTTCGGCGGCTTCGGCAGGCACGAGGAATGACGCTACGCGATGCGCGGCAGAGGACAAACGAAGAAAGCAACCGGCCAGGGGTTTGATGCATTTGCCAGTGAAATCCGTTGACGGTGCTGCCGGGTGCGAAACAATCTTGCGGTCGTCGTTCGTGAAGGAACGCAGTCTTTTTCAATCGAATACAAATAATGAGCACGCCGACCGTCGCACCGACCACTTCCAAGGGCCTTGAGGGAGTGGTGGCCGCCAACACGCGTTTGAGCGATGTCCGCGGCGAAATTGGACAACTGATCTACTGTGGCTACGACATCAACGAACTCGCCGGCAAGGTGAGTTACGAAGAAGTTGTCTACCTCCTCCACCACAACCATTTACCTAACCAAAGGGAATTGGCCGAGTTGAAGGCCACGCTCGCCGGTTACCGGGAGCTGCCCAAAGGAGTCATCGAGCTGATCACCCGGTTTCCCAAGGATACACCTCCGATGCACGCGATCCGCACGGGAGTTAGCGCCCTCGGTTGCTACGACTCCACTGCGGATGACGACACCATGGACGCGCAACGCCGGAAAGCCCTGCGATTAATCGCTCAGATTCCGGTCGTGACCGCGTACTTTCACAGGGCGCGTCAGGAAAAACCGCTGGTCCACCCCGACACGCATCTGGGGGAAGCCGCTAATTTTCTTTACATGATTGATGGCGAGAAACCATCGACTGAGAAGGAGAGTACTTTGGACCTTTGCTACGTGCTCCACGCGGATCACGGAATGAATGCCTCGACCTTTAGTGCGCGAGTGACCATCGCGACATTGAGCGACATGTACTCTGCCATCACAACCGCGATCGGCACTCTCAAAGGCCCACTTCACGGCGGTGCCAACGAGGGCGTTATCAAGATGCTCACGGAGATTGGATCGTTGGACAAAGTCGATGCCTTCGTGCACGAGAGTCTGGCTCAAAAACGGAAGATCATGGGCATCGGTCACCGGGTCTATAAAGTTCTCGATCCCCGCGCCCCGCATTTAAAGCGGATGGCACAGGTCCTGAGTGGCAAGCTCGGACAACCCAAATGGATCCAGATGTCCGAGCGAATTGCGGAGCTCATGCTGACGGAGAAAAACCTCCACGCAAACGTCGATTTCTACAGCGCAACGGTCTATTATTCCCTCGGAATTCCAACGGACCTCTTCACACCGATTTTTGCCATCGCCCGGACCAGCGGTTGGACGGCTCACGTTTTGGAACAACTCGCCGACAACCGGCTGATCCGGCCGCAATCGATCTATACCGGCCCCATCGGGTTGAAAGTGGTGCCGGTTGCCCAGCGGTGAGCCGGCCTCCAAAGACGGTGAATTGGAGATGACGTATCCTCGTGGATCGTCGCTCGCGACCGTCATTATTTCTCAATTATTTCATGAACATTCACGAATACCAAGCGAAGCAGCTTTTGAAACAATTCGGGGTCGCCGTTCCCTCGGGAGACCCCTGTAAGACGCTGGCGGAGGTGCGCGCCGCCGCGGAGCGGCTTTTCGCCTCCGGTCACAAGCTCGCCGTCGTCAAGTCCCAGATCCACGCGGGCGGGCGGGGCAAAGGCACCTTCAAACACGGATTCCAGGGCGGCGTGAAACTGGCTCGCTCCGTCGACGAGGTGGTTGCGTTCGCAGAAAACATGTTGGGCAAAGTGCTCGTCACCAAGCAGACGGGACCGGAGGGGCGACAAGTCCAGACCCTGCTCGTGGCAGCGGCTGAGACCATCAAGAAGGAGTTCTATATCGCGGTGCTGCTCGACCGGGAGAAATCGCGACCGGTGATCATGGCCAGCACGGAAGGCGGCGTGGACATCGAAGAGGTCGCTGAAAAGTCGCCGGAGAAAATTCTCAAGGAATGGGTCGACCCGGCGGTGGGCCTGCAGGCCTTCCAGTGTCGAAAGATTGCAAGTGGACTCGGGCTTAAGGGCGATTTGTTCAATGCCGCCTGCAAGCTGGTAGCGGGTGTCTATAAGACCTGGTGGGAATGTGATGCGTCAATGGTGGAGATCAATCCCCTGTGCATTGTGGAAGGGCCAGGTGGCAAGGAAAACATCATGGCCGTCGATGCCAAGATCGGTCTCGATGACAATGCATTGTACCGTCACAAGGACATTCAGGAAATGCGAGATCTAGCCGAGGAATCCCCCCTTGAGGTGGAGGCGAGCAAGTTCAACCTGAATTATATAAAATTAGATGGCAATATCGCCTGCCTGGTCAATGGTGCCGGACTGGCGATGGCCACGATGGACATTATTCAACATTTTGGAGGCAGCCCGGCAAACTTTCTCGACGTGGGGGGTGGGGCTTCCAAGGATCAGGTCTCGGCGGCATTCAAGATCATTCTCGGTGACCCCGGCGTGAAAGGTATCTTGGTGAACATTTTCGGCGGCATCATGGACTGGAACGTGATCGCCACTGGCATCGTCGCCGCAGTGCGGGAAACCGGTCTAAAACTCCCTCTGGTCGTCCGCCTCGAAGGAAATAATGTCCTCGCTGGCAAACAAACGTTGAAGGATTCCGGACTGACGCTGATCAGCGGCGACAGTATGGCCGACGCCGCTCGTAAGGTGGTGGCTGCTGTCAATACGCATTGAAACTTCGGCACATCCCGTAAGCCGTCTTCCAATCCTTTTCTACTTTTCTCCATTCCCACTCAGTTGTTTTTCGATTTCGCCACACCATGTCCATACTCGTCCAATCCAACACCAAGGTTCTCGTCCAGGGCATCACCGGCAGTTTTGGGGCGAAGCACGCCCAGTTGTCCCTCGACTACGGCACTCGGATTGTCGCCGGCGTCACGCCGGGAAAAGGAGGCCAGCAGTTCGAACATAACGGCCACAAGGTTCCGATCTTCGATACCGTCGCCGATGCCGTCCGCGAAACGGGGGCGACTGCCAGCGCGGTGTTTGTCCCGCCGCCGTTCGCCGCCGACGCAATTCTCGAAGGCGCCGATGCCGGCCTGACCCTCGTGGTCGCCATCACGGAAGGTATCCCGGTCAACGACATGATCCGGGTGAAGCGCGCGATGGAAGGGAAGAGCACCCGTCTGGTCGGTCCCAACTGCCCCGGAGTTGTGACTCCAGGCGAGGGCCGCGATTCCCAGGGGGGCTGCCGTATTGGGATTGCTCCGGGTTACATTCACAAGAAGGGTCACATCGGCGTCGTGAGTCGCTCGGGCACGCTCACCTACGAGGCGGTTTTTCAACTCACAGCGCGCGGCGTCGGACAAAGTACCTGCGTCGGGATCGGGGGCGATCCGGTCAACGGGACGTCGCACTTGGATGTGATCCGGATGTTCATGGCCGATCCGGATACGCACGGCATTATTATGATTGGTGAAATTGGGGGCAGCGCCGAGGAGGAGGCGGCTGAATGGATTGCACGGAACGGCACCAAACCGGTGGCGGGGTTCATCGCGGGAGCCACCGCGCCGCCCGGACGTCGCATGGGTCACGCGGGGGCGATTGTCAGCGGCGGCAAGGGCACCGCCAAGGCCAAGATCGACGCCTTTCGAATGGCGGGCATCGGCATTTCACCCACACCGAGCGACATGGCCGCCACTCTTTTAAAAATGATGTAAACGGAGCTCACCGGAAGGTGTCGGAGGGGGCCGCTACGAGCACGAAAGTAACTGCGAATTCCCGTATCTCCGCGCATGGCATTCATTGACCTGCTGTTAAATGTCGCAGCCGTCTTGCTTTGGCTGTCGTGGCGAGGTGTGCCGGCTGAGCCCATCACCCGCGGGGCTTTGACGCTTGCTTCCAACTTGCGACCCGCCCAGCGCACCCGGCCTCAACGTTGGCATCATGCAATCTGGTTGGTTGGCCTCTTGGTTTTCCGAGCCTTGTTTTATTGGCACCTCGGACGGCAATTGGGGTGGGTCGCGAGGTGGTCGCCCGGCGCCGTCACGCTGGCGTTTCGGAGCGATTACTTTCTCCGGATGCTGCTCTTCTCCCTGCTGGGATTCAGTTGGTCCCTGTTCTGCGTTTACGGATCAATGCTCCTCGTGACTGCGGTCAACCGCGGCCCAACTCAGTCGGAGCCCTTCACCCGCCTGATCCGGGACCAACTCGGCGTCTTGGGGCGACTTCCCGCCTGGCTTCAGTTGGTTCTTCCAGTGCTCTTCCTGGGGATCCTTTGGTGGCCAATTAGTATTTGGTTTGCGTGGATGGGACTGCTTCCGCGGCAACCGGGCCAGGGAATGCCCCTGAATCCGTGCATGGCGGTCGGTTTAGGAGGTTGGTTGCCGTGGCGATGGACACTTTCCGTCGTGCTGGTGGTGGGGGTGCTGTTGCAACATGTTTATCTCGGGCGCCATCCGTTTTTCGAATTTATTCAGACGACCCACCAACGGTTGATGCGACCGGTAAGCTGGCTGCCACTTCGATTTGGCTCGGTGGACCTTCGCTCGCTGGTGGTGCTGATCGGGCTGTGGGCACTGGTATACTGGCTTCGACCCGGTATGCCCGATGGTGTCTTGGCGCGATTGTATCAGTACGGATTGGCCCGATGATATCCTCGACCGACTTGCCTCCGTTTCTGCGCAGCCAGGGCACGGGTGTCCTGCTGTCTGTCAAGGTGCAACCACGGGCCGCCCGGACGCAGTTCGCGGGGATTCTCGGTTCCGAACTCAAGATAAAAGTGGCCGCCCCACCGGTGGATGGCGCCGCCAATGAGGCGTTGGTGGAGTTTTTAGCGGAGGTCTTGGGATGTCCGCGAAGAGCGGTAGCTTTGGTGCGGGGGCAAGCGTCTTCTCACAAGGTTTTCGAGATTGCCGGAATGACTCCTGCCAATGTCGTTATCCGGATTGCGCACGCAGATGGTACCTCGGGCACATTCGGGCAGTGCGCCGTCGGCACTGATGAAAACATTGGGAAAAAACGTAAAATGCCGGGCAAAACGCGCCGATAACCTGAATTTTTGATACACTGAATGGCGGATTGCTGACCGGTGGGTTGAGAATTCGCGCGCTAAAACCGCAAATTCCTTGCGTCGCGGGTGTGTGATTCTTATTTTCGTCGGCTCGAGAGTGCACCCGTAGCTCAATTGGATAGAGCGGCTGACTACGGATCAGCAGGTTTCAGGTTCAACTCCTGACGGGTGCACCACTCTCCATCTATCTTGTTTTCAGTGAGTTATGAATCAGGATTGAACGGAGTATTCCGCAGAATTATTTTTGTCTGTCCGGTTTCTGTCCGGTTTTCCACACTCTGAGACTGTACCGGCGCCTGCATTTCTCCCCTCTGAAACCAACCGATCCGGTAAGTGCGCTTCGCACGGCTGCGCCAAAGGGTTCTCGATTCCTCTCAAGAGCAGGCGTTGTGCTTTCCGGGCCCGCGCCGATCGCCACGGAAAGACACGTCAGCGGGCAGCCAGGAGCCGTGAGCGCTATCGCAAGAGCGAGAGGGACTCGAAGGAATCTCTTTTTTCCGGGGCCAGACCGTGGGGGCGGGTGCCACCGGGGACCCCCTTTCGACCAGCGGGCCTTCGCGTGGGGGAGCCATTTTGAGAGGAGCCATTTCTCGATTTCTGCCCGATGGGCACCTCACGAATAGTGGCGTGTGCATGACGCCCAATGGGCGACAGGGGTCAATGCATCCCACGATGGCTCCCATGTGTGGGTAAACGTATTTCCTACTTGCCGTACGTGGATTGGATTCAGAGCCCTTCAAAGATCGACTCCGCAAGTCGCGTGGCGCACGTTCCAGAAAGGACGTCTCCACGCTTCTCGGAGTCAGTGCCAAAACGCTGGAGTCATGGGAGGTTGGCTACTTCAAACCCACCTCAAAACCGTCCATTCGAAAGATCGAACAGAAGATGACTGAGTCAACCGAACTTCCTAAAAGTGAAACCAAAGGTTCACTTTTGCCATGAGCGAGAAACTTTACGTACAGCTCGGAAGTACGGCGACATCATGTCTCTGCTCCCGATATTGCATGAAGACTCGAAGATTGGGTTCATGCCGTCGTTGATGGTTGCCAAGAAGTACGCCTCGATCCTGGACGGTGTTTCCTACGTCAAACCGATCATCTTCGATGGCGATGCGTCCAATCTGCCAATCTGACTGGTGCCATGATGGAAGCGAAGAAGACGGGCCTGCCGGTTGTGCATTCCCAATTCTGGCGGATGTACCGGTCCCAAAACTCCCAAAAGCCCCAAAAGGGCCATAATCTGACGCTGATCCCCCTGAACCCAGAGGAAGGGCCGGCATCCGTCGGCTAGCTAGAGCGCTAATTCCAAGTCACCGCGGTTCACGCCGCCGCGAGACGGGGCAACTGGAACGTGGCTTTGCCCGGGTCCGATGCGATCACTGCGAGAACGAATACCTCGATTTTCATCCCCACTTTCATGCTCTCGTCGCCGACGGTTTGCTGGATTCCGACGGCACCTTCCACCTCGCACCGGAGATCTCTGATAGCGTTCTTTCCGAACTCTTTCGCAATCGAGTCTTCAAGGAACTGCTCGCTCACAAACTCATCTCCCCAGAACTGGTTGCCCGCATGAAGACCTGGAAACATTCCGGCTTCAACGTTCACTCCGGCCGGTCCGTGCCACCAGAAAACCGCGCCGAACGCGAACAACGCTGCGCTAAAGTTTCCTTCCCGTAATTGGCGCGACTTGATCCGGCAAGCCTGGCACACCGACCCCTTGGAATGCCCCGAATGCCACAAGACGATGCGCGTCATCGCGGTCATTGATAATCCCAGCGTGATCGAGAAGATCCTGCGCCATCTCAACCTCTGGTGCGGGCCGGCGAAGTTCGCCCCAGCTCGCCCGCCCCCATCGGCGGATCCCCCGGAGCCGGAC
>CAMDJH010000195.1 GCA_945900455.1 Akkermansia muciniphila
ACGCATGAACTGGACGAACTGCTCCCGCTCCAGATCCCCGAACAAGAATTGGCGATCCACGATTCGGGAGATGCAGTGGTAGTAACCGACCGGGTGAGATTCCGGTACCTTCATTCGCGCCTGTCGCATTCCAAGACCCAACCAGAATGGCCGCATTACTGCAAGTGCCATGTTTACTAATGACCTGTCCCTTTATTCAAAACATGTCCCTTTATTCAAAACACCAAAAATTTCATCCAATTTGGGTTCAATAATTCCCTTGAGCGATACGGATCAACTCGCGAGACTCCGAACATGACCACAAAGCAGTCCCCCCCCCTGGGAATGATCCCGCGGAGAGATTTTGTTAGACTGGCAGCCGGTGCAACCGCGGCGGCGGTGGGCGCGGTTTTTAGGCCGTTGGAGGCGTGGGGTGCCAATAACCTGGAACCTTTGTCGTCCGGCATCAAAGTGTCGCTGCAAATCTCGGGGGAAGCCAGCGACGAGGATCTGCAGTTCGCGCAGCAACTCGGCGTTGAATACGTGAACATTCCGAGTGGCGGCAATAAGGCGACGCTGGAGAATTTCGTCCGCCTGAAGCAACGGGTGGTGGCGGCGGGACTCAAGGTTTGGAACATCGGCAACAGCAATGTGCATAATATGCCGGAGGTGACGTTGAACCTACCGGGCCGGGACGCGAAGATTGAGGAGTACAAGACTTACCTGCGAAACCTCGCCAAGGCGGGGATTTTTTACACCACGTACGCGCACATGGGTAATGGCATCTGGAGTAGCGAGCGCGAGCACACCCGGGGCGGCGCGCCGGCGCGCGCGTTCGACATGGATAAGAACCCGAAAGGCTACTGGGCCAGCACCGTGTTTGAGGGCCCTCTCACCCACGGCCGAAAGTTTTCAAAAGAAGAGCTGTGGGAGAACTACACTTACTTCATCAAGCAGATCGTGCCGGTTGCCGAAGAGGTGGGCATGCGCATCGGTATCCACCCGGATGATCCGCCCGTGCCGGAGTTGGGTGGCATCCCGCGCTGCATTTTCGGCAATTTTGACGGCTATGTGCGGGCGTTGGAGATCGCCAATAGTCCGAACATCGGTGTCTGCCTCTGCGCTGGAACGTGGATGGAAGGTGGCAAGCACACGGGCAAAGATGTCTTCGACGCCGCGCGGGCCTTTGCGAAGATGGACAAGCTCTGGAAGATTCACTTCCGCAACGTCAGCGGACCGATCCCGCGTTTTGTGGAAACGTTCGTCGACAACGGCTACACGGACATGCTCCGGCTCATGCGAACGCTCCACGAGGTGGATTTCCGCGGTGCGGTGATTGCCGACCACGTGCCGGGCATGGTCGGCGGACCTCGAGTCGGCTGGGCCTACAGCATCGGCTACATCAAGGCACTACTCACAGCGGTCCGGGCCGGGCAGACGTGAGCGGATCTCGTTCGAGGGCCTCTGCCAGGCGGGCAAAGACGAGTTGCCGATCATAATTATCGCAGACCATTCTTCGCCCGGCGGCAGCGCGGCGTCCGGCTTCTAACCGGTTCGCCAGCGTTGCCTCGATGCACCCGGCCAGTGCCGTCGCGTCTCCGACCGGATACGTCCAACCCGTTGCGCCCTCTTTGACGGTTTCCCGCAACCCTCCGACAGCGGCGGCGATGACCGGCACTTCGCTCGCCAACGCTTCGAGCACGGAGAAGCCGAGTCCTTCCTCGCGACTTGCCTGCACGCACAGATCACACGCGCGATAATCCTCGGGCAACTGACCATGGGGATGGACCGCATCGGTTGCGATGACACGCTCGGCGACGCCAAAGCGAATGGCATCCTTGATGAACGCCCGATAACCGCCGCTCCGATGCAGAAGCCAGAGGTCATGCCCCTTATCCAGTAGTTGCCGAATCGCCATCAGCAATGTTTCGCTGTCCTTTTCGGGGGCGACACGGCTGCTGAAGAAGATGAGAGAACCATTCACGGGGAGGCCAAGGCGCTCTTTGACCGCGCTCCGCATTTCGGGCGAGGGCGCAAAGAGGGTCGTATCGACACCGTAAATCGGGATAATCTCGATGGGTCGGCGAGTGCCATGCGCGAGCACCACATCCGCGAGATAGCGACTGAGGGCAATGTAACGTTGCCCGATAACGGCATTGAGACGCGCGAGTGCAATCAGGGACCACAGTTCACGACGACGAAACGGCTTGTTCGGTGCGGGATGTGCCCGGCGACAACTGTAATAGGCCTCGACCGGACTACAGACAAGCATGCGGGTGGGCGTGCGGTTGACTCGACCAGCCAGATTCGCGGCCAATGCTGCCAAACCGTAGCCCTGTACAAGTACCCCATCGATCTCAGCATGGTGTTGTCGCAGGTATCGCCAGACAAATTGTGCGAACTGGAATCGGCCCGCCGGCCCGACGGTGCACGGCACGGAAACCTTCGGCGGCTGGCTGATTTCCACTCCGCCTTCGATTCGTCGCAGCACCAATGAGAGCGCAACTCGTTCGGCCAGTCCTTCGACCATCCGAACATCCGTTCCACTCTCAACGATGAAACATAATCGCATAAGTTAACGCGTGCTGGCAGATCTCGGACATCCCGCTGGAGCCTGGCCCTCTTCGGATTGTATTTTCCGAACACCCCCCTGAACGTGTGAGTGGTTTCCGTGGAAGAATTGACGGTGTATCCACCCTCGGCGCCAACGGGAAGTCGGTTCCGTCGGCAGGCTCACGCTCACGCGAGGATGCCCTTTACCACCGTGCCATGCACATCGGTCAACCGGTGGTGACGGCCCTGGAACTTGAACGTCAACCGGGTGTGGTCGATGCCAAGGCAGTGCAGCAGTGTTGCGTGCAAGTCGTGCACGTGCACTGGATCCCGTGCGATGTTGTAGCAATAATCATCCGTCTCGCCAAACGTCACGCCCGGCCGGATGCCGCCGCCCGCGAGCCAGATCGTGAAACATCGCGGATGATGGTCACGGCCGTAGTCCTCCTTCGTGAGATTCCCCTGGCAATAGACCGTGCGTCCGAACTCGCCACCCCACACCACCAGCGTGTCTTCGAGCAGGCCGCGCTGCTTGAGGTCCTGGATCAGCGCGGCACTCGGCTGGTCGGTGTCCCGGCACTGGCCCGGAAGCTGCGCCGGCAGCTTCGTATGCTGGTCCCATCCACGATGGAAAAGTTGGATGAACCGCACACCGCGTTCCGCGAGCCGTCGTGCGAGCAGGCAGTTTGCTGCGAACGTCCCGGGCTTGCGTGCGTCCGGGCCGTAAAGCTGGAACACACCGGCGGGTTCACCCGAAACATCCGTCAATTCCGGCACGCTGGTCTGCATCCGAAACGCCAGCTCGTACTGCGCGATGCGGGTGGCAATTTCCGGATCGCCGAATTCCTCGAACTGCAACCGGTTCAACTCGCTGAGATCATCGAGCATCCGCCGTCGGGCGGATGCATTGAGGCCGGCGGGGTTTGAAAGGAACAGCACCGGATCATCCGCCGAGCGAAACTTAATTCCCTGGTGTTTCGTCGGCAGGAATCCGCTACCCCAAAGGCGGTCGTAGAGTGGCTGGTCGTTGGGGTTGCCCGAACCGTTTGACAGCAGCGCGACGAACGCCGGCAAATCGCTGTTCTCGGTGCCCAGGCCGTAGGATGCCCATGCGCCCATGCTCGGCCGTCCGGCAAGCTGCGCGCCCGTCTGAAAAAACGTGATCGCCGGGTCGTGGTTGATGGCCTCGGTGTGCAGCGTCTTGATGAAGCACAATTCGTCCGCGATCTGTGCGGTGTGCGGCAGCAACTCACTCAGCCAGGCACCACTGCGCCCATGCTGGGCGAAGCGAAAGCGTGTTGGCGCGACGGGAAATCGTTCCTGCGTCGCCGTCATGCCGGTGAGCCGTTGGCCCTGGCGAATTGAGCTCGGCAGTTCCGTGCCGTGCCGTTCGGCCAGCTCTGGTTTATAGTCGAACAAGTCCATTTGTGACGGGGCACCCGACTGGAATAGGTAAATGACGCGTTTCGCTTTTGAGGCAAAGTGCGGCAAGCCTGGCAACCCTCGGGTGGAGCCTGAATTCTGTGTCGGCGCGGCGAATAACCCCTCGTTCAACAACGCTGCCAGTGCCGTCGCACCAAGGCTGGTGCGGCCGAAGAACTGGCGACGGTTGATCCCCAAACGATGATCGGTTAGCGGGTTCATGTTTTACACCTATTGCTTAGTGACGGCTTCGTCGAGGTTCAGAATCAATCCCGCCACGGCCGAGTATGCCGCCAGTTCTTCGACCGCAAGGCGGGCTTCCCGCGGCGACTCACCCGCGCTGACAAGTTCCAATGCCGCCTTGGGTTCGGTGCGGAACCGCGCAAGGTGGTCGTTCAAGTCATGGATCAGCACCGTCATCTCGGCCGGTTTGGGCGCGCGCGTCAGCACGAGCCGAAACGCGAACCGTAAGCGCTCCTCGGGCGTCGAGCCGCCTTCGCGCAACACGCGCTGCGCCAGACAACGCGCCGCCTCCACAAACGTCACGTCGTTCATCAGCGCCAGTGCCTGCAAAGGAGTGCTCGTCCGACTCGGCCGCACCGAGCACGCTTCCCGACCCGGGGCATCAAACGATGTCATCGTCGGCGGTGGGCTGGTGCGTTTCCAGAATGTGTAGAGGCTGCGGCGCCAGAGTTTATCGCCTTTGTCGGGCTCGTAGTCGGTGCCGGTTAATTCCTTCCACAACCCCTTCGGCTGATAGGGCTTCACGGAGGGGCCCTCCAATTCGCCCACGAGAAGTCCGCTTACCGCGAGCGATTGGTCTCGAATCATCTCGGCTGGCAGTCGCACCCGCGGCCCGCGACCGAGCAGCCGGTTTTCGGGGTCGCGGGCGAGCAGCGGCGGCGTCGTTCGCGACGATTGCCGGTAAGTCGCGCTCGTCACGAGTGTCTTGAGTAACCGCTTCAGGTCCCAGCCGGTGCGAGTGAACTCCGCGGCGAGCCAATCGAGCAACTCGACGTGGCTTGGCGGTTCTCCTTGCGAGCCAAAGTCCTCCGTCGTCTTCACCAAACCGGTGCCGAAGAGCATCTGCCACTGCTGGTTCACGGCTACGCGGGCAGTGAGCGGGTGAGCAGGACTGACGAGCCATCGCGCAAAGCCGAGCCGGTTGCGGAGCTCACCCGCGGGTAACGGCGGCAGGCTTGCGGGCACGCCGGCGGTGACCCGTTCGCCCCGCTTGTCATACTCACCCCGCTTCAGCACGAATGTCTCCCGCGGTTCCGGCATCTCCACCATCACCATCACGGTCGGCAGGCTATCGATCCAGTTCGAGCGCCGATCCTGCAACTCGGTGACGGTCGTTTGAGCGTCGCTCAACAACGCCGGCGCATGCTCCGCGAGAAACCAGGCGCGCAGCGTCGCCGTCTGATGCGCAGTGCGCTGGGCGGGGGAAATCACCGCCAGCTCGGCGGCGTTTTCAATCGTTGCGATGATCCCGATTTCCTCGGCCGACAGCGTGCGGCCATAAACCCGCAGATCACCCACCCCCCCGCGAAACCGGTTGCCAGGCCCACCGCCTGAGCCGATTCGCAGTGGTTGTTTCGTTTGGAAGGTCTGGTTCAATTGATCGAGCAGCACGCGCACGGTCTGCAGTTCGCCGTTGACGTAGATTTTCACGCCCGCCGCCAGACGCGAACCGTCGTAGACGATCGCCACGTGCTGCCATCGGTCCGGCAAAAGCGTCGCCTCGGTCTCCACCCGCAACGCATCGTCGAGCCAACGCTTGGTGAGATGGACTTGGAGTCGGCCGGACTTGAGGTGCACGCGATAGCCCTCGGAGTCGGAGGCAAATGCCGAATCCTCTGCCTGCTCCACCATGCGCGACAGTAGGGTACCGTCGGTGCAGCGGGGTTGAACCCAGGCGGCCAGCGTGAATTTGTCGAAGAACCCGAAGTCTCCCGCGTCACCGCAGTCGATGAATCGACTGCCGTCGAAGGAAGCCGCCATTCCCCGGCGTCCGGGCGCAAAAACGGGCTCCCCGTTCACCGACGTCGCCGGCGCATTCGTCCCGAAGCTGCTCGTGAGTTTGCCGTCCAGTTTAAACCTCGCTCGCAGCCCCTTCGTAATCGTCCATGGCGCGGGCTGCACGGAGGCGAATGTTTTCTCCCACGCGGTTTGAGCGGCGACGATTTGTGATTCCAGGCCGAGCCGGTGGGTTTCAGCGGCAGCGAGTTGACGATCGAGATTCGCAAGTTCCATTGCCTGCGCGTCGGTTGGCGCTGCCATGACGGGTGGTGAATTGCCTATTTTGACGGCCCGACCTCTCTCCGGGACGTTGTTGAAGAACGCGAAGGTTTCGTAGAATTCCCGCTGCGTGATCGGGTCATATTTGTGGTCGTGGCAGCGCGCACAACCCATCGTCAGGCCGAGCCAGACCGTGGCCGTTGTGTCCACGCGGTCCACGACATACTCAGCCGCATACTCTTCCGGGATGATGCCGCCCTCGGAGTTGCCTCGGTGATTTCGGTTGAAGCCCGTGGCGATACGCTGCGCGAACGTTGCGCCAGGCAGCAGATCTCCGGCGAGCTGTTCGACGGTGAACTGATCGAAGGGCATGTTGCGGTTGAATGCCTCAATCACCCAGTCGCGCCATCGCCACATGGATCGATCGCCATCGCTCTGGTAGCCGCTCGTGTCCGCGTAACGCGCCGCGTCCAGCCAGCGACTGGCCATGCGCTCGCCATAGCGTGGCGACGCCAGCAGACGATCGACAACGCGTTCGTACGACTGCGGCGAACCGTCGGCAAGAAACGCGTCCACTTCCACAGGCGTCGGCGGTAGGCCGGTCAAGTCGAGCGACAGGCGGCGAATGAGCGCGGCCTCATCCGCCTCCATCGAGGGTTGGAGTTCTTCCTTCTCCAGCCGCGCGAGGATGAAGGAGTCCACCGCGTTTCGAGTCCACCGCGAGTCGGTCACACGCGGCAGCGCGGGCCGCGTCGGAGCGATGAAGGACCAATGTGCCTGCCACGTCGCACCCTGCTCGATCCAGCGGCGCAGCAACTCGATTTGTCGGGGGGCAAGCTGTCGCCCTGCCTCGACCGGCGGCATGTGTTCCTTGGGATCGCTCGTCGTAATTCGGCGGATGAGTTCGCTCTTTTCAGGCACGCCGGGGACGATGGCAAAATGGTCCTCGATTTTGGCCTTCGCACTGCCTTCGAGATCGAGTCGGAGGTTGGCCTTCCGTTTCGCTTTATCCGGGCCATGACAGTGAAAGCAGGTGTCGGAGAGGATGGGCCGGATGTCTCGGTTGAACTGGATCTGCCCTGGAGCCGTTGATTCGTCGCCGCGCAGCACGACCAGGAAAGCCAGCAGAAGAAAAGCGGTGATTGCCGTCCCATGGCGTGCGCCGATAAAAGTCGACCCCTCCATGAACCGGCTAGGGCCGACCGGCGGATCGGCCATGGCGCGCGGCCGCACACTCCTGCCAAGTTCAGGGTCCCAATGTGCGTCCAGTTTCTGGAGTTCTTCCCTACCCATGAAATGGAATGACCGGGGTTGGAGGACGGAATTCATGACGAGACGGCGAATGGGCTGCAAACTACCGGGCCCGTCGCTGCAATTCGAGGATTTCTTCCAATGGACACTCAATTTGGCGGTGTTTGGTTGCCCCAGCGGCAGCTTCCAGGGATCCCTGACGGGTGGCAAGGATCCAGCGGGGGATGACAACCGGGCGGGTGCGGGATAAAAATCTGAAAAGATTAAGTTTTCAGCCTTTTCCGGTAATCCAATGAACCGGAGTTTGGAACCGCGGATGAACGCCGATAAACGGTGATTCGGGGGGCTCACTCAAAAGGTGAGAGGCAACGGCTACCCCGTATCCGCGTCCATCCGTGTGAATCCGCGGTTCTTCCCCCCGGCAATTTGCGTTTCGACTCGAACGTTGTCCGAGGACGTTTTGACCAAGTCCTCTGCTTTGTTTCGCGGCTTCGCGTGCGAATCCTACCGCGTGGCTCCGGTCGGGAAGAGCCCGATCAAGGCATTGACCCGTTGGCAGGAGTAACGGGGGTGATGCTGGAACTCGGGAAAATTTTTGTCATCCACCCTAACCGGACCGTGTTCGTTTCTTGCCCCCTGGGTTCCGAAGCAACTGGGCGGGCCCTGGACCGAGTTGTTGGAATCGCAGTTGCATCGAGCGCCGAGAGGCTTCTAGGTTTCCACCATGAGTCTGCGAACGGTTGCTATCGGGGTGCTGGGGCTTGCCTGTCTCGGGCTGCTTGAGCTCCACGCCCAACGAGGTCTGATGAACGGCGTCGCCGCCTTGGTGAATGACAAGGTCATCACGGCCGATGAAGTGGAGGTCATGGCGCTGACGCCGTTGCGCGCCGCATACAAGCAATACTTGGGTCGACCGCCGCAGGAATGGGAGCAGAAGGAGCTCCTGATCAAACGCGACGTGTTGGAAGAACTGATTGACCGGCAGCTAATCCTCGCCGAATTCAACACCAAGGGGTTCCGTCTGCCCGAGAGTCTGTTGGAAGAGGTGGTCAATGCTGAGATAAAATCGCGTTTTGGAACTCGTCTGGCACTGACGAAAGAGCTGCAGACCCGAAGCCAATCCTTTGAAGATTTTTCCCGTCAAGTGAAGGAGGACTATATCGTGGGTTTGATGCGGTCCCGAAATGTGAACGGGCAGGTTCTCTTGTCGCCGAAAAAGATTGAAGCGTATTTCATGACAAACTCGGCGAAGTTCCAGGTCCCGGAGAAGGTGAAGTTGCGGATGATCGTACTCGACAAGTCGAAGCGGCCGCCCGGTGCGGCCGCGAAACTGGCGTCCGAACTCGTGGCGAAAGCCCGCAATGGAGGGGACTTCGCGGAACTCGCGAATTCATTTTCCGATGACGCTGCCCGGACGAAAGGGGGGGATCGGGGTTGGGTTGAAGACAAAGACACGGCGCTCCGGAAAGAGCTTCGCGAGGCGGCCCTGAAGCTCTCCGCAGGCCAGGTCGCGGAGCCGGTGGATCTAGACACGGCGGTCTTCGTCTTGAAGGTCGACGAACATACCCAGGCCGGCGGGCGATCACTGAATGAGGCTCGCAACGAGGTCGAGGCGATTCTGCGAAACAAGGAGTTTGAACGCCTCGTCACCTCCTGGATGAAGCGACTTCGGGAGAAGGCCTTCATTCGCTACTTCTAAGTTGTGAACACTCCCTTGTTGACGTTGGGAGTTCTATTGGGAGACGTCACCGGCATCGGACCCGAGGTTGCTCTCAAGGCCGTCGCTTCCCTTGCTGGCGAGATGGAGGACACGCGGTTCGTTGTGATCGGGGATTCGACGGTCGCGGATTACTACGCGGGTCTGCTGGGTCTGGAGTCTGGATTGCCCCGGGCGGCCGACCCCGGGAACGTGGACGCCCGCGTGGTGTTGCACGATCCGGAAACGGTGGCCCTGTCACCGGATTTGCCCCCCGGCCATGAGGCCGCCTCCCGGGCCGCAATGGACTGGCTTCGCGAAGGCGCGCGGATGTCGATGACCGGTGAGCTGGCGGGTATTGTCACCGCGCCGGTGTCCAAAGAGGCCATCATCAACGCGGGCTTCCCGAACTTCATCGGACAAACCGAGTTTCTGTCGGAATGCGCCGGTGTTTCCCGGACGGCAATGATGCTGCTGGGGGCAGATGATCGGGGGCGTTGGTTGCGGGTGGCTCTGGCGACCACTCATGTTCCCCTGAAGGATGTGGTCCGGGTATTGACGGCCTCGTCGATCACGCGAGCGATCGAACTGGCGGGGGAAGCCTGCGGTCTGCTGGGACTCCGCCGTCGGCGGATTGCCGTCTGCGGACTGAATCCGCACGCAGGCGAAGGGGGAAAAATGGGGTCCGAGGAGATCGAACTCATTGCACCGGCGGTGGCAGGGTGTCGGGCGAAGGGGTTGGATGTCCACGGACCGTTCCCGGCGGACACCCTATTTTACGAAGTGTTCAAGGGGGATTATGACGCCGTGGTAGCGATGTATCACGACCAGGGATTGGTGCCGTTAAAGATGATAGGATTTGAATCGGGCGTTAACTGGACGCTCGGTCTGCCCTTTGTTCGAACATCACCGGACCACGGCACAGCCTATAACATCGCGGGTCGCGGCGTGGCGAATCCGTCGAGCATGATCGCCGCCTTGCGGCTTGCCCGGCAGGTCGCCCTGGATCACCCTCGCCCCCCTAACGTCCCTCCCATTTCATGAAAAAACCGACCTGGAAAATTGCCGGAATCAACTTCGATCACTTCCACATGGGCGACCTTCTTCGGATGGCCCGCGAGCATCCGCAGGTCGAGTTGGTGGGGATCAGCGACGAGCAACCGGCGCGGATGGAGGAGGCGATTCGAAAACTCGGAGTGCCGCGCGATCGGAGTTTCACGGATTACCGGGCCTGCCTCGAAAAGACTCGACCCGATGTGGTGATCCTTTGTCCAGCCGCCTCGAAGCACGGCGAATGGGTTAAGAACGTGGCGCCTTCCGGTGTGCATATCATGGTCGAGAAGCCGTTTGCGGCCTCGCTCAAGGAGGCGGACGTCATGGTGGCGGCGATGCCCAAGGGGAAGACGCTGATGGTCAACTGGCCTCTGCAATGGGCGGGCTCTCATCGCAAGGCCCACGATCTCGTGACCGCTGGGGCGATCGGCGAGGTCCTCAACGTCTGGCATTTCGGGGGCAACCGTGGACCGCTTTGGCATGGAGCGGACAAAGAAGAGAAGACTCCCGCGCAGATCGCGAAGGAGAAGCCGAAATCCTGGTTTTACAAGAGAGCATTGGGGGGCGGGTCGCTACTCGATTATCTCGGCTACGGCACCACGCTCGGCACGTGGTATCAGGGCGGACGTCGTCCGCTGGAAGTCACCGCCACCGTGGATGAACCCAAGGGACTTGAGGTGGACGAGCATAGCATCGTCGTGGCCCGCTATGCGCATGGGTTGTCCAAGTTTGAAACGCGCTGGGGCACCTTCACTGATCCCTGGACGCTCCAACCGCAACCACAATGCGGATTCGTCGTCGCTGGCACGGAGGGCACGATCAGCAGTTACGACTACGACGATTTCGTTACCGTACAGACGCGGCGAAAGCCCCAACATCACCGATTGGCCGCCCCGGCTCCCAAGGCGCCCAACCGGAATCCGGTGCAGTATCTGCTCCATTGTTTGGATCGAAATCAGCCCCTCGAAGGACCGGTCTCGATCCGGATCAGCCGAATCGGACAGGAAATCGTCGATGCGGCCGCGCGGAGCGCGAAGGCCAAGCGGACTATCCGCCTGACGGAGCAGGGGTGACGAAATGTTCCCGATCCGAAGGGACCCGCCCCATTACCGCGGATCCGCATTCGTGTGTATTTGCCGGAAAGTTGAATGCACCACACTGCTGAATAACTACACCGGGCTTTGCCATGTCGTCTCCGGTTTTTATCCGGCTTGGAAGGCGTCCCAACTCGATCCAATCGAAACGCTACGCTACGAGTGAGGCCAGCGGGCCGCACCATAACCAGGGGCGTGCGAAGCGCCCCCGCCTGAACCCTCCATCGCCGTTGACATCGCCAAGCAAGCGCGGAAAAACGTGGCCATGCAAGTGACCCTGACCAGAGATCTCCAAGACTTCATCGTTCAAAAAGTCCGCACGGGCGGCTATGCCAATCCCGGCGAGGTCGTGCGGGAGGCTTTGCGTGACTTCCGCGCGAAGGACGATCCCGCAGAATTGGATTCACAGGAATTGGCGGAACTGCTGCTGCCTGCGGTGCGCGAGCCGCACCGGCCCCTGACGGCGAAACATTTTGACGATCTGCGCTCCCGGGCCCGCCGCAAGCCGGCTCGCCCATGAGCCTCGCCCTCCGTCAGTCTGCTTGCTTCCTGCTCGGCCTGCGGAAACAGGTGGACTGATTTCGGGATCACGCCAGCCCCGAAGTTGCGGAGCAATTCGTCAATGCCGTGGAAGCCACGTTGCAGAAGCTGGCCGACACTCCGGGACTGGGCCGGCCCCGCTTCAAGGATTGGCCGGAGCTTGCGGAGATTCATTCGTGGCGCGTACAACGACCGTACCATCGTCACGCGATCTTCTACCGGTTCGACGACGAGACGCTGTCGGTTGAGCGCGTCCTGCACGGCGGCCGCGACCTGCCTCGCCGCTTGCGCCAGTCGCCGTACGAGAGCGGGGAGTAGCTCGCCGGCGGCCGAATCCCGGCCCAAAAGCAATCGGTTCTGGCGGGCGGCGGCATTCGCGGCGGCATGACCTATCATGGGCTCTTCCGGATAATTTGTGGGTGAAAATGACGCTTTCCAGCAGCAGGCAGGCGAGTCCGTTACGCGTGGCGACCGGCAGCGACGCGAGCTGTAGGCTCAAAGCTCGTCGCCGCCGCTCGCCTGCCTGCTGCTGGAAAGCTCGGC
>CAMDJH010000196.1 GCA_945900455.1 Akkermansia muciniphila
CCCACACGCGCAGTTCTCCGTCCAGCCTTCTGGCTGACCACAATCTCTTCGCAATCTCAGCGCATTTTTTATCTCATCTTACTGTCACTCGAGAAAACCACCCTTTCCGTGAGATGCACCCGGTGAATGGGCAGGGACTCTGGTGGCTATGGCCGCAGTTCATCGACGCTTACGTGAGCAGCGCATTAATAAAAACTCAGACGATTGGCACTCTGAGAAGCATGTACAGCTGCCCGGTTGATAAGGGAGACGTAAACTGGGGACCCTATTACAAGCGAATTGAGCTCGGGGCCACGAGCTACTATTTTAACGAACCGAGCTGGGCGGGAAGCGGCGGCAAGATCGTGGGACTGTTGGGTGCCGTGGCCACGCAAGTTAAACAACCAGCGCGCGTCGTCATGGTAGCCGATGGAGCCACCTGGGCACCCTTTTCCTGGCATGATGGCATTGCCAAGAGCGATGCCCGGAATGACGCAAAAAACAATGTCTGCTTTGTCGATGGTCATGTGCAGTACATTCCAATCTACTGGAATCGGGCGGCGGCGGCTCCCGCGTACGAACCCCCGCCAAAATATAGCTACCAGTGGAATCCTGAACCGTGATCCGACCACGGCGTTAATTGCCCTTTCCAAGGCCAGTTCGGCAGCCCACATTGAGTTGATTATGAAACCGTGGGTGCGATTTTTTCTTCCGTTGTGGTTCTTGCTCACCGTCGCGTTTGCCGGGTCGATGCCTTCCCCTGCCCCAGGCATTCCCGCCACCGTTCCCGCTGCCATTCCCGCTGCTACCGTCATGCGTCCTCCCCCTCCCGGCGTGGCCGCCGCCGAGGCGGTGTCGCAACTCACCGGAATCGCTATCTCCCCACTACTCGGCGTGGGGGCTGTTGGCGCATGGCGGTATTATCATGCCTCTCCGCCCGCCCGCAGCGGATTGCCATGGTTTGCGCAACCGTGGTTCTGGATACCGGCTCTCGCATTGGTGGCACTGTGCTTTGCCAAGGACCTGTTTGGGCCGGTGATTCCAAAAGTTCTCAAGAAGCCGATCGACGTCGTTGAGTTGTTTGAGAACAAACTGAGCGGACTTATCGCCACCGGAGCCATCATCCCGCTGCTGGGCGCCGTAGTCCAGGCCTTCGATTCCGAAGGCACAGCGCCCGCAGCCCTCGGTTTGGCGGCCATTTCTCCAAGTGCGGCCGGCGGGGGAATGCTTGCCATGTTCGGCGTGATTGCCTATGCGGCAGTCTGGGTGGTAGCCCATGCCACTCAAGTGCTGATCCTCCTGAGTCCGTTTAACACACTCGATCTGGCGCTGAAGGCGCTCCGCACCGCCATACTTGCTTCCGTCGTGGCGACCGCATTTGCGAATCCGTATGCCGGGGCGCTGTGGGCTGGCTTGGTCATTCTGACGGCCGCATTTTTCTCCGGCTGGGCATTCCGATTGCTCGTTTTCGGACACGTGTTTGCGTGGGACTTGGTTTCGCTGCGTCATGGACGGTTCGTTCCTGCCGGGGCCGACCACCCCGCCTTCCTCGCCCGAAAGTGTTCCGGACTTGCCCGCCGCTCCTTCGGACGGGTCTCTCGAGATCTCACCGGGCGCCTCGTGTTCCGGTATCGCCCGTGGCTCGTGCTGCCCGAGAAATCTCTGCCCCTTCCAGTGGGTCGCTACGAAGTCGGACAGGGTTTGCTGTACCCGTCGCTGCGCGTCGCCGGATTATTGGACAAAGGGGACTGGGCTTGGTTCCCGCCCCGTTTCCGAGGACACGAAGCCGAGCTTTCCCGCGCACTCCGGCTTGACGCGGTCCGACCGGTCGGATTGCGAGCAGCGTGGGGGTGGTTGAAGGACACGCTTCGGAGTACGGTGGTGCCCTCTGCATAATCTTGGGCATTATTTGATTCACTTCTCAGTTGGCATTCGCCTTCAGTCGAGTGTCAATGGGGTTGCATTCCCATGGCTCTGCTCACCTTCCACGGCATCTCGAAACGGTTCCCCGGCGTTCAGGCTCTCGATGACATCACTTTCGAAATTGCTGCCGGACGCTGCCATGCTTTGATGGGCGAAAATGGGGCGGGCAAGAGCACCTTGGGAAAAATCCTGGCCGGGGTCTACTCCGCCGATGCCGGCGAGTTACGCCTGAACGGGGAATTGATCGCTCCGTCCAACCCGCTAGCCGCTCGGAAGCTGGGCATCGCCATGGTTCACCAGGAACTGGCATTCTGCCCAAATCTGTCCATCGCGGAGAATCTTTGCCTCGGCAATCTTCCCCAGCGCTTCGGTTGGGTCGACCGCCGGCGCCTCCGCGACACGGCCACGGGAATGCTTCGCGAAATCGAGGCTGACTTCGACCCGGACCTGCCTATTTCACGCCTTACAACTGGACAGGAACAACTGGTGCAAATCGCAGCAGCCGTCGGCACCGGTGCCCGCATCATTGTGATGGATGAACCGACCAGCTCGCTCTCCGTCGCTGAAAGTGAGCATCTCTTTCGGCTCATTAGCCATCTTCGCGCGAGTGGCATCACCCTCATCTATGTCTCGCACCGGATGGAGGAAATTTTCCAGTTGTGCGACACCTTGACCGTCCTCCGGGATGGGAAGCACGTCGCGACGGAAGACATCCGCGCGACAAATCCAGAGCGCGTAATCCACCAGATGATTGGTCGGGATGTCGAACGTCACGAACCGGCTCACCTCGGACGTCCCATCGGCGCGGAGGTCCTGCGCGTCGAAAATCTGTCATCGCCCGGAAAGTTCTCAAACATCTCGTTTCGCCTTCACGCAGGCGAGGTTCTCGGCTTCGCCGGTCTCGTCGGCGCTGGCCGCAGCGAAGTTGCTCAGGCGCTTTTCGGAATTGACCCGGCGGCGACCGGCCGGGTCTTCCTGCATGGA
Organism: Akkermansia muciniphila; assembly: GCA_945900455.1. GTDB lineage: Bacteria > Verrucomicrobiota > Verrucomicrobiia > Limisphaerales > UBA9464 > SIBK01. Next base: position 2,887 of record CAMDJH010000196.1, read on the forward strand.
AGGGAAATGCCGCTCGGAAGCGTGAAGGCGGCGTTGGCGGGCGGCATGGGTCTCCTACCCGAGGACCGCAAGCGCCTCGGTCTCGTCCTCAGTCTCAATTGTCGCGAGAACACCTCGCTCGCGTCGCTGAAAAAACTGGCCACGTTCGGATTCATCCGGCGCTCCGAAGAGGAAGCGTTGGCGCGACGGTACGCCGATCGGTTGCGCGTAAAAACGAGTTCATTGGAAGCAACCGTCGCGGGATTGAGCGGGGGCAATCAGCAAAAAATCGCCCTCGCCAAATGGCTCGCCCGGGAATGCGACATCTTGATCGTGGACGAGCCCACCCGCGGGGTGGACGTCGGAGCCAAGGCCGAGATCCATAAATTGCTCGATGAATTGGCTTCGCAAGGGCTTGCCTTGCTCGTCATCTCGAGCGAACTACCGGAAGTCATGAACATCAGTCGTCGCATCATGGTGCTACGCCAGGGACATACCGCCGGCGAATTGACTCGCGACCAGTTTTCACAACCGGCCTTGATGCGCCTTATGGCCGGCGTCGAGCCACAATCAGCTCCCGCGGTGGTGCCAGAATCGCAGTGAAATCCCGTGCGGCCGCCGGGTCAGGTGGCAGCGGATCAAGCAGTCCGCTTTGCCCGCCGCCAGGCTCAGGAGTCCTGAGGCTAGGTGGATCCCAGATTTCACCGGTATCCGCTTTCCGTACCCTGGCAGCGGGCGCATCCTGAAGCTGTTGGAGACGGTAGCGGACGCCGCGCTGCGGCGTCCCCGCGCCGTTCAGGCGCGGCACGGACCGCGCAGCGGCCCTGTCCACCCGCTGGACGCGGGCGGGGTTGTCGCAGCGCGACAACCTCTACCAACAATTTGGGGATGTGCCCCTGGCAGCGTGGTCCTCAACCCGCCGTTGACCTGCGGCTCGATAGCGGTAGCTTGGAGTGGGCTTTTTGGAATTACGCATATCCGTCGAAAAGTCAGCCTGCCGATGCGACACCTTGATTTAGTGATCCGACGCTCGTTTCTGGTTTCTCGGACCGGCGGCGGTTTCGTTGCGTTCACGCTGATTGAATTGCTGGTCGTGATTGCCGTCATTGCGATCCTGGCGGGCATGTTACTCCCGGCCCTCGCCCGGGCACGGGACCGGGCCCGTTCGGTGCAATGTCTGAACAATGTCCGGCAACTTGCCCTCGCGTCCCTCACGTACGCCCATGACACGGGCAATATACTTCCACTCGATGCCCCACTCCAGAAGGGGGTGACCTGGGGAGCCCTGCTGGCGACCAATGCCCGTCTCCGTCCGTTCGATGTGTTTGTGTGCCCCTCGTACCGACCGTATCGTTTTACGAACTGGATCAAGATCTATGGCATCCGGCTCGATCCCCCGGTGAACTACACGCGGGGACCCCTTCGCGAGGGGCTCAAACTGGATGCGGTCGAGGACCCAGCAAATTACTTGCACGTCGCCGACACGACCAGCCGCGGCCGACAAGGGATCGGCAGTGAACAGTTCTATTTTTTCCGCGCAGCGTCCGAAAAAGAGGTTCATGCCCGACACGGCCGCTCGGCCAACGGTCTTTTCCTGGACGGACACGTTGAGGCGTGCGGCCGGACCCGGCTCGAAGCCTTAGGGATTTCCGGACTCTTCGACCGCGACGAGGTGCCGGGCTATTTCTAATAACCGCCGGAAGTGGGAGCCAGGACCGCTTCCGAAGGGGGTGCAACCAATCGCACGCGGAAAAAAGCCGTTCCCTCACAACACGGCTCGATCCGCGATTCCAACGCCGCCCTGGGCTGACTCGCTTGATGGAAGGGCCCTTCCAGTCGGGCCGCGCGATCCACGACATAGTAGTGTGCCGGACGGACGGTTTCCGCCAAATCATCGCGCACCTCCGCCAGTGGGCCATCCCAGCGAATCGTTACCCCGTAAGAATCCGGTTCCACCATTCGAATCCGGGGATGGGGGTGAAAACCGATCACACCCCGAACGGGCAGGTTCAAATCCCCCTCCGGAGTCCAGTTCGCATCCACCCACTCGCTGAATTGCAGGTCGCCACTTGCCCAACTCGTCCGGTACCGCGCGAATTGTTGCCCATCATCCGTCACGAGATATCCATAAATCAGCATGCCGTGAATCTCTGGATTTAGTCCCGGAATGCCGTTAATCGTTCGGGAAAATTCTGCATGATCCTGCATGAACACCAGCACGGGATAACCGCCGTCGATCTCGGCCCGTAGATCGGCAAACGAAAAACCTTTTCCGATTTGAGTCGAAGGGTGGAAATCGGCGAGCTGGGAAAATGTGTCCGCCGCATAACCCCGATAACGCGAAAATTCACGCAAGCCCGATTGGATATCGGGGACGGGACCCGAAGGTAAGGGCGGCGGAGAAAAATCAACCCATCGAGCCCCGGTGGGCTCGAAATAATTGAAAGAAAATCCGTCCACATTTCCCGCACATTCGTTGTTGAGATTGGTCCACTTACGCTGATTCAACCCCAAAAAATCGCCAATGCAGTCCGGTGAATGCTCCGTCCGTCCAGCCGTCACATAGGGATCTTCCGCGGTACTCTGATAGTCCACGTAGTAGTCATCCAGATGACCTGGACGGTTCGGCGGGCGTCCATCATGACCGGCCTCCGACACCCAAAGCGACGTAATCGATTGATGGCTCCCGAGGGTATCGAGGGGTGCCATCCCGCCCTCGGTCAAGCCTGTGTAGTAATCCGGCAATCCATGCCGATCCCAATATCCCATCAAATTGCCACTGGCAGTCCCAAAGCAACCATAGAACCACCCGTAGTCCGGAACCCCGGTCAGAAACACGTTCTCCGACGCGCCAATCCGTGCGGTCCCAGTCACGAGAAGCAGGACAATCCAGCATAGACTCCACCCTCGACCTGCCGAGCGATGGGCGGACTGCCGATTGAAATCAAAAGACGGAATCATCACTCCAACATTCCCCAGCCAACCTCGCCCGTCCAATCACAACGGTACACCGGTGCGAATCTATTCCAACCACGGTAGCACCAGCGCCCGCTCCTGCGGCTTGAGCCGGTCGAGTTCCACTCCCCGGGCAACCCGTCGCGCCGCATCGCGCGAGTGATTGGCACCGAGGACCGCCGTGTAGATGGCCCGGGCCCGCGGCACCGCCGCATCCCAATCGATCTTCTGCCCCTCCAGCAGGTCCAGGGCGACTTCCGCTCGCCCGTTCTTTGATTCCCAAAGCGCGAGATTGAGGCGCGCCGGGAAAAAATTTGGACTGTCGCGAAACAATTTTGCGACCCGTTCCGGCGTCGCCGGATCACGCGTATTCAAAACCATCTCGACATAGTTCAACTCGCTGACCGCCACCGAGTCGTCTGGCGTGAATTCGACCAACCGCTTCAGCGCCGCCAGCGTGGGGCTTAAATCGTCCACTTGCTGGCTCAATCGGACTATTTCCCGGGCTGATTCAATCGCGAGTTGTGGAAATGTGAGCATCTGCTGACGAGCCTGAATGGCAGCGGGAATGGCACCCGCCATCTCGGCGTAGCGGGCGACGAAAAGCAAAAGGTCCGGACGGTTCTTGCACTCAGCCACCGCTCCAAAAAAGTGCGTTGCCATACTCTCCGTGTTCCCGGTCAATTTCTCGCTAAAACCTCGGAAACAATGAACTATCACTGGACTCAGGGGCAGGTCCGAATCCTTCAGAATCATCCGAATCTCATCCCATTTTTTAAGCTCGAAGAGGGACTGCAGATGCCCTTGCAGCAACGACGAGTCCTGACGGGATTCTTCGAAGGGAAACAAGTCAAGCGCCGCCTGAGCTTCCTCATTGCGCAAGAGCCACTGCCCTACCGCCAGACGCTCCATGGGCGGTGTCTTGCGATCGATCCCCTGGATCAACTCTGCCACGAGCTCCGGCTTGGAATCGGGCTTCAATCGAAGCCGCAAATCAAACGTCAGGAGTCGATGTTCGACCTGCGGCGGATCAAGGGAAGACAGCACCCGCACCAGAGTTTGCATTTCCCCGGGTGTCAGCTCCGGGACTCGCGCCAGTCGCCGCAAGGCCGCTTCCCGGTGTTTTCCAGTCTGCCCCGTCACCGTCCACAACAGTAAGCGGCCGTTGGCGCGCACCGCCGGATCTGCAGACTCCAGAAACGCTTCGCCGGCCCGGAATCGAGCGGTGACGTCCCCCGAGAACTGGGAAACCAACATTTGCGCGGCCTGCCCGGCGGCCTGCGAATCGTTCTTTTGCTGCACTTGCTGAAGCGCCAACAGCAAGGTGTCTTTATCCTTTAGAGTCGGAAGCATTATCTTCCCAAGTTCCACGCCCGCAAGATCCAGTCGCCCCAATAATTGCGCGAATCGGATATAGTCGAGACGGTCATCCCGCGTCGCCCGGTCGCTGGCCAGCAACATCTGCCAGTACGCCATGCCATCGATGCTGCCGAAATGGGTGCAGTACCGTGCGGCCAACCGGAGGGCCGAAGAATCCTGAGGTGCGAGCTGCAAACCGAGCTGGACATGCCGGCTGATCGCATCCCAGCGGCCTTGCTCGATCAGTAACTGCGCCTCGCGCACCACGCCCCGGGCCCGCCGGACTTTTAATGCCCGATACACAGGCCGCGCGCACATCACCACTACCAGCAGGCAAACGAGCCCCGCCGCCATCCATCGAACCAGTCGACGGGGAGCATCACCCTCCGGCAGCAGATGGGTCGTATCGATCGGCAAAGCGCGGCGGTCATTCATATCGAATAGCCGGGAGACGCATACACCATCCCAAACGTTCGCGCAATTCGCACCGGGTCATGAAATTGGGCTGCCTTCCCGCGGCTCAGTCTGGTTGGATGCCCCCCATGAAGAAGCCGTTGGTGGGAATCATCATGGGGAGCCAGTCGGATTGGGAAACCCTTGAGGCCGCCGCCGAACAACTCCGTGCGCTGGGGGTGCCCTTCGAAACCAGCGTCGTGAGCGCCCATCGGACACCCGATCTTTTGTTCGAGTACGCTGCCAGTGCCGTGGACCGAGGTCTTGAGGTCATCATCGCGGGTGCCGGCGGTGCCGCCCACCTGCCCGGAATGTGCGCCAGCAAAACGCCGCTCCCGGTCTTAGGGGTGCCCATACAATCGAAAGCCCTCAATGGCCTCGATTCGCTCTTAAGCATCGTCCAGATGCCCGCCGGCGTTCCCGTCGGAACGATGGCGATCGGCCAATCCGGCGCCATCAATGCCGCTCTCCTCGCCGCGGCAATTCTTGGGAACAAGTACCCGGAATGTCGTGCGGCATACGAGGCATTCCGAGCGCAGCAAACTGCCCAGGTCCTCGCGAACCGTCGGCCAGGAAAGGCGTAGATGTTCGGATCAGAACTGGACCACGGTGTAAACGGCGGTCGGCTGCAGGTACTTCATCATGCTGCGAGTCTCGTAGCGGCTCTTACTTCAACTCGACCTTCACGTTGCCAATCTTCCCATCGAACTTGAACGGCCGGCGCTCGAAGTAATCACGGGAAACCGGTGAGCCGAGGTCCACGCCGACGTCGAAACTTTCACTGGCGGTAAACGCAGCGGGCACGGTCATCTTCGCCAGCGTGCGGGCGACTTCCTTGCCATCGACGCTAAGCACGATGTCCGCCGGCGCGCCGGGCTTCGGAGCCTTAAGCTTGGTCTCCACGACGATGGTATGCTTGCCCGGTGCGATCTTCTCCGCCGACTTTGCGATCGAGCGGTCGATGATCATCAGGTTGTATTCAAAGACGAGCTGGCCTTCATCCATGTAGGAGGTTAGGCCGCCGCCGGAGCCGCCCAGGGCATAGAGCACGAAGAGGACGTTCGGCGCGTCCTTTGGCAGGCGGTTAGGTTCGACGCGGCGTTTGTGGATGGATTCCTGCAACGTTGGCCCCACCTTGCTGGCGGAAGGCGCAGGCGAGAAAGGCAGCACGGAGCCGTCGTCGGGTGTGGCGGCAAAGGCCGCAGTCGCGAAGCCGAACAAGGCGGCGAGTAATGTGAGTTTTGCTTTCATGGATTTTGCGTTCGCATGCGTTTGAAGACGATTACCGCCAAGACCAATCCGATGGCCAACAATACCAGCACGGCGGCGAGGAGTTGCGCCGCGCGCCAGAAGGCATGGTCCACCACCTTGAGACTGATCTGCTCGAGGTCCTGCGTCAGCGCCTTGCGCTCCGCGACGACGGTGACTTGCAGATCCTTGACGGCCGCGAGTCGTTCAGTGGTGAGACGATCCAGCGCGGCGACCCGCTCTTCCTGCACAAACTTAATTGTCCGGGTCATCTCGTCCTGCACGGCTTTGATGGCCGCCTCCCGCTCGGAGGCGATCAATTTCGGCGCGGTTTCCAGCACACCCAGAGCGCGATCGAGCGCCGGGGTCAGGCGGTCAACGGTCGCGACCGCCTGACCCGTAGAGATGGAGCCAGAGCTATCCCGCTCCAGCACGCGACTGAGCGTGGACTCCCGGTCGGAAATCGAGTGATGAATCGGGTGTTCGCGCGCCCATTTCTTCGCGAAAGCCCGCCCCTTGGTCACATCGCCCGAAACGATGATTTGATCCGCCGTCTGCTCAATTTCGCCGCACGCGGGGCCCACCATGGAACGTATCCGCAACCGGATCTGGTTGTAGCTCGCCGACACATCCTTCTGCGCGTGAACGGACGCCTTCATCTTGCGCTCCGGCATGGCGAAGCGGCAGCCGGAAGCCACGACCGCCAGCAGGAGCAAGCCGAGCAGGATGGTTTTGATGTCGGCGCCATTGGTTGGTGGCCTTCTATTTCGATGGCTTCGGCCACCGATCGGATCGCGGTCTAAGGATTTTCTGGTTGTGTGGTGGCGGCTCATTCTTTGGGTTCGGTGGTAATCGGGGGATTGCTGAATCGTCAATTCAAGCCACCGTCCTGGCTGGCACATCTGGGTTCTGCCCCCGCTCAGTGAAGATTCGGTAACGCCAGTAAGGCGCCGGGTTCAGAAGGATTCGCCCCGTGCCTTGGTACACGCGGACCAGACCTTCGCCGCCGGTAAATCTCCCGAAGAAGTTCTTTGTGGCGCGCCTCATCTTGAAATTCACATCCCCGGTTCGTGCGATGACGTATTTGCCCTCGGTTTCAACCCGGTTGCCCTTGGTCAGGGCTACCTCCTCGACAGGACCGCGGGTGGTGACCACTACCTTCCCGTGACCGCTGACCTTCGTTTGCAGGTAGACGGGTCCTTCGCCGGACCATAGCGAGGTCAGGATGCGCTCGCGGTGGAAACGAAGGTCCACACTTCCCTCGGATGCCCAGTAGGCGCCTCGTTCGAGGATCCATGATTCGCCCTGAAGGTCCAGCAGGTGGAAACCACCGAGGGACGATTCCAAAGTAATTACTCCAGTGCCAGTGTAGGTGGGGCGGTAAACCGATTCATCGGCCATCAGCGATTTGATTAATCCTCCAACGGACGGCATCAAACGCGAGTGGATCGCGATGTCGCCATGGAGATAACAGAGCGCGCCGGATTCAGCCCGGACCATCTCGTGATTCAGGTGAACATCGACGTAGCGGGTTCCTTCCAGTTCATGAATTTTGAATTCGGCCATGGTCAATTCCCCCCAAATCCGCGGATAAAGGAGAGGAGAACCGCGGATGAACACGGATTGACGCGGATAGAAAGGGCATGAAATCTGCGTCTATCGGCGTTTATCCGTGGTTCTCATTCCTCAATAGTCGGTGGCGACAAATTCCATTCTCAAGGCAAGCACAGTCTACGCGGAAATAGCGCTCCTGACATCGAACCTTGGGAAAGCGAGGGCATGGAAAATAGGTGGCACTGGTTTGAAAGTTTTTGAGGGAAGATCGGCTAGTCGGAGGATTCGGATTCTGAGCTTGCCGAACGGCATGGCCGGGGTTTCTTTGGCCCATGCCTCAGGTTCAGTTGCCAATCTTCCCGCAGGGAACTTCACACATTAATCCGGAACTGGCCTTCGAGCGCCAGGCTGACCAGATCGTCTATTACAACGGACATTTGCCGGTGTTTACCCACGAGGCGTCGGATCTGGCGAGCTTCCGGCTCTTTGCCACGCAACTCATCATTAATGGCACCGCCAGCTATGGTCAGATCGCCAAAGCCTTTGGTGTGCCCGCACGCACGCTCAAGCGCTGCGCCCAACGTTACCGGATACGGGGAGCGGAAGCGTTCTTCAAACCGGCGGCCAAGCGCAACGGTCACCGCCTGACGCCCGAGCGATTGACTCAGGTTCAGGCGCTGTTGGATGAGGGTTTGAGCGTACCGCTGATCAGTGAGCAGAGTGGCATACTTCCCTCGACCTTGCACAAGGCCATCGATTCGGGCCGGCTGCGGGTGTCTAAAAAAAAGAGGTTCCCGGCGCTCTAAGCGCGGAGTCGATCGGCAGCACCAAGAGCCAGCGTAGCGCGACGGATGCGCAGACGCCGCTGGGAGTGGGCACCGCGCGGGTCGACGAGCGTATGCTGGCCTCTCTGGGCGCTCTGGGTTCGGCGGCCATCCGGCTGGAGCGGGCGGATGACGTGGCGCAGGCCGAAGTATTGTGCGCTTTGCCGGCCCTGCTGGAACTGGGATTGCTGCGGCACAGCCGGGAGCTTTTCACCCTGCCGCCGGGTTTCTATCCGATGGAGAGCATTTTTATGGTGATGGCGTTCATGGCCCTGGCCCGGGTGGCTTCGCCCGAGGCGTTGCGCTATCAGCCGCCGGGGGAATGGGGCAAGATCCTCGGGCTGGATCGGCTGCCGGAGGTCAAGACTCTGCGGGGAAAGCTCGCCGTTCTCTCCGCCGATGAAACCAAGGTCCATCAATGGAGCAGCGCGCTGGCCAAGGAGTGGATGGCAACGGAACCGGAATGCGCCGGCACTCTCTATATTGACGGCCATGTGCGGGTGTATAATGGATCGCTCACCCAGTTGCCTCGGCGCTATGTGGCCCGACAGAAGCTCTGCTTGCGGGGCACCAGTGATTATTGGGTCAACGCCATGGATGGCCAGCCGTTCTTTGTGGTGACGCAGCCGGCCGATCCGGGCCTGATTCAGGTGCTCGAAGAGTCGATTGTGCCGCGGCTTAAAGTGGAGGTGCCCGGCCAGCCGACGCCCGCAGAGCTAAAGGAAAAACTGTGGCGAGCATGCTTCACCCTGATCTTCGACCGGGCGGGTTACTCTCCGGACGTCTTTCGCCGAATGTGGGCCGAACGCATCGCCGTGGTCACGTACCACAAGTTCCCCGGCCCGGCATGGGCACCGGAGGAATTTCGCCCACATCCCGTACGCCTGATCAACGGTGAGGAGGTGGTCCTGAACCTAGCGGAACGGGGCGTGCGGTTGAGCAACGGGTTTTGGGTGCGAGAGATCCGCCATCTGGATGAGGGCTCTTCCGGATAATTTGTGGGTGAAAATGACGCTTTCCAGCAGCAGGCAGGCGAGTCCGTTACGCGTGGCGACCGGCAGCGACGCGAGCTGTAGGCTCAAAGCTCGTCGCCGCCGCTCG
>CAMDJH010000197.1 GCA_945900455.1 Akkermansia muciniphila
ACCAAAGTCGCGCCCTTGCATTCTGCTCGGCAGCACCATTGGCCGCGGAGCGTTTCAGAAATCGAAATCAGAGTCCCGGGAAAAATGAAGAATTCTTCCGTTCAACAATCGCTGACTCGAAAACCACCGTTTCCGTGAGATGCACCCTCACCCTATAACACGCACACGCCGTTCACTCTCCAGTTCGAGCACAACGCCGATGGACACGTGGCGGGTGCGCCGCGAGACGCTTTCTATAAATCCGGCGCAGGCGGATTCGGACTCTTCGTCATTCCGTCGCTCGATCTTGTCGTCTACAAACTGGGAGGGAATCAGGGGCAATACGATCCCGCGCTAACCCGCATTCCCCAACCCTCCGAAGTCGATGTGTCGCGCGACGATTGGAAGCCGGTTCCGCGGACGCCGTTCCAGGAAGGCAGCCTCGGCGGCGACGACGGCCTGCGCAGGGTCCTCGAATTGATTACATCTGCGGTCCGGGAGTAATCGCACCCCGCGTCTTTCCCAACTCAACGATGGGCGGCGGGCGGAGAACGGGCGTCTGCACCGGCAGCGTGATCAATTCCACGAGTTCGGCCATTGCCGCAATCTGCGTGCCAGGATTAAACTGCTGGCGGGCGAAGTCCGCATTGCAGTGACCCACCGCCCGCCAGTAAGCCGGGCCCGCGTCCACAAAGTTACGCAATTGACGCACGAGCGATGCCGTATCCTCGTGAGCGGCCTGGAGGTTCTGCGGGCAGCGCTGGATCAATTCGCCGACATGGCTGCGAGTTGGACCCAGGTAAACAAACGGGCGCCCGATATACATTGCGCCATAAACCTTGTTCGGATGGGTGAATCCAACCTGGCCGTTGCCCATTACCACCACGTGCAGATCCGCCGCTGCCAGGGAAATGTGAATCTCCGACCGCGGCTGGTAGGGCAACTGCTGGATATTAGCCAACCCGTGTTGTTCTCGAAATTGGGTGACCTCGGGGCTGCGGACGCCTCCTCCGATAAAGACGAACAGGAAACGCGGATCATCGCGCAGTTCTCCCGCTGCTTCCAGCAGGGTGTCGAGCGGATGCACGATCGCGTGGTTGCCCGAGTACATGACGACGAATCGATCTCCGAATCCGTTGGCTTGGCGGAACGGATTTTGCAAACGATCCCCAGCCCAGCCCGGTTGTTCCAAGACCGGCCAAACCGGCAATACCTGAACCTCCGCTGCCCCTCGCGTCTCGCGAATATGTTCGGCCATGAAGTGGTCCAAAGCCACAATCCGGTCTGCTTTCTGAAATACGCTTCGGCCCATCGCCATTAAGATCCGCGCCGGATACGATCCAGCCCGCAATAGACCCACCTCAATCGCCAGCTCCGGCTGCAAATCCATCGCCCAATAACAAAACCGCCATCCCTTCCAACGCGCCACCATCGACCCAATAAACGACACCAACGGCGGGGAAGTCAGCCCCACCAACCGGTCCACCCGGTTCCGACGTCGCCCGATCAATCGCAAGAAAACAAGCAGGTTGAACGTCAGCGAGTCGATGATTCGGCCCCACATGCGCTTTTTCCCGAAGCCCGTGTTTCGCAGACGATGAATCTGAACGCCGTCATGCTCTTCGAAAGCCGGGTAGCGATAGTTGGGGTTTTCGTAAGGATACCGGCTGGCAAGCACCTCCACGGAGTGTCCCCGCGCTGCCAATTCTCGGGCCAGATCACAGACGTGCTGCGCGGTGGAGGCTGTGTCGGGCCAAAACACCTGCGAAAGGATGAGAATTCGCAGGGGCCTGTCGTCGTGTTTATCGGCAACCATGGCGTGCGCTTAAAATAACCACGCCAAAAAAAACGAACCGCCACGCGTTCGTCTCAATCCTGAAGTGCCCGTTTGGGAGTGGCCATTCACCGGAGAACTTACTCAAGGCCTAGCCTTAAAGCTAAGTCTTCGCGTAGCAAGTGTTTTTAACCATACGGCATGTGATGCGGAATTGGCCCAATGTTGTCGAAACACTTCGCAGACACTGGCCACTTGCCGTACTTCTTCCATGTTTTAATCGCGGAGCGTCAAAAAGGAAAATCCTGCAATAATATTGCAAAAATATCCTTATCAGCCTCCATTTCCTCCGCTTGCGGCCTCAACCCCCTCTCCCGCCCACCGTTTGTCCGTCATCACCCACTTAATTCCCTTGCTGCCGTCCGATGACGGGTGGAGTGTGATCGAAAGTCCCCCCGATTCAATAAACCAAATCTCCCTAATCGCGGAGCATCAAAAAGGGAAGTCCTACCAATAACGAAATAAGAAAAGATTGAGTGGAATGAAGAGTACGAATCTCGCATCGAACAAAGATTGTCCTTCCGTCAGTCCGACGAGCTCCGGTTCCCTGAACAGACCGGATACCGACGTAGAAACCAGCGCGGTGATTGCGGCTGACGTGAAACTACTCGCCCATTTCGGATACAAACAGGAACTCCGGCGGAAGATGAACAGGTTTTCGAATTTCGCCATTTCGTTCTCGATTATCTGCATCCTCGCCGGCGGGATTACATCACTGCAGCAGGGGACGAGCGGGATTGGCGGGGCTTCGGTGTTGATTGTCTGGACGCTCGGCAGCTTCATATCGCTTTTTGTTGCAATGACAATGGCGCAAGTCGCGAGCGCATTTCCCACCGCCGGAGGACTCTACCACTGGTCGTCAATTCTGGGCGGACGTGGCTGGGGGTGGGCGACAGGCTGGTTCAACCTGATCGGGTTGTACTTTATGACCGCCGCGGTAAACGTCGGCACATACACGCTTTTCATCAACATTGTTTTACCGCTCATCGGAATCGATCCAACGAAACTCACGCTCGTTCATCAGGCTATGGGCATGGTGATCATCACCGGCAGCCACGCGCTGTTCAATCACCGCGGCATCCGAGTGACCAAGGTACTGACGGATTTCAGCGGCTACCTTATTTTCGTCGTTGCGGTCACGCTGACGTTGGCGATGTACTTCTATGCCCCTTCGCACGATTTCGGGCGGTTCTTCCGCATCGAGAACTTCAGCGGTGCGCCTGGCGGCGACGTCTGGCCGGCCAATGGCAGCATCTTTTGCCTGATTCTGATGGGGCTGCTCTGGCCGATGTACACGATCATCGGGTTCGACGCCTCCGCCCATACTTCGGAGGAGACTATCGGCGCGGCTCAACACGTGCCCAGGGGAATAATCGACTCCGTCTATTTGTCGGGCATTTTCGGTTTTGCGATGGTAGCGGCTTTCGTCTTAGCCTTCCCAAGTGTTCAGGATGGCGCCAAACAAGGCGCCAACGTTTTCTTCTGGCTGATGGATAGCGTGATACCCCGCAAGTTGAAAATCGCCTTGGAGATCAGCATCGTGGTTTCGAATTATCTCTGCGGGCTCGCGTGCCTCACTTCGACCTCGCGGATGACTTTCGCATTCGCCCGCGATGGCGGTCTGCCGAAGCTACTGAAGCGCGTGTCTCCGAAATTCGGAGTCCCTTCGGCCGCAATCTGGATCGGAGCGGCGATGATTATCGGTTCTACGATCTATACGCCTGTTTATACCACGCTTACCGCTGCCAGCGTGATTCTGCTCTACATTTCATACGTCATGCCAACGACGGTTGGGATCTTTGTCTACGGCACCGAGCGATGGAAAGAGATGGGCCCGTTCAATCTCGGCAGAACGATGTACAGGACGCTTGGAGTGTTCGCCATTCTCGGCGTGATTGCGGTGACTTATGGCGGAATACAGCCGCCGAATCGGCCCACGCTGCCGGTCTTAATCGGCCTCTCCGCCTTCCTGACGTTTAGTTGGTACTGCCTCGGCGAGAGAAAGCGCTTTGCCGGGCCGCCGATCAATTCCGCTGTTCACCGCCCCCCGTACGGTCAAAATACTCCTGCGGCATCTCGATAATATAATTTCAAGAGTCCGCCGACGCGCTCGCGAGTCTCTCTATTCCCTGACATGTATCTGCATTTCAGGAGCGCGAGTTGCTCATCGTCCGAGGCGTCCGCGACGCCGAGCTGTTGCTCCACGACGCGGTTGCTGGCGGCGTGCGACTGGACGGCCAAAATGCCAGAGCGACGATGAGGGAAAGCAGCCGGGATAAGGCATCGACGTCTCCGGGCGGAAGGATTTCCAAACGGACGCCGTTCGGATGGGTTTTGGATTTCACGCGAGCATGGAAGTGGAATCCGCCGGCGGCTCAATCTTTGTGACCCCGGAGATATTGGATGAGATCCGTCATTTCTTGCGGCGTGACGACGGCTTCGAAACCGTCGGGCATGAGGGAGAGCGCCGAGGAAGTGAGTGATTCGATATTCTTTCGCAGCACGGCATCGGCTTCGCCTCCAGGGCGGCGGAGGGTCACGCTGGTCGCCGTTTCGTTGGCAATGATACCATAAAATTCCTGATCATCTTTCGTCTTCAGGGTGTAACCGAGGTAGGCGGTTTTCACCTCGCGATTGGGGTCAAGAATGCTGATCAGCAGCGCGTCAGGTGAAAGGTCGGTCAGGCCGCCGAGCCGCGGTCCCGCGTTTTCGCGCGGGCTGTGCAGGTGACAAGCGGCACAGTTTTTCAAAAACACCTCCGCACCCCGGATGGCGTCGCCGATGGAGTTCGACAGCACGGCTCGGTAGCGGTTGATGACCTGCTGACGGTCGCGGCTGGGCTGACCACCCAAGAGTTTTTCCGCGCGAGCATGAATCGCCGCGTCCGGGTTGTGCAGCAATGTCTGGCGGCGGCCCTGGTCAAGTGAGTTCACGGCAATCACGTTGCTTTCCAACGCATCGAGCAAGGCGTGAAGGCGGTCGGGCCGGCGCATCAACGCTTCGATCGCTTCCTGGCGAGTGGCCGGGCTGTAACCGGGCCAGTGCTTGAGCAGGAGCGGGGCAATGACGGCGTCCTTGCCGGAAGCCAGCGCCTGGATGGCAGCCAACTGCACCGGGGCGGGCTGAGCGGCATCCAGAAGTTGGGCGTAAGCCGCTTGAGTCCCGGAGAGCGGCGCACACGCCAGCAACTGGATGGCGTCGGTCCGTACGGGATCACTCTGGCCCGTGTCCAGCGCGGTTTGTTCGGCATCGGCAAACACCCTCTTGAGCGCAGCATTGAGGGAAGACTTGTCACCGGCCTTTTCCATCTGCGCGGAGATGGAACCGCCGGCGCGGTTCAGGCCGCCGGCAAACTGGCGCAACATGATCCACTGCAACGCAGGCCGGGAGCGTAGCGGCGGTGCAAGAAGCGCATTCAAGATTGCTTCCGTTTCGTGCGGGTCGTTGCGCGCGCCGACAATTTGCGCGAGTTGGCCAAGAAAGTCGCGGTTCCGTTCCGGCGCAGCATCGTCGGTGAGCAGTGCTTTCAGCAGTCGTCCGGCGCGCGTCGGTACCGATGTCAGTACAGCGGTGGAAATCCATTTGTCGGACGCGTCGCGCCGCGCAATCCGCGTGAGGGCCGACAAACTGTTTTCGTCGTCCAGACCGCCGAGGCTCAGAGCGGTTTGAAATCGGACGCGCGGCGCGGAATCATCAGCGAGCGAGGGGAGTTTTGCACGAACGGCGGCTGAGTCGAGTTTCGTCTCGGCCAGCTTCGCACCGTGCTCGCGGAGGCGGGCTTCCGGATGTTTCATCGCCCCCAGCAAAGACTGCTCATCGAGCGCGCCGAGTCCTTGCAGAGCATAGAGCGCTTGCAGTCGCGCCAGGGCGACATCCGACGTACGGGCCAGCTTCCGCAATGGTTCGATCGCCGATTGGTCCTGGCGCTCGTAGATGAGGCGCCGAGCGGTCTCGCGCCACCAGGCATCGGGATGCGCCAGGGCGGCGACGAGTTCATTTGCGCCGGCCCTCCCCAGTCGAGGCGGCGCAGGGTGTTGAAAGCTCTCGGGCGACACGCGCAGGATGCGGCCCCGGTCGCGTCCGCTGTAGAGATCGAGATGTTTCAGAATGTCGTCGGGGATGGCGCTCTCGTCCTCGATGACTTCGCGATACATGCAGGCGATGTAGAGGCAGCCATCCGGGCCATTGTTGAAATTCACCGGGCGAAACCACGCGTCGCTCGATGCGATGAATTCACGCTTCGTCGTCTGGTCGGGCCGGGTGGGTTTGAAACCGACACCATCCGCTTCCAGGCCCAGGCGGACGACGGCGTTATTAGCCGGTTCACCGAAGAAGAGACTGCCCTGATATTTTTCCGGGAACGCTGAACCGCGATACACGGTGTAGCCAGAGCCCGAGGTGAGGTGACCGCGCGGCGCAAGTTCGTTTTCCGGAAAACGGCTCGCCCGCATGTCAGTGGAAGTGTTCACCCAGCGCGACCAGAACTTCTGTCGCACCAAACGCCACGGTTCCGGCTCGCTGATGGAATAGATGTCGGAAAACCCTTGAAAAGCGCGTTCGGTCGCATCCGGGCTGGGGAAGTTAGGATTGCGCGCGAGATATTCCGCGGGCAGCACACCATGAATGAACATCGTGCCGGCGTTGCCGGTGAAACGATTGCCCCAGTCGTCAAATGACTGCCCGAACTCGCCGCTCGCGGTGACCGCCGAGAACTTCCTGCTCCGTGGATCGAAGCGCCAGTCGTGCCCCCTTAATTGAACCACCACGGCATCGGATTGGTCAAAGCGCCTCACTGAGCCGCCCCGGTAGGAACTCGAGCCGTATAACTGGTTGTCCAATCCCCAGCGCAGCGTGTTCGGCACGGCGTAGTTTTCCCCGGTGAAACCGGTGAACACTTTCTCGCGCACGTCGGCAACGCCGTCGCCATTCGTATCCTTCAAATACCAGATGTCCGGCGAGGAAATCACGAACACGCCACCGTCCCACGGAAAGACACCGCTGGGCCATTTCAAATTGTCGGCAAAAACCGTGGCCTTGTCATACTTGCCGTCGCCGTGAGTGTCCTCGATCATTCGCACCCGGCCCAACGGCTCACCTGGCCGGGGATTGCCGGGATAGTTCCACATCTCGCAGACGAAGAGCCGCCCGTTCTCATCCCATTCCATGGCGATCGCGTCAGTGACGAGCGGTTCTGCGGCGACGATTTCGATCTTGAACCCCGGTTCGACGCGGAAGGACTTCAATGACTCATTCGGCGCCGTAGGCTTCAACCGGGGAAGCATGGCGCTGAGGTCCCCGGTGGCGGGCGGCTGGACGGGCGCGGTTTCGGCGCCGAGGACAGGCGACAGAGCGAGGCTGCTGAGCATGATCAGGCCAAGTACGACGCCCGCAACCACGGAGGGTTTCGCCTTTCCACGGCAATGATCGGATTGGACTTCCAGCATTGGTCAATCAGGTTATTGGGCCACCCCGTCGCGCCGGGTTGTGTGGTTGTTGCAGTTCTACGCTCATGGATTCCGGTCGTGGCTCACGTCTTCGAAGACGTTGGCCCAGATTGAGTCCGTGTGGTCACCACCATTGCCAGTTCAAGTCAACAGGGCGAGTGATCCAGTCGGCCATGGCCGTGGGGAAATGGTAGTTTTCGGCATGCCCGTCGCCAAAGAGCATGTTTTCATAGCGCTTTCCCTGATACGTGTGCCACAGGTCACGGCCATGGGTCTTCGTGTCGCCCGTCATACAGTCGTTTTGCCAGACCCAATCCCCTTGGATGATTTTGTTTGACGGCTTCAGGCCAATCCGGGATTCCGTGTTGCTCGACTTACTCTGCGGGCTCGATGCGTCACCGTTGACGTATTCAGTCCGGAAATTAGAATCAGCTTGGCGCCAGGCCGGCAGGTAGCTGTTGCCGTACAATTCCCAGCAGGATTTGTATCCGAAGCGATCGAAGGCTTCCATGACATAACTGTCCCCTCCTTTGTCAGAGGGGCACCACCACACCTCGGTATTCGAGGTGTAAACGTTCAGTGGCCGGTTCGTCTGGCTAACCCTGCCTCCGCAGTTGGCCGCAGCGCCACCCAGGTAGGCATTGGTTCGGCCAATACCTCCCGCGGCGGCCCAGCCGAAGGTCAAGGGATAACTACCCCTGTTCTCATCGACATACATTTTGTAGGCGAGTCCGTGTTGTTTTAGATTGCTGATGCATTTGATGCTTTGCGCCTTGGACTTGGCGCGGCTCAGCGCCGGAAGCAGCATTGAGGCCAGGATCGCAATAATGGCTATGACCACCAGCAATTCGATCAGCGTAAATGCGTTCGGCCGGGCTCCAGCAGAACCATTGGATCTCCGGGTCAGGCCGGGGTCTGGATGCGGCGTGAGCGATACCATCGCAACTTGGAAGAATTTAGCCAAGCATTGGCCGTGGAGTCGATCGTTCATGGATTTCATGGGAGTCTAAAGCAAGCTATATTCGATTACTAGTGTGATCCGAAACCGCATACTCAACTCAGAATCGAATGCAGCACATTACCGGCAACGTCGGTGAGCCGGAAGTTACGGCCGTTGTAGGCGTAGGTCAGGCGCTTGTGGTCGAGGCCGAGACAGTGGAGCACGGTGGCGTGGATGTCGTGAATGGAAACGGGATCCACCACCGCCTTATGGCCGACTTCGTCCGTCTCACCGAGGCTGACCCCGCCCTGGATGCCGCCGCCGGCCATCCCCATGAGAAAACCTTTCGGATTGTGATCACGGCCGTTGCCGGACTGGCTCATCGGCGAAGACTCAGTCGGTTCGGCGCCAAGCAGGCGGCATTGATCGAGCAAGCCGGCCAGGCCCAACATCCCGATGCCGCCACCAACCCGGGAAAGGAATTGACGCCGGTTGCCAGGAAGGTACTGACGGTGCGGCTGGCCATTCGGGTAAAAGGTATCGTTCGTGTTCATGGTTCAGTCGATGTAGCAGAATTCGTCGTTGAGCAACGTCAGCGCCGGCGGCGCCACCAGAGCTGGTTCTCGGAATCCACCTTGTCGCGGGCCTTGTCCCAGGCAATGCCCTGACGATAGGTGGCGCTCATCAGCATCATTTTGTGCAGCGGTTTCAAATGCCAACCGCCGCGGACCAGTTCCGCCGCCATCCATTCCAGCAACTCGGGATGGGTCGGCTCCGTGCCACCTACGCCGAAGTCCCCCGGCGTCGCCACCTGGCCGCGGCCAAAGTGATGCTGCCACAGACGGTTCATGATCACCCGTGCTGCGAGGGCGCCGGCTCCGTGTTGGACATCCGTCAGCCAGCGGGCGAACTCAACCCGGCTCGGGCCGTTGGTGGAAGCATCCACGGAGACGACATCGCCGCCAGTGACACTCGTGAGAACGCGTAACGGGCCGCGTCGAGCCAGTGCCGCCCCCAGCGTGCTCCCAATCGCGGATCCGCAAGCAGGCGGTCCACTAGCGCTTCATAGGCGCCGGATGATTTGTTCCGAACGAAGGCTTCAACCTCGTCAGGCGTGGGGGGCAGGCCGATGAGGTCGAAGTAAACCCGCCGGACCAAGGTGCGCCGATCCGCCTCGGGGTTCGGGCGAATCCCGCGGCTTTCCAGTCGGGCGACAATGAAGTCATCAATCGGATTGCGACGCTACTTGGCGGTGGCCTTGATTTTGGGGGGCACAACCGTCTGCTGCGGGCGGAAGGACCAATGCTTCCGGTCTTCCTCCGTCACGACCAATTCGGTTTTGGCGGTGGCCACGACCGGTCCGTTCGTGGGCCAGACTGCGCCGCCATCGATCCACTCCCGCAACGTGGCGATCTGCGCGGACGAAAGCGGATCGCCCTTCGGCGGCATGCGCTCATCCGAGTTTGTTGCGCCGACCCGCTTGATCAGGAGGCTCTTGGCGGCGTCGCTCGGGATGAGCGCAGGCTCACCCGAATCACCTTTCTTGAGCGCGGATTCCTTTGAGTCCAACCGAAGGCCACCCTTCTGCTTTTCCGGGCCATGACATTTGTAGCAATGCTGGCTGAGGATCGGCAGGACCGAACGTTCGAAACCAATTTTGTCGGCCGCAGCCGCAGCGAAACGAACGGCGTGCAACGCGGCGATCCAGCAAATCAAGTTGGTTGAGCGGATTCTCATGCTTGGTAAATCGCGTCTGCTCCCAAATCGGAACCCACCCTGGTGGACTCCGATTCACGCCGCAGACCGAATCGTTGCTGCGTCATTTCAGCGGCAAATTCTTCATCCACTTCGACGCCGAGCCCCGGTTCGTCATCGAGGATGCAGTGCCCTTCATTGAACGGGGTTCGCCGGCGGAGCAGTCTCTGACGCAACGGCGATTCCGAAACTTCAACCGGAGCGGTTCCTCAACTACTTTGACTCAGTTCGAAACCTGTGCGCACTTGAATAGAGTCATGAATGCAATCTCATTGGGGTAGGCGGGCCTGGCGTGTCGGATCATTTCAAAATGCCAAGGAATTCAAGCAAATCACGGAGGTCGCGTTCGCTCAGCGATTGGCCAAAACCTTCCGGCATTCCGGACAGGCCTCGTTGGCGGTGCATGATATCGCTCTTGCGGAGCGTGAGGAAGCCTTCGTCAGGTAAATTCAGCACAAGCTCTTCGGTCGTCTCCTGTTTGACCGAGCCGGCGTGGAACGTACCGTTCTTCATTGTCAGAGTGACGCTCTCGATGCCCGGGGCGATCTTCGCGTTCGGTGCCACGAGCGATTCGGAGTCCTTTTCGGTCCAGCCCGTCATTATAGCGGGGCAACCATGCCTTCAACGCCAGCCGCTGCCCCCGTACGGTCACAATACTCATGCGGCATTTCGATAATACAATTGGAAGAACTCTTCCCTATCAACATCTTCGTTGACCTGCTCCATCACCAACTCATCTCCCCTCGAACAAGTGGCCCAATGAAATCACTTCTCCTTCTTCTCAGCCCAGTGGCAAGGTGCTGCGTTTCGAGCAGCAGTTAATAATGGTTGCCCATCATTACATCGGCGTGAATTCGTCAACCGGTCTGTTCGCACGCCCACCCAACCTCTCCAGCCACCCCTTAACTTCCGACACACAATCGGCGATGCCTGCAACCTATAATCACGATTCCGGGCTTGACCCCTTTAGATTCCCAGATCAGGAGCCCTGAGCCTTCGGGCGGGCGGGATCCTTCGCGTTCAGCAAGCTCAGAATCCTGCTTGAAATCTAAGGAAAAACACCCTTGTCACCAGCCCTCCGGAGGATAAAGTCACCGCCAATGAACCAGACGCAAAAGCACTTCTCCCTGAACCGCCAGCGTTAATCAGTATCGGCGGCTACGTTGGCGAGAGACCCATCCTGTGCCTGTGGTCAATCTGGAAACAATTGTATCCAACGCTTATGCTCACTCGCCGGCCAATACTGGGATTGTTTCCGCGTGCTGAACAGCCGCCCTGGGTGATAGAAAGCGCCTCGGAAAGCGCCTCGGAAAGCGCCTCGTGCTCGCACCTCACTGCATACGGAAGGCGGGGACACTTCGCAGCATTCACCCTGATAGAATTGTTGGTCGTGATCGCGATCATTGCCATATTGGCCTCCATGCTGCTTCCCGCCTTGGCTGGCGCCAAGGAGCGAGGCCGGCGCACATATTGTTTGAATAACCAGAAGCAACTGACACTGGCTTGTCATCTCTACGCCACTGATACAGAGGACAAGCTGCCCGTAGGCGTGCGTGATACGGGGGGTAATTCCCATATTTTTTGGATTCCAACCAACACCTGGCTCGCTTTCACCACGTTGGCCACTGTGAAATGCGTTGATTGTCCTAATCTATGGCCCTTTGAATATCCCTATGATCAACTGCCTACCAAGGACGGGATTCGGTCTGATGGCTCGAGCGCTCGAACCCGCGACGGTCTTGGTTATGTGATCGGCTACCACTACCACGGCGGCCACATGATGCCCTGGGACCCGCCTGCCAAATGGTTCTCTCCACGAAAACTCACGGATGTGAGCGCCAACGAGGTTTTGCTTTTCTCCGACCTGAACCATGCGAGCGCGGGACAAGGCAGCTACACGCTAGTACCGCACGGAGCCCGGGGCAGGGTTGGGAGCGCAAGAAATCCTTGGAACAAAGGTAGCGGGGGCGCATCGCCGCAGTCATATGGCGCGCAAGGCGGCAACGTGGCTTCCCTGGACGGTTCGGTGCGCTGGAAGCCTATCCAACAGATGCGCACGTATGAAACCTTTTCCGGAGGCCCTGGCTACCGAGGGACGTGGTGATATGGCCAACGGATTAGCGTTCTTGCGGGTTAGTTCATGTCCTTCAGTAACCAGTTCCTTCATCACACATGACCGGCGGCATACGGGTAACAAAGGCATCCTTCCAAATAACTACCTAGGCAGCCTGTTGTTTTTCAACGAGTTCGAATCCGAGCTCGGTAGCCTCGCGTTGTACTCGGCGTAACCTGGCTTGAGCCGCGTTCCGTTCATAGATCGTAACGTCCAGCGGCACATAGTTCTCTTGATATT